>NZ_JBQCFT010000168.1:0-16252 GCF_051958795.1 Luteibacter sp. | reverse complement strand
CGCTTCGCGTCGAGTGCGATGCCGGCAAGCTTCCCGCGCTCGCCGACATGGACGCCTCGTCGTCCTATCTCGGCTGGACGCTCCATCTCGATGCGGGCGCCAAGCGCGCCGCCGTCGAGGGCGTGTTCGACTGGGTGGATGGCGATTGCGACCTCACGATCACCCCGCGTGTCGCGGCACCGGCCCCCGTGGCCGCCGCGCCCGCCGCTCCTGCCACGCCCGCCGCACCCCGCGCCGTGCGCGACGTGGCTACCAACAGCGAGGCCAGCTCGGTCCGCGTTGGCATCGAAAAGATCGATACGCTGATCAACCTGGTCGGCGAGCTGGTCATCACCCAGTCGATGCTCAGCCAGTTCCTCGACGGCGTCTCCGATGCGCAGCTGGAAATGCTGCGCCAGGGCCTCGCCCAGCTCGGCCGCCACACGCGCGAGCTGCAGGAAAGCGTGATGAGCATCCGCATGCTGCCGATCAGCACGGTGTTCAACCGCTTCCCGCGCCTGGTCCGCGACCTAGCCCAGAAGCTGGACAAGAAAGTGGTGCTCGACCTGCGTGGCGAAGGCACCGAACTCGACAAGACCGTGCTCGAGAAGATCGGCGACCCGCTGGTCCACCTCGTGCGCAACGCGATCGACCATGGCCTGGAAGTGCCGGCGAAGCGCCTGGCGGCCGGCAAGGGCGATACGGGCACGCTGCGCATGGAGGCCTTCCACCGCGGCGGCTCCATCGTGGTTGAAGTGGGCGACGATGGCGCCGGCCTGAACCGCGATGCCATCGTGGCCAAGGCCGTCCAGCGCGGCATCATCGCCTCGGGCGATGGCATGTCCGACGACCAGGTCGCCGAACTGATTTTCGAAGCCGGCTTCTCCACCGCCGCCGCCACCACCGATCTCTCGGGTCGTGGCGTGGGCATGGACGTGGTCCGCCGCAACGTCATGGATCTCGGCGGCACCGTCGCGATTTCCAGCAAGTACGGCCAGGGCACGACGTTCACCATCACGCTTCCGCTGACTCTTGCGATCATCGACGGCCTCACCGCCGCAGTGGGTGAGGAGACCTACATCGTGCCGCTGGTTTCCATCGTGGAATCGGTGCAGGTGAAGCCCGAGGCGCTGCGCAGCGTTGTCGGCGGCGGCGAGCTGTTCCGCTTCCGCGACGAGTGGCTGCCGATCATCCGCCTGTACGACGTGTTCGGCTGCGAAGGCCCGCGTCGTGCCATCGAGGACGGCATCGTCATCGTGGTGGAAGGCGAGGGCACGCGTATCGGCCTGTTCGTCGATGAACTCATCGGCCAGCAGCAGGCCGTGGTGAAGTCGCTCGAGGCCAACTACCGCCGCGTCGCCGGCATCTCCGGCGCGACCATCCTGGCCGACGGTTCCGTGGCCCTGATCACCGATATCACCGGGTTGGTCCGCATGCAGGGGCGCCGTAAGGCCGCCTGATCGGACAAATCCGGTAGGAGCCCACCCTGTGGGCGACGCCGTTCGCGACACCGCCGCAGGGCTTGTCGCGTGCGGCGAAAGATGTCGCCCACAGGGTGGGCTCCTACGAAATTCCCACTAAAGGTCCCCCGGTCACGGCCGATACCCCCTTGAGGGGTCCCGAACCGCCGCACCGATCCGCAGTGGGAACACAATGAACCAGCCAGCCAGCACCGCCACCGTGGCCGATGAAGCCGCGCAGTACCTGACCGTCAACCTCGGCAACGAGGAATACGGCGTCGATATCCTCGCCGTCCGTGAAATCCGTGGCTGGACACCGGTCACCCGCATCCCGCAGGCGCCGTCCTATGTCCTGGGCGTGCTGAACCTCCGTGGCGCCATCGTCCCCGTGCTCGACCTCCGCCTGCGTTTCGGCCTGGCCCGCGAGGAATACACGGCCACCACCGTCTGCGTCATCGTCATGGTCGCCGGCCGCCAGTTCGGCGTGGTCGTGGATGCCGTCTCCGACGTGGTCGAAGTCTCGCCGTCGGGCATCCGCCCGGTGCCGGATATGGGCACGACGGTCGATACCGAATACCTGAAGGGCCTGACCTCGGTCGGTGAGCGCATGGTGCTCCTGCTCGATGTCGACCGCCTGCTGCAGCCGCAGGACGCCCAGATGCTGGAAGCCGCGCTGGCTTCCGCCGATACGAAAGCCGTGGCCTGAAGGCCGCGTTGAACTTGCCTTCGAAAACCTTCGAACTGGAATCGTGATGAAGAAGTTGAAGCTGAAGATCCCCGCCCTGACGGTCCGCGGCCGTCTCTACGGCGTGCTCGGCCTGATGGCGGCCATGTTGATCGGTGGCGCGGCCATCGGCCTCGGCGTCATGTACATCCAGAACGAAGGCATGCGCCAGGTGTACGAGGAAGAGCTCGTGCCGGCCAACATGCTTAGCCAAGTGAGCACGCAGTCGCTCATGGCGTTCATCGTGCTGAGCGAAGGTGCGAGCAAGGCCACCGACAAGAGCGCAGTCGCACAAAAGCTCGCCGAGTACGACAAGCTCCAGGCATCGATGGGCATCCTGAAGGACGAGTTCAAGAAGATGCCGATGTCGCCGGAGATCAAGGCCCTCTACGACAAGTGGCAGGCGACCAACGACGACTACGCCTCGGCGAAGAACGACGTGCTCGACGGCCTGAAGCAGGGCGACGAAGGTACCTCGGACATCATCGAGCTGTCGGTCCGCCCGATCCTCATGGATCGCCAGTCGCAGCTTGCCAAGCTGATCGAAGCCAAGCGCGCCGAAGCGCAGGGCATCTTCAACAAGCAGACCTCGCAGTACCACGCCATCCGGATCTTCGTCGTGGTCGCGCTGTCGGCCGGCCTGCTGGTCAGCCTGCTGATCGCCGTGCTGGTCGTGCGTTCGATCATCCGCACGCTGTCGCACACCGTCGATGTCGCCAACAAGATTGCCGACGGCAAGCTCGGTCACGACATCAAGGTCACCCGCAGCGACGAACTGGGCCAGCTCCAGGCCGCGTTCAAGGCGATGGACGAGCGCCTCGCCGCGATCGTCTCCGAAGTGCGCCACGGCTCGGGCTCGGTCAGCACGGCCGCGCAGCAGATCTCGCGCGGTAACGACGACCTGTCGCAGCGCACGCAGGAACAGGCCTCGAGCCTGGAAGAAACCGCTTCGTCGATGGAGGAAATGACCTCCACCGTGAAGCAGAACGCCGAAAACGCGAGCCACGCGAACCAGCTGGCCCGCGGTGCACGCGAGCAGGCGGAGAAGGGCGGCGAAGTCGTCGCGCAGACCGTCGTCGCCATGCGCGAGATCAACAGCTCCTCGAAGAAAATCTCCGACATCGTCAGCCTGATCGACGAAATCGCATTCCAGACCAACCTGCTGGCGCTCAACGCCGCGGTGGAAGCGGCGCGTGCCGGTGAGCAGGGCCGCGGCTTCGCCGTGGTCGCGACCGAAGTGCGCAACCTGGCCCAGCGTTCGGCCGGTGCCGCGAAGGAAATCAAGGGCCTGATCAACGACAGCGCGAACAAGGTGAAGGCCGGTTCGGAGCTGGTCGACCAGTCGGGCAAGGCGCTCGCCGAGATCGTGGACAGCGTGAAGAAGGTGACCGACATCGTCGCCGAGATCGCCGCCGCCAGCTCGGAGCAGTCCGCCGGTATCGACCAGGTGAACCACGCCGTGCTGCAGATGGACGAGATGACCCAGCAGAACGCCGCGCTGGTGGAGGAATCCGCCGCCGCCGCCCGTGCCATGCACGAGCAGGCCACGGAGCTCAGCCGCCAGGTGTCGTTCTTCCAGGTGAGCGGCGCCGCCGCCACGACCAGCAAGGCCGCCCGCAAGGACCCGACCCAGCAGGAAATGGAAACGGTCTTCGCGTCGGTGCGCAGCCAGCCGGCCGCCCCCGCCCGCGCGCAGCGCCCGGCGGAAGCCGCTGGCTATGCCGGTGTGTGGATGGCGTTCTGAGCCATGACCGCGCTCGTCAACAACGGCGATGCCGTCGTGCAGGCGAGCGCGACGGGGCCCAGCCTCGGCGAAACCGAGTTCGCCTTCCTGCGTGAGTTCGTGCTGCAGCATTGCGGCATCTCGCTGGGCGAGCACAAGCGCCAGCTGGTGCAGGGGCGCCTGTTGCGCCGCCTGCGTGCGTTGAACCTGCCGGGTTTCGCGGCGTATTGCGATCTTCTGCGCCGCGACCCCGACGCGGAACTCGGTGAGCTGGCCAGCTGCATCAGCACCAATGTCACCTCGTTCTTCCGCGAGATGCACCATTACGACATGCTCGTGAATGAGTTGCTGCCGCGCTGGCTCGAGGAGAAGAAGAAAAACGGCGGCCGCCTGCGCATCTGGTCGGCCGGCTGCTCCACGGGTGAGGAGCCCTACGCGATCGCGATGGTCCTGGCCGAGGCGCTCGAGCGCACCGGTGCCACTATCGACGCGAAGATCCTGGCCACCGACCTGTCGCCGCAGGCCCTGGAAGCCGCCCGCAAGGGCGTGTACCCGGTGGATCGCCTCGGTGGCGTGGACGAAGCGCGCCGCCGCCGCTGGTTCCTGCGTGGCGAAGGCTCGTTCGATGGCTACGTGCAGGTGCACCCGCGCCTGCGCGAGCTGGTGACGATCCAGCCGCTCAACCTGCTCCACGAATGGCCCATGCAGGGCAAGTTCGATGCCATTTTCTGCCGTAACGTCGTCATCTATTTCGATAAGCCGACGAAACAGCGCCTGTTCGCTAGATACGCCGGCATGCTGGAAAGCCGGGGTTACCTGTTCCTTGGCCATTCGGAATCCATGTACGGACTCTCCGACGATTTTGACCTGATCGGCCGCACGGTTTACCGGAAACGTACATGAGCGACACGTTCGTCGCGCAGCCGCGGACTTTCGCCGGCTTCGATCCAAAGAGTGTGTTGCCCGGGTTTGAGCACGTCCGCCGCTTCTGGGATCCCGCCCAGGACGTGGTCACGGTGAAGATCCTGCCGGGCGAATACTACGTCAGCATGCAGGAAGAGATGATCTCCACGGTCCTCGGCTCGTGCGTGGCCGCGTGCGTGCGCGATACGCGCCGCCGTATCGGGGGCATGAACCATTTCATGCTGCCCGAGCCGGCCAGCGCCGATCGCGACAGCTGGGGTTCGACCGTGGGCCGCGCGGCGCGCTATGGCAACGACGCCATGGAGCACCTGATCAACGCGATCCTCAAGGCGGGTGGCCGGCGCGAAGACCTCGAAGTGAAGATCTTCGGCGGTGGCCGCGTGCTGCAGACCATGACCGACATCGGCCAGCGCAACATCGCCTTCGTCCAGCGCTACATCGCGACCGAAAAGCTGAAGCTCTGCGCCGCCGACGTCGGCGATATCTACCCGCGCCATGTGCAGTTCTTCCCGGTGAGCGGCAAGGTCCGCGTACGCCAGCTGCGCTCCACGCACGATACCCAGCTGGCCGATCGCGAGAAGCGGTACCTCAAGCGATTGGAAAACGATCCGATAAAGGGAGAGGTCGAGCTGTTCTGACGCCTGCCGTCAGCCAGCACCACCGCCCGTTCCACGCCCGACCGGCCCGCCGGCCGGGATGTCCCGCCATCCGAGTTCCTTGTGCCCATGCAGAAAGTACGCGTTCTCATCGTCGACGACTCGGCCCTGGTCCGTAAGGTGCTGACCGCCATGCTCGAGTCCGATCCGGGCATCGAGGTGGTGGGCACCGCGCCGGATCCGCTGATCGCGCGCGAGAAGATCAAGGCGCTGAACCCGGACGTGCTGACGCTGGACGTGGAAATGCCGCGCATGGACGGCCTCACGTTCCTCGAGAACCTGATGCGCCTGCGCCCGATGCCGGTGGTGATGGTCTCGACGCTGACCGAGAAGGGCGCGGACGTGACCCTGCGCGCGCTGGAACTCGGCGCCGTGGATTTCTTCACCAAGCCGGCCGCGGATCTCGCCAACACTTTCATGGAGCACGCGCCGGAAATCTGCGCCAAGGTTCGCCTGGCCGCCGGTGCCAACCCGCGCGAGCGCTCCACCGTGACGAAGATCGAGAAGGTCGACCTCTCGCTCGGCAAGCTGGAAGTCGCCCCGCGCCTCTCCGCGGATGCGGTGCTGCCGCGAGCGCAGACCCCGGGGAGCCGTGGCGGCCAGCGGATCATCGCCATCGGCGCGTCGACCGGCGGCACCGAGGCGATCCGCGTGGTGCTCGAGGCCATGCCGCCGACCGCGCCGCCGATCGTCATCACCCAGCATATTCCCGCCGCTTTCAGCGGCCCGTTCGCGACGCGCATGGATTCGTGCTCGGCGATGAAGGTCTGCGAAGCCCGTGACGGCCAGCCGATCCAGGCGGGCCACGTTTATATCGCGCCTGGCAGCCAGCACCTGCTGGTGATGTGGGACGGTGCGCGCCATGTGTGCCGCCTGCACGAAGGCCCGCCGGTGAACCGGCATAAGCCCGCCGTCGATGTCCTGTTCCGTTCCATGGCCGCCAGCGTCGGCGCCGCCACCGTGGGCTGCCTGCTCACCGGCATGGGCGACGACGGTGCCCGCGGCCTCGGCGAGCTGAAAGAAATCGGCGCCCATACGCTCGTGCAGGACGAGGCCAGCTCGGTTGTCTGGGGCATGCCCGGCGCCGCCTGGAAGGCTGGCGCGGCGGCCGAGATGCTGCCGCTGGACCAGATCGCCGCACGCCTGCTCGCGCTCGCCCATACCCCCATTCCCGCCGCCGCGGCACGCGTCGGCACCTGAAGGAAGAAGAGACGTCACCATGGTCATTCCGAAGAACGAACGCATCACCGGCTTCGCCGTCAGCGCTGTGGCGCTGCTGGCCGTGCTGGTGTTCCGCGCTGCCTGGGTCGCCCCGCTGGTCGTGGCGCTGCTCACCGCCACCTGGATCGCGATCGCCCTGCGCCCGCGCTTTGAAGAGCCGGTGGTCGAGCTGGTCGTCACCAACAGCATGCAGGCCGATGAACAGTCGGTGCGCGATGCGATGGAAGACGTCCGCAGCGCCATCGTCGACGAACTGGGCCATGCCAGCCGCGAGCTGCACCAGGCGCTCGACCTGGTCCGCGACGCCGTGGCCGAACTCGGCGGCGGCTTCAACGGCCTGTCGCAGAAGACGGGCAAGCAGCAGAAGCTGCTTAGCGAGATCATCGAGAGCGGCGGCAAGGGCATTTCGGTGCAGGACTTCGCCTCGCGCACCGCGGGCCTGCTCGAGCATTTCGTCGGCCTGATCGTGCAGCTGTCGCGTGAAAGCCTGCGCATCGTCTACCGCATCGACGGCATGGCGAAGGAAATGGATGCCGTGTTCGCGCTGCTGAAGAACGTGAACACGATCGCCGAAGAGACCAACCTGCTTGCGCTCAACGCCGCGATCGAAGCGGCGCGCGCCGGCGAATCCGGCCGCGGCTTCGCGGTGGTGGCGGGTGAAATCCGTAACCTCGCCCAGCACAGCAACCAGTTCAACGAGAAGATCGGTACCCACGTGGAGCGTTCGCGCACGGCGATGGAGCAGCTGCGTGAACTGGTCGGCCGCATGGCGTCGCAGGACATGAACGTGGCGCTGCAGGCGAAGGGCGATATCGACACGATGATGTCGACGATCACCGAGAGCAACGCGCGCACCAGCGCCGCCGCCGACGAGGCTGCGACGATCAACCGTGGCCTTGGCAACGACGTGTCGACCACGATCCGCTCGCTGCAGTTCGAAGACATCCTGAGCCAGCTGCTGCACCAGACCCGTTCGCGCCTGGTGGAGCTGCAGGAAATCACCGCCGATTGCACCCGCGATATCGAGGAGCTCGCCTGTGCGCCGGCCGACGCGAGCGAGCTGAGCGCCCGCGCCCAGCGCGTGCGTGCCCGCCTGGCCGAGCAGCGTGAGCGTGCGCGCCTGCGTGCCCGCGGCCCCGCCCTGCAGCAGTCGATGGCTGCTGGCGATATCGATCTGTTCTAAGGGGAACGCACCATGTCTATCACCGTCCACAACGATACCGAACACGGCTGCCTGACCCTGCACCTGGGCGAGCGTTTCGATTTCTCGATCCACCGCGCATTCCATGACGCCTGCCTGGGCGACGTGGCGCAGTCGCGCAGCTACGTGCTCGACCTGGAACAGGTCACGGGCATGGATAGCTCGGCGCTGGGCATGCTGATGCTGCTGCGTGAACACGCGGGCGGCGACCGTGCGGAAATTCGCATCGTCAACGCCAGCGCCGACCTGCGCAACACGCTGCGCATCGCGGGTTTCGATAAGCTTTTCACCGTGCATTAAAAGCGGCAGCAGACCGCCTTGAGCTTCACGGAACGCCTCCTTCGGGAGGCGTTTTTTTCGCTTGAGAGCAGGGTTGTCCCGCATTCTCAATCGCAGCCGCGTCACGCTCTGTTACGTTCACGCGCTATCCCTATTGAAGCGAAATGAACATGACGATGCGTCGACCCGATCCCACGGAATGCGAACACTTGCATGCGCTCTGCGAGAGCCATGAGTGCGAGCGTTCCTCCCATGACCTCCTGAACGAAGCCACTGAATGGCTGCAATACGCGCGAGGCGTGACGACGTTACTTGCGGATCTGATCCATGAAGCCGACAGCGTCGAGCCTCGCGATATGGCGCTTTCGCTCGAGGCGATCGCGGCGATGACGCGCCTCGGTGTGCAGCGGGTAGGGCAGGCGCACGCGCAGTGGCAATGGGATCGCGCGGCGGCCTGAGTCTCATCGCCCTCGCGAAAGCCGCTGCTAAGGATGCCGTGCGCAATGCTTTCGCGTGACCGCTACGGGGTGTTCCGGTTCTCTTCGCGGTTCTTACACACGCGGCCGAAATTGCATTACGTAGGCATACTTACCGGCCTAATTTGCGTAAAAGCGAAAATGTGTCGGGCGTCTCATAAGTTCGCGCCCTCGAAAACAGGGGGGGCTGTCTTCGCGAACGAGGAGGGCGTCATGAACGAGCAGGGTTTCGGTAAGGTCTTCACGCGCACGTTGTTGGCTGGCGCGATTTTCGCTGCCGCGGCATCGATGGCGGCGTGCAGTGGCCATGGTTCCACGCACTCGGGCGGTGGCTCGGGGGGCACGGTGAATCCGGGCGGCGCTGGTGGTACCGGCGGTGGAACCGGTGGTGGCGATGGCTCGGGCGGCACGGGTGGCGGTGGCGACGGTTCCGGCGGTGGCGGCACGGGTGGTACCGGCGGCGGTACGGGCGGCGGTAACGGTGGTGGCACCGGCGGCGGTTCGGGCGGCGGTAACGGTGGTGGCACCGGCGGTGGCGACGGCGGCAATGGTGGCGGCAACGGTGGCGGCAACGGCGGCGGCACGGGCGGTGGCGGTGGCACGCCGACGCCGGCGAGCAACGCGGTAGGCGCGGTAGCGACCGGCCTTGGCGGCATCATCGCATCCGTTGGCGGCACGGTAACGGGCGTCGGCGCCCAGGTACCCGCCACGACTGTCCTCGGCGGCACGAACGGGCTCACCACGTCCGTAGGCAATGCCGTGCAGGATCTCGGTGGTGCGGTCACGACGCTCGGCAACGGTGTCACGAATGGCCTTGGCCAGACCGGCACCATCAACGATCCGCTGGGTACCACCACGGACGTCGTGGGCAATGTCGTCACGCAAACCGGCGCGGCAGTGAATGATCTGGGTACGGGCGTCGGCACCGTCGGTGCCGGTACGCCGATCGCGCCGATCACCAGCACGCTGGGTACGGTCGTTGCCACGACCGGCTCGGGTGTGGAGAACCTTGGCACGCAGCTGGGCACCGTGCTGGAGTCCACCGCGGCAAACAGCCTGACCTCCGCGGTGAGTGGCGCAGTCACTCCTATCGTCGCCTCGGTCGGCACGGCGACGAATCCTGAAAACTCAACCAACCTCGTCGCGGCCGTGGGCAATGGCGGCGGTTCGCTGGTCTCGGGCGTCGGTGCGGGCGTCGGTTCCCTGGCCTCCAGCGTGCAGGCAAACCCGGCACCGGGTGCGCTCGCTCCGTTGAGCACCACGGTGGGTAATACGCTCCAGGCCACAAGCGGCACGCTCGGCGCCGTGGGTACGACGCTGGGTAGCGGCCTGGGCAAGGCGCCCGATGCCAACCCGGTGGGCACGACGCTCGCGGGCGTGGGCGGCACCGTCACCTCGGTGGGTGGCGTCGTTGGCAACGTCGGCACGGGTGCGCTCGCGCCGCTGTCGCCGGTGACGGGCGCGGTGGCGAATACGGTGGCCCAGGTCGGCAACGGCGTAACGGCCGCTGCATCCAGCCAGCCGCTCGCGCCGCTTACCAACACGCTCAACTCGGTGGTGAACGGCCTGGCGAATGCCACGACGCTCAACAACACCACGGGCAGCAACGGCAATGGCTCGGCAGGGTCTCAGCAGGACCCGCTTGGCGGCCTCCTGGGTGGGGTGGGAAACCTTCTCCAGCACAAGGCCTCCACGCGGTAAGGCAGGGCGGAAGCGGTGCAATGCCGCTTCCGCACGCCTTGTAAGGACGGCGCCGGCGGCGCAACGCCGGCGCCACGCTTTGCCCGGTCAACACAAAGGAATTCCATGAACCGATGGTTGGGCTGCCTGCTTGGCATGGCCGTCGTGAGCTCCACCACCGCGCAGGTACGAGCGCCTGCGAACCCATTGCAAACCCTGCCGCGCACGGAAGCACCGCGCCAGGCCCCGGTGCAGGTGAACGTGCAGGCGCCCAGCGAGGCGCTGCAGGCGTTGCTTGCCACGAAGCTCACGCCTACCCGTTTCGACGTCGTAGGCGTCAAATCGATCCCGTTTCCCGAGGTGGCGGCGCTATTCGCCCCGATGCGCGGCAAGGCGATCACCGTGGGTGAGCTCGTCGCCGCGGCGGACAAGGTCACCGCGATGTACCGTGCGCGCGGCTATGCGTTGTCGTTCGCCTTCATTCCCGGGCAGGACTTCGCCAACGGCGTCGTGCGCGTCACCATCGTCGAAGGCTACGTCGCCAAGGTGGATGTGCGCGGCGACACCGGCAACATGGACAAGCGCGTGCGCGCGATGGCGGCGCGCATCGTCGGTGAGCGCCCGCTGACGCAGGCGACGTTTGAACGTTATACCCAGCTACTGGGCCAGCTGCCCGGCGCGAAGGTGAGCGCCAGCGTGCCCGCGCCGACGACCACCGACGGCGCAACGACGCTCGTGCTCGACGTGACCCGCAAGCGCTACGACCTGAGCTACGGCCTGGACTTCAATCACCCGGGTACGCAGGGTGTCTTCGCGCTGTCGGAAAACGGGCTGACCCCGCTGGGCGAACAGCTGAGCGTCGCCACGTTGTTCCCGAATGGTGGCAACCAGCGTCTGTACAACGTGGGCTGGACCGAACCGTTCGGCTCGGATGGCTGGCAGGGCAAGGTGGACGCCACGCGCTACTGGGGCACGCCGGATACGGATAACCAGTTGCCCGCGTACCTCGATCACCGCCTGACCCAGGATCGCCTGGCGTTGTCGGCGCTCTATCCCATCACGCTCTCGAACAGCGAACGGTTGAACCTCACGCTCGGTACGTATGCGTCGCGGCAGAGCGATGAATACCGCAACACCGAAACCGGCGTGACCCTCGCGCTGCAGTCCAGCGTCCGCGTACTGAATGCGGAGCTCGCCTGGGTCAAGGTCGCGAACAAGCGCTCGCGCCAGTTCAGTGTCGGCATTTTCCATGGCTTCGACGGACTGGGTGCGTACTCACGCGCGGTCACGAACCTGCCCGTGCGGCTGGCGGTCGCCATGCCGGATGTGAAGTTCACCCGCTATACGATGAGTCTTGCCCTGGCCGATCCCTGGCCGCATGGCTTCGGCACCGTGTTCCGCGCGCAAGGTCAGTACAGCGACAACACGCTGCCCTCGACGGAGCAGATCAATTTTGGTGGCCCGAGCTTTGCGTACGCGTACGATCCCGGCGACGCAGCGGGCGACAGCGGGTGGGCGGCATCCGGTGAACTCAACCGCGGCTTCACCGTCGCTTCGAAATGGCTGACGGGGTTGACGCCTTACGTGGCTTACCAGACCGCGCGCGTGTACCTGAATGGCGCGCGGCCGCTGATCAACCGGCTCGATTCCGCGGCACTCGGCGTGCGCGCCTCCGATGGCAAGCACTATTCCATCGATTTCGCGCTGGCCAAACCGACCGGCGACAAGCCCCCGGAGAGCAACCACCGCAGCCCACGCTGGAACCTCACGTTCAGCTACAACCTCATGTAACACGGCTGATACGGTGGCTGTTTGCCACATCTTCACGGCTGCGGCGCCACGATGCGGGGGAACCCGTCCGGACGCCGTGCCATGCCCCTGTCGCTGTATCCCTCACCCCTGCGTTACCACGAGTCGCTGGAGCAGATCGAGCCGGATGAGGTGGAGACGGCCGAGCAGCTGATAGCGACGCTGACCGAGATCAACCAGACCACGCTGGAACACTCCGGCCACGCGTTGCGCTCGGTGCACGCGAAGAGCCACGCGCTGCTTACCGGTGAGCTGATCGTGCCTGACGACCTGCCGCGCGAGCTGGCGCAGGGTGTGTTCGCGAAGCCCGGCAGGTACGGCGTGGTGCTGCGTCTGTCGACGGTGCCCGGCGATATCCTCGACGACAGCGTTTCCACGCCGCGCGGCATGGCGCTGAAGATCCTTGGCGTGGAAGGCGAGCGCCTGCCGGGTAGCGACGGTGCGACGAGCCAGGATTTCGTGCTCGTGAACGGCCCGGCGTTCTCCGCGCCCAATGCGAAAAAATTCCTGACCTCGCTGAAGCTCACCGCCGCGACCACCGATCGCGCGGAAGGGGCGAAGAAGGCGCTTTCCGCGGTGTTGCGCGGCACCGAGCGTGTGCTGGAAGCCTTCGGTACGCGAAGCAGCACGCTGATCGCACTCGGTGGCCAGCCCGAAACAAATCCCCTCGGCGATACCTACTACAGCCAGGTGCCCCTGCGCTTTGGCGACTACGTGGTGAAGGTGAGCGTGGCACCGCGTTCGCCCAACCTCACCGCGTTGACTGACGCTTCCCTCAACGTCAATGGCAAGCCCGACGGGCTACGCGACGCCATGCGCGAGCACTTCGTCGCGCAGGGCGGTGAGTGGGATGTGCGCGTGCAGTTCTATACCGACCCGGAGACCATGCCGATCGAGGATGCCTCGGTGCCGTGGCCCGAAGAAAAAAGCCCGTATCTGGAAGTCGCCCGCTTGGTCGTGCCGCCGCAGCCCGCGTGGAACGAGGCGCGCCGCGCTGCCATCGATGACGGCCTGGCCTTCAGCCCCTGGCATGGCGTGGTCGAACACCGCCCGCTAGGCTCCGTGATGCGCGCCCGCCGCCTCGCCTACAAAGTGATGGCCAAGTTCCGCGCGCACCACAACAAGGTGGACATCAGGGAGCCGAAAAGCCTGGACGACCTCAACCTGTCGTGGGAGCCCACCCGGTGGGCGACCGCGTTCGCCTCAAGGAAACAGGCCCTGTAGCGTAGGCGCGAACAGCGTCGCCCACAGGGTGGGCTCCTACGGAAAAGCGCTGGCTTTTACCAACCCATGTAATGGCCACCATTGATGGCCAGGTTGGAGCCGGTGATCCAGCTGGATTCCTCGGAGGTGAGGAACGCCACGGCGTGGGCGATTTCCTCGGGACGGCCAAGGCGGCCCACCGGGATCTGCGCGATGATCTTGGCGCGGATATCTTCAGGCACGGCCATGACCAGGTCAGTGCCGACGTAGCCCGGCGAGACGGTATTCACCGTGATGCCGAACCGCGCGTTCTCCTGCGCGAGCGAAATGGTGAAGCCATGCACGCCGGCCTTCGCCGCCGCGTAGTTGGCCTGGCCGTACTGGCCCTTCTGGCCGTTGATCGAGCTGATCTGCACGATCCGGCCCCACTGGCGCGAACGCATGCCTTCGATCACCGGGCGGGTGACGTTGAAGCAGGCATTGAGGTTGGTGTTCACCACCTCGGTCCACTGCTGGTAGTCCATCTTGTGGAAGGTGCTGTCGCGCGTGATACCGGCGTTGTTCACCAGGATCTCGACCGGACCAGCAAGCGCTTCCACGTCGCGGATCATGTTCGCGGCCCCGACAGGGTCGGAGACGTCGCCGGGGACCATCACCACATCGATACCGTCGCGGATCATGTCCTCGCGCCAGGCGGCCGCGCGGGCCTCGTCACGGTAGTTCGTGGCTACCTTGTGGCCCTGCCGGGCGAGGTAACGGACGATCGCCGTGCCGATGCCGCCGGTGCCGCCGGTGACCAGTGCGGTGCGTTGCGTCGTGCCGTGTTTCATGACTCGCCAGGATCCCGTAAGTAAGTGACCCGCCGCGCGGGTAATCTGTTTTTATAGCGCCCGCGTGGCGGTAAGACTACTGCGGCGAAGCGCCGCAGGCTCGAAACCCGCCAGCGCAGCCGCAAGCGTGGCCTCGGGCGTGGTCGCCGCCGGCGCGTCCACGCCCAGCCAGGCCAACGCCCGGCGCAGCGCCGGCAGGGGGTCCGCCGGGTCCACCGGCAGGGCCTGCGCGGACTTGGAGAGCTTCTTTCCGTCGGCGTCCAGCACCAGGGGCAGGTGCAGGTAGCGGGGGTGGGGGAGGCCGAGCAGTTCCTGGAGGTAGATCTGCCGTGCGGTCGAATCGAGCAGGTCCACCCCACGAACAACGTGGTTCACCCCCTGGAAGCCATCGTCCACCACGCAGGCCAGCTGGTAAGCCCACAGGCCCTCGACGCGGCGGATGACGAAATCGCCGGCGACCTCGCGCAGGTTTTCCGCCTGCGGGCCCCGCAGGTCGTCGACCCAGTGGATCGTGCGATCCGGCGAGCGCAGGCGCCAGGCGGGCGGGCGCGAAGGGTCCGGCCGGCCGATGCAGGCACCGTCGCGGTGCAGGCCGCCATGGGCGGCCAGTTCGGCCCGGCTGCACCAGCACGGGAAGACCTGGCCGGAGTAACGGAGGTGTTCGAATGCGGCTTCGTAGGCGCTGCCGCGGGTCGACTGGAACAGGACCGGCTCGTCCGCCCGCAGGCCGAAGGCGTCCAGTGCGGCCAGGATCCCCTCGGCCGACCCGGGAACCTCACGCGGTGGATCGATGTCTTCCACTCGCACGAGCCAGTGCCCTCCCGCGTGCCGGGCGGCCAGCCAGCTGCCGACCGCCGCCACCAGCGAACCGAAGTGGAGGGTACCGGTGGGCGAGGGCGCGAAGCGTCCGCGGTAGCTCATGCGGTTGGGCCGGGCACGGGTTGAGACGTTTCTCATGGCGTCAGGGACGAGGCCGCGACAGTGTAGGCGATCGCTAGCGCGTGCGGCCCGCATCACGCGGGGCGCGGGTCATCCGGGCATTGAATCATTCAGTCTCCGCCCTAAAAAATGAGGTCAGGCGGCGCCACATAGCCAGCCGCTTCAGAGAGAGCAACCATGTTCAAACGTATCGCACTTTTCCTTGCCACCAACATCGCGGTCATCGCGCTGCTCAGCATCGTCTGCCACCTGCTGGGCGTCGACCAGTGGGCTGCCCAGCGCGGCATGGGCATGGGTGGCCTGATCGTCTTCGCCTCCATCTTCGGCATGGGCGGCGCGTTCATTTCGCTGGCCATTTCCAAGTGGACGGCCAAGATGAGCACCGGCGCCAAGGTGATCACCGAGCCGCGCAACGAGACGGAGCGCTGGCTGCTCGAGACGGTGCGCCGCCACGCCGAAAAGGCCGGCATCGGCATGCCCGAGGTCGCGGTGTATGACGCGCCCGAGATGAACGCCTTCGCCACCGGCATGAGCCGCAACAACGCGCTGGTCGCGGTGAGCACCGGCCTGCTGCAGCAGATGGATCGCGAGCAGGTGTCCGCGGTGCTGGGTCACGAGATCGGCCACGTCGCCAACGGCGACATGGTCACCCTGACCCTCATCCAGGGCGTGCTGAACACGCTGGTGATCATCGCCGCCCGCATCGTCGGCCGCCTGATCGACAGCTGGCTGAGCGGCGGCCGCGAGCGGGAAGGCGAGGGCGGCATCGGCTATTTCGTGACGGTGATGGTCCTGCAGATCGTCTTCGGCCTGTTCGCGTCCATGATCGTCATGTGGTTCTCGCGCTGGCGCGAGTTCCGGGCGGATGCGGCGGGTGCGAACCTGGCCGGCCGCGCCTCGATGATCTCGGCCTTGCAGCGCCTGTCGGCCAACCACGGCGAGACCTCGCTGCCGCAGACGATCCAGGCGTTCGGTATCGCGGGGCACCTGGCGACGGGCATGAAGCGCCTGTTCATGAGCCACCCGCCCATCGAGGAGCGCATCGCGGCCCTCCAGGCGGCCCGCTAAGCCCCGGGCCCCCCCTTGCTTTTTGTGGGAGTGAGCTTTCGAACACTGCGCCCCCCCCCCCCCGGGCGGCGCCCCATCGC
>NZ_JBQCFT010000167.1:0-13664 GCF_051958795.1 Luteibacter sp. | reverse complement strand
CAACCTGGCCGAGGGCGTGCCGCGCATGTTCTCGATCAACTCCAACGAGGTCCTCGAGGCCCTGCACGAGCCGCTTTCGGGCATCGTGGCGGCGGTCAAGGCCGCCCTGGAGCAGACCCCGCCGGAGCTCTGCTCCGACGTGGCCGAGCGCGGCATCGTGCTCACCGGTGGTGGCGCCCTGCTGCGCGACCTGGATCGCCTCATCTCCGAGGAAACCGGCCTGCACGTGGCCGTGGCCGACGACCCGCTCACCTGCGTGGCCCGCGGCGGCGGCAAGGCCCTCGAGATGATCGACCAGCACGGCAGCGACTTCTTCGCTTTCGAATGATGGACGCGCGCGCCGCGTCGGCCTGGGCGCGCTAATCCATGGCCCTTAATCGCGACGATAAGTCGCCGCTGTTCTCGCCCGGCGTGGCGGGCACCCTGCGGCTTATCGTTTACCACGCGCTCGCCTGCGTGCTGATGGTCCTGGACCATCGCGGCGGCTGGCTGGCCAATGTCCGCTATGGGCTGTCGATCCTGGTGGAGCCGGTGTATCGCATCGCCGGCCTGCCGTCGCAGGGCTTCCAGGCGGCGACGGTGGCGTTCGCCGATCGCCAGCGCCTCACCGAGGCCAACCAGCGCCTGCGCGAAGACCTGCTGCTCGCCAACGCCAAGCTCAACCGCATGGCCTCCGTCGCCGAGCAGAACCAGCGCCTGAAGGAACTGCTGGATACCCAGCACAGCCTCTCACTCAACGTGCAGCTCGCGCGCCTCATCGGCGTGGACCTCGGTGCGTTCCGTCATCGCATCGTGCTGAACGTGGGCGCCCGCGACCAGGTGAAAGTGGGGCAGGTGGTCATTGATGCGCGCGGGGTCATGGGCCAGGTCATCGAAGTGATGCCCACCACCTCCGTCGCCATGCTCATCACCGATCCGAACCACGCCATCCCGGTGACCATCGAGCGCACGGGCCTGCGTACCGTGGCCTATGGCTCGCGCGGCGGTGACATGCTCACGCTGCCGAACATCCCGGTCTCGGCCGATGTGCAGGCCGGCGACAAGCTGGTCACCTCGGGCCTGGGCGGGCGTTTCCCCACCGGTTTCCCGGTCGGCACCATCCGCGACGTGCAGCAGACCGCATCCGGCACCTTCCTCTCGGCCAATGCCATGCCGGCGGCGGACCTCGACCGCAGCGAAGACGTGCTCCTGCTCCACGACCTGGCCGAACCCGCCGGGCCGCCCGAACTCGCCCCGAACGCCGGCCCGCCGGCCGACATGGCCCCGGATCCGAACGCGCCGCCGGCCGCACCCGCGCCCAGCCCGACGCTGCCGAAGGTCACCGCACCCACCGCCAGCGGGGCCCCGGCGCGCGCGTCCAGCAGCGCCACGGGGACCACGCCATGAACAAGACCCGCGTCCGCCAGCTCTGGTTCGCCGCCACGCTGCTGCTCTCGCTCGTGCTGATGCTGATCCCGCTGCCCGGCCCGCTCACCCCGTACAAGCCGTACTGGCCCGCGCTGGTGCTGCTGTACTGGTGCCTGCAGTCCGGCGATCGCGTGACCCTGGGCCTGGCCTTCTGCCTGGGCGTCGGCGCTGACCTGTTCGACGGCATGCTGCTCGGCGAGCAGGCCCTGCGCCTCACCGCCATGGTCTTCATCGCGCTGCGCTTCCGCTCGCGCCTGCGCTTCTTCCCCATGTGGCAGCAGACCCTGGCCGTGCTGGGCTTCCTGCTCAACGACCGCGTGCTCCTGCTGCTCGTCCGCGTGCTCGGTGGCGACCCGCTGCCGCCCGCGGATTTCTGGATCTCGCCGTTCGTGGGCGCGGCGCTGTGGCCGTTCCTGTTCCTGATCCTCGATGACCTGCGCGCTCGCCTGCGCATCCACGAGGCATGAGCCGGCGGCGCGCCTCCATCAAGGAAATGCGTGGTGAGGTGGCGTTGTTCCGCCGCCGCGCGCTGGCCGGCTTTGCCCTGATCCTGCTCGGCCTGATCGCGGTGTGCACGCGCTACGTGTACCTGCAGGTCTACCACCACGATGAATTCGCCGCCCGCAGCGAGCAGAACCGGATCAAGCCGCGCGCGATCCCGCCGGCGCGCGGGCTCATCTACGACCGCAACGGCGTGCTGCTCGCCGACAACGTGCCGGCCTTCCGCCTGGAAGTGACCCCCGAGCAGGTCGGCGACATGGACAAGATGCTCGGCGAGCTGGGCGCGGTGGTGCCGCTCAGCGATGACGACATCAGCGTGTTCAAGAAGCAGGTGAAGCAGAGCCGCCGGTTCGAAGGCGTGCCGCTGAAGCTCAAGCTCACCGAGGACGAGATCGGCCGCTTCGCCGTGAACCGCTGGCGTTTCCCCGGCGTGGACGTGGTCCCGTACCTCACCCGCCGCTACACCATGGGCCCCGAGCTCGCGCACGTCATCGGTTACGTCAGCCGCATCGATGCCGACGACCTCGATCGCATGGATGACGAGGAAGAGGCCAGCTACAAGGGCACCACGCACATCGGCCGCATCGGCATCGAACGTTCTTACGAAAAGCTGCTACACGGCGCGCCCGGCTACGAGCTGGTCGAAGTGAACGCGGATGGACGCACCCAGGCCGTGCTCGACACCACGCCGCCAACACCGGGCAAGAACATCTACCTGAGCATCGACGTGCGCCTGCAGAAGGCTGCGCTGCAGGCGATGGGCGACCGCGCGGGCGCAGCCATTGCCATCGATCCGCGCAACGGCCAGGTGCTGGCGTTCGCCAGCGTGCCGAACTACGACCCCAACCTGTTCGTCAACGGCATCAGCTCGGTCGACTACAAAGCGCTGACCACCGACCCCGACAAGCCACTGTATAACCGCGCGCTGCGCGGCGTGTATCCGCCGGGCTCGACGGTGAAGCCGTTCCTGGCGCTGGGTGGCCTTGCCCTGGGTATCCGCAAGCCATCGGATACGGTGCTGTCGACGGGTGAGTTCTGTATCCCCGGGCAGAGTCGCTGCTATCGCGACGATAAGCGCGGCGGCGACGGCACGGTGAACATGGTCCACGCCATCGAGCTTTCGACGAATACGTACTTCTACCGGCTCGCGCTGGACATGGGCATCGACCGCCTGTCGTCCTGGATGTCGAAGTTCAGCTTCGGCCAGAAGACCGGCATCGACCTCGTGGGCGAAGTGGAGGGTGTCCTGCCGTCGCGTGAATGGAAGGCCGGGCGTAGCAAATCCGGTTGGTTCCCGGGCGAAACCATCATCGCGGGCATCGGCCAGGGCTACTGGGCGGTCACGCCGATCCAGCTGGCCCACGCCGTCGCCACGTTCGCGGGGCGCGGCGTGCCGTACGCGCCGCACCTGCTGCTCGATACGCAGGATGGCGTCGACAGCCCGCGCGTGCGGCAAGCCTTCCCGCCGACCGGTCCGTCGATCATCAAGAAGCCGGCGGACTGGGATACGGTGAACGAAGGCATGGTCGCGGTGATCAACTCGGGCAGGGGCACCGGTAAGAAGCTCCCGTTCGGGTTCCCGTACATCATCGCGGGCAAGAGCGGCACGGCCGAGCGCTTCTCGCGCAAATCCGATGCCTACGACACCAACAAGAACAAGGCCTACCTCGCCAGCCGCCACCGCGCGCTGTTCATCGCGTACACGCCGGCGGAAGATCCGAAGATCGCCGTGGCCGTGGTGCTCGAGGCCGGCGCATGGGGTGCGGAGGATTCCGGCCCCATCGCGCGCAAGATCCTCGACCAGTGGGTGGTGGATGAAGGTGGCCCGCGTCCGTCCGAGATGCCGCCGGGGCCGGTCGCGACCTCCGACGCGCCGCTGGAAGACGCACCGGCCGCTTCGGATTCGGTGCAGGGCGCTGCGCCTGCGCCGCCGACCAGCAGCGAACTGCCGCCCGATGACAACGGTGAGGACCAGTAACCGTGCTCGAGCAACTCACCGTCCGCATGAAGCGCTTCGGCCTGCGTCTCCTGACGCGGCCGCGGCTCGACCTGCCGCTGTTGCTGGCGCTGCTGCTGCTCGCCGGCGCGGGCCTCACCACGCTGTACAGCGCGGGTGGCGGCAACTATTCGCTGGTGGGTGGGCAGGCTGCGCGCTTCGTGCTCGGTGGCGTGCTGCTGCTGATCATCTCGCGCATCCCGCCGCCGGTGCTCCGTTCCTGGACGCCGTGGCTCTATGCCGGCAGCACCGCGCTGCTGTTCGTGGTGGCCGCGCTGGGCGAGGGCAGGGGTGCCTATCGCTGGCTCGATCTCGGTTTCATGCGCTTCCAGCCCTCGGAGCTGCTGAAGCTCACCATGCCGATGATGGTGGCCTGGTACCTGCACCCGCGGCAGCTGCCGCCGGGCTGGAAGGACATCATCGTGGTTGGCCTGCTGATCGCCGTGCCGGCCGGCCTGATCGCGGAACAGCCTGACCTCGGTACCGCGCTGCTCGTCGCTGGCGCGGGTGCCTTCGCCCTGTTCCTCTCGGGCATGGCCTGGTGGCGCATCGGCCTGCTGGTCGGCGGCGCGGGCGCTGCCATCCCGGTGGCCTGGCAGTTCCTCCACGAATACCAGCGCAACCGCGTGCGCACCCTGCTGGATCCGGAATCGGATCCGCTCGGCAATGGGTGGCACATCATCCAGTCGAAGATCGCCGTGGGCTCCGGCGGCGTGTTCGGCAAGGGCTGGCAGCACGGCACCCAGTCGCGCCTCGATTTCCTGCCCGAGCACACCACCGACTTCATCTTCGCCGTGTTCTCCGAGGAGTTCGGCCTGGTCGGCGTCATCGCCATCATGCTGCTCTACGCGTTCATCATCGGCCGCTGCCTGTGGATCGCGATGAACGCGCGCGATACCTACTCGCGTCTCCTGGCCGGTGCGATTGGCATGAGTTTTTTCGTATACGTCGCGGTCAACGGCGGCATGGTCGCGGGCATCCTGCCGGTGGTCGGCGTGCCGATGCCGCTGGTCAGCTACGGTGGCACGTCTGCGGTGTCGTTGCTGACGGGCTTCGGCGTGCTCATGTCGATCCACGCCAATCGAAAACTCCACGATTGATGGCTGAACACGCGCCCGAGCCAGCCCGGGATGCGCCACTTTCGCGTGTTACGCTTCGGCTCATGGATGATGCTCTGCCTGCGCACCGCGCACGACCCGCTCGACACGTACAGCACCTCCCCGTGGGAGTGAGCTTGCGAACGATGGCTCTTCGCAAAGCGCGGCGCTCGCACGCTCACTCCCACAAGTGGGGGGTGATGGCTCTTCTGCTTCCCCTGCTGCTCGCGTTTGGCACGGCCGCTGCCGCCACTGCCCCGGTGGAAACCCACCCCGGCCAGGCCGCGCTGGTGCGCGAGGTGGCGAAGGACACCGGCAAGAGCCCCTGGGCGCTGAACAAGCTGCTCAACGGGGCGAAGATGCAGCAAAGCATCATCGATGCGATGAACCGCCCGGCCGAGGGCAAGCCGTGGAGCGCCTACCGGCCGATCTTCCTCACCGAGGAGCGGATCAGCGCCGGCGCCGATTTCTACCGCACGCACGAAGCACTGCTGGACGGGATCAGCCGCAAATACGGCGTGCCGGCCGAATACATCGTGGCGATCGTCGGCGTGGAGACCTTCTACGGCCGCAACACCGGCAAGTACAAGGTGCTCGATGCGCTGACCACGCTGGCCTTCTACTACCCCAAGCGCGCGCCGTTCTTCCGCGAGCAGCTGAAGGTGCTGCTGGAACTGCCGTCGAACCACCTGGGCGGCCCGCTGGATACGCTCACCGGCTCGTATGCCGGCGCGCAGGGCTGGGGCCAGTTCATGCCCAGCTCCATCCGCGATTGGGGCGTGGATTACGACGGCGATGGCCGCATCGACATGAAGGGTTCGATGGGCGACATCTTTGCCAGCGTCGCGAACTACTTCAAGGAACACGGCTGGCAGACCGGCGGCCCGGTCGCCGCGCGCGCCCAGCCGGATCGCCGTGCGCAGGCGCCGGCGGTCCCGAAGGACTGGCGACCGGTCGCACCGGTGGAATCCTTCGTCGCCACCGGCTTCGCACCGGTGCAGCACCTGGATCCGGGCCGCGACGCGCAGCTGCTGCGTCTCGATGGCCCCGCGGGTGACGAATACTGGTTCACGTTCCAGAACTTCTACGTGATCACCACCTACAACCGCAGCCCCATGTACGCCCTCGCCGTCGACCAGCTCGCACGGGAAATCCGCGCACGCGTGAAGGGACCCGGCGGGCGATGAACACGGGCACCGTGGGGGCGGTGAACCTGGACGTGACGACCGCTCGTCGTAGGAGCCCACCCTGTGGGCGACATCTTTCGACGAGAACGCTGCAGGGCCTGCTGCGTTTGGGCGAAGGGCGTCGCCCACAGGGTGGGCTCCTACGGTGGGGCTTCATCGTGCTGGTCGCCCTGGTGCTCTCCGCCTGCGGTGGCGGCCACAACACGCGCTCGCCCTCGGGTGGCAAGCGCGGCGGCGGTTCCGGCCGGCCTTACGACGACATCAGCCGCTCGCAGGGTTCGCGCTACGGCAGCAAGAACGACAGCGTTCCCACCGAGATGCCGGATTTCAGCAAGATCCCGGAGCCGGTGCCGAAGAACGAACCGCGGTCCCTCTACGGCAACAAGTCGCCGTACTCGGTGCTCGGCCAGACCTACAACGTACTGCCCACGCCCAAGGGCTACGTGGAGCGCGGCATCGCCTCGTTCTACGGGAACAAGTTCCACGGCTATAAGACCTCGAACCTCGAGGAATACGACATGTACCAGTTCAGCGCGGCGCACAAGACGCTGCCGCTGCCGAGCTACGCGCGTGTCACCAACCTGCAGAACGGCAAGAGCGTGATCGTGCGCATCAACGATCGCGGGCCGTTCCATGAAAACCGCATCATCGATCTCTCGTTCGCCGCCGCCGTGAAGATCGGCGTGTGGCCGAGCGGCACCGGCCTGGTCGAAGTGCGCGCGATCGACCCGGGTGATCCTTCGTCGGTCGCCGCGCCGCCGTTCGTGCAGACCACACCAAAGCCCGCGCCGGTGACGGCCCCGCCGCCGCCCGCGCGTTCCTACGGCGGCACGCCGGCACCCGCGGCGCGTACGGTCGCGACGCCTGCGGCCGTGGCTACCGGGGCCGCCCTGGCTGCGGCCCCGCGCCCGGCGCCGAACAGCACGACCTCCACCCCGGTCGCCGTTGGCAATCCGGAGGATGCCGGCCCCGTGCCGGGCATGACCGACGCCTCGGTGGCCGACGCCTTGCCGCCGGGCGCGAGCGGGCAGGGCGCCCGCCCGGCCGCGTCACCTGCTGGCGCAGCCCCCGCCACGCGTGGCCCTTCGCCGGCCGTAACGGGCCCCGTTGCGACGCGGGCCCCGTCGTCGGCTATCCCGGCCCCGGTAGGCACCACGATCCCCGCCGCCAGGCCGCCCGTAGCTAGTGAGCCTGGCGCCGCGTCGGCCAGCGCCGCGTCCGCCCCGTCCAGCCCTGCCGCAGTGCCCTCAAGCCCCGCCGCCGTGCCCGGCAAACCCAGCATCTACCTCCAGGTCGGCGCGTTCTCCGATGTGGCCAACGCCAACCGCGTGGCCGATCAGTTGAACCGTGCGGGCCTTGGCCCTGTCAGTGTCATCGAGACCAGCCTGGGCGGCCGCAACGTCCGTCGCGTACGGGTAGGCCCGCTGGCCGATGTTGATACCGCTGACAAAGTGACCGACCAGATTGCCGGCATGGGCCTGCCCAGGCCCTCGGTCGCGGTAGACTGAGCCCCTTTTTTCCCGCTTGTTTTTGACTGGACCGCTGAAACGATGAAGCTTTTGCCCCGCTCCCTGTTCGCTTTCGCCGCCGCCGCGCTCGTCGCCGGCGTGTCCGTGGCGCAGCAGACGCCGCCGCGCCCGGTGGTGCCGCGCCCCGTCGTGCCCGAGGCCCCCGTGCCGCCGCCGCCGGATGTGGAAGGCAAGAGCTGGGTGCTGATGGACTACAACACCGGGCAGATCATCGCGTCGAAGGATCCGGACATGCAGGTCGAGCCAGCCTCGATCACCAAGGTCATGACCGATTACGTCGTGTCCGCGGAAGTCGCCAACGGCAAGATCCACATGACCGACCCGGTCACGATCAGCGAGAACGCGTGGCGTGGCGGCGGTGCCAGCACCGATGGCTCCACCAGCTTCCTCAAGCTCAACAGCCAGGTGCCGCTGAAGGACCTGCTCTACGGCATGATCATCCAGTCGGGTAACGACGCCGCCATCGCGCTCGCCGAGCACACCGCGGGCTCCGAGCCGGCGTTCGCGAACCTGATGAACGCCTACGCGAAGCAGCTGGGCATGACGCATTCGCAGTTCCAGAATGCATCGGGCTACCCGGTGGCCAACCACTACACCACCGCGCGCGACATCGCGGTGCTGTCGCGTGCGCTCATCCACGACTTCCCCGAGGACTACGCGATCTCGGCCGTGAAGGAGTTCGAATGGAACGGCATCAAGCAGCACAACCGTAACCTGCTGCTGTGGCGCGACAACACCGTCGACGGCATCAAGACCGGCCACACCGCCGCGGCCGGTTACTGCCTCGCCGCCTCGGCGAAGCAGGGCGACGCCCGCATGATCGCGATCGTCATGGGTGCCAGCAGCGAGAAGGGCCGCGCCGACGCCGCGCTGGCGCTGCTCAACTACGGTTTCCGCTTCTACGAATCGCACAAGCTCTACGAAGCCAACAAGCCGCTCGCCACGCCCAAGCTGTGGAAGGGTGCCGAAAACACGCTGCCGCTGGGCGTCGCCGAAGACGCGATGGTCTCGGTCAAGCGCGGCGACTACGACAAGCTCAAGGCCAACCTCGACATCCCGACGACGCTGATCGCCCCGTTCAAGAAGGGCCAGCAGGTCGGCACGCTGCGCGTGACGCTCGACGACCAGCCCGTGTTCACCGCGCCGCTGGTGGCGCTGGCCGACGCACCGGAAGGCGGCTTCTTCTCGCGCCTCTGGGACACGATCATGCTGTGGTTCCACAGCGACGGCGACAAGAAGTAAGAGGGTACGGCCATGCGTGAGATCGACTTCAGCGAAGCACAGAAGGACGGCAAGGGATTCCAGTTCCCGGGCGAGTTCGAGATCACCGCGATCGGCAACGCCAACGCGGGTCTCGACAAGCATGTGCCGTTCCTCCTTCACGGCATCGGCCTCGAGGTGCTCCACGAAACGCTGACCACCAAGCTCACCCCGGCGGGCAACTACCAGTCGGTCACCGTGAGCTTCGTCGCACCGACCCGTGAGAAGTACCTGGAGGCGCACAGCGCCCTGCGCGCGGACAAGGACATCCGTTTCACGATGTGACCGGATGGTCGGAACCTCGTAGGAGCGCGCCTCGCGCGCGACAGCTTTTCGCGAAGAGCAACACGGCCTGTTGCTCCCGGCCTCAAAAGCTGTCGCGCGCAGGGCGCGCTCCTACGGTCTGCCTTGGGGACAGACCACCCCGCCTTGTATCGTAGGCCCCAAGCCCACAGCTTCCCCCCATCTCCTACGACCGCATCCCCATGACCCACCCCCTCAACGTCCGCCGGCTGGGGCGCGTCCCCTACGAAGCCAGCTGGAAGGCCATGAGCGCCTTCACCGACAACCGCACCGACGACACCGTCGACGAGCTGTGGCTGCTGGAACACGATCCCGTATTTACCCTCGGCCAGGCCGGCCTCGACGAGCACGTGCTCTTCGCCGGCGATATCCCGGTCGTGCGCGTCGATCGCGGCGGCCAGGTGACCTACCACGGCCCGGGCCAGATCGTGGCCTACCCCATGATCGACCTGCGCCGCGTCGGCGTGGGCGTGCGCGAGCTGGTCTGCCGCATCGAACAGGCCATCATCGACACCCTTGGCGAGTGGAATATCGGTGCCGACCGGCGTGAAGGCGCCCCGGGCGTCTACGTGGCCGAGGCCAAGGTCGCGGCCCTCGGACTGCGCATCCGCAGGGGCTGCAGCTTCCACGGACTGGCCTTCAACGTGGACATGGACCTCGAGCCCTATCACCGCATCAATCCCTGCGGGTACAAGGGTTTGGAGGTCACCCAGGTGGTAGACTTGGGCGGTCCGTCGCGATTGGCAGACGTGGAAGACGTCCTGGTTCAGGAATTCTGCAAGCAGTTCGGCTTCCACGCCGTGCCCGCCGATCCCATTCTCCCCGAACTCCCCGCGCGCGTTGCGGTCTGAGGCTGACAGACTTATGAGCCAGACTTCCGCCAATCCCCTCCGTAGCATCCCTATCGCCGTGGTCGACAAGCCGGGCGAGAAGATGCTCGGCAACGACAAGATCGGGCTTAACCGCGCGGCCTTCGACACCACGCAGCCCGCGCTGCGCAAGCCCGGCTGGATCCGCGTGCGCCTGCCGCAGGGCAACGCCGTGCAGCAGCTGAAGGCGCGCCTGCGCGAAAACTCGCTGGTCACGGTGTGCGAAGAGGCCTCGTGCCCGAACATCCATGAGTGCTTCTCGAAGGGCACCGCCACCTTCATGATCCTCGGCGAGGTCTGCACGCGCCGCTGCTCGTTCTGCGACGTCGCTCACGGCCGTCCGCTGGCGCCGGATCCGCTCGAGCCGGCCCGTCTGGCCGAGACCATCCGCGACATGCGCCTGCGCTACGTGGTGATCACCTCGGTCGACCGCGACGACCTGCGCGACGGCGGTGCCGAGCACTTCGCCTCGTGCATCCGCGCCGTGCGCCACGCCAGCCCCGACATCCGCATCGAAATCCTCACGCCGGATTTCCGCGGCAAGGGCCGCATGGAGCGCGCGCTCGACGTCCTGAAGGATTTCCCACCGGACGTCTTCAACCACAACCTCGAAACCGTACCGCACCTCTACCGCGAAGTGCGCCCGGGTGCCGACTACCAGTGGTCGCTCGATCTGCTCAAGCGGTTCAAGGCCCAGCACCCGTCCGTGCCGACCAAGTCCGGCATCATGCTCGGCCTCGGCGAAACGATGGACCAGGTGCTGGAGACCATGCGCGATCTACGCGCCCATGACGTCGACATGATCACCATCGGCCAGTACCTGCAGCCGACCGCGCACCACCACCCGGTGGTCCGCTACTGGACGCCGGACGAGTTCGAAGAGCTGCGCATCGCCGGCGAGGCCATGGGTTTCTCCCATGTCGCTTCCGGCCCGTTGGTGCGATCCTCCTACCATGCCGACCTGATGGCCCACGCCGCCGGCGTCGTCGAATAAACGCCCCACAGAACACCGAGGCTCCGACTACATGACTCTTCGCCCCGCGATCGCCCTCCTGCTGGCCCTCTCGGCCGCGGGCGTCCACGCCCAGAACGCTGCGCCCGCGCAGATGCAGAAGCCGGGAGCGACCGAGCCGGCGACGAAGACGGCACCGGCGCCGCAGCCGAAGGACGCCTCGGAAGCCGCGACGTCGCCGGAGCCGCAGCGCAAGGAGTCCAGCCTGCCGCTGAAGCCCACCGCGGCGGAAGCGCAGGCGTCGCAGCTGTCGGCGCGTTTCCTCACGCGCTTCCACTACCAGGCGCAGCCGCTCGACGACGCGATGTCGGCCAAGATCTACAAGGCCTACCTCGAGTCGCTCGACAGCGAGAAGGTGTTCTTCACCCAGGAAGACCTCGCGAAGTTCGAACCGCTGAAGACGCAGTTCGACGACGCCATCTGGAACCAGGATCTTTCCGGTCCGTTCTCGGTGTTCAACCTGTACATCACGCGCGCCGTCGACCGCATGAACTACGCGCGCGGCCTGCTCGCGAAGGGCTTCGATTTCAGCGGCAACGAAAGCTTCAACTTCGGCCGCAAGAAGGCCGCCGCGCCGAAGAACCAGGCCGAGCTCGACGACGTGTGGCGCAAGCGCACGATGAACGACTGGCTGCGTCTGAAGCTCGCCGGCAAGAACGACGACGAGATCCGCAAGACGCTCGACAAGCGCTACGCCACGTACATCTCGCGCGTGCGCCAGCTCGACGACGAAGACGCGACGCAGGCCTTCATGACCGCGTACGCCAATTCCACCGATCCGCACACCGATTACCTCGGCCCCCGCGCCGCCGACACCTTCGACATCGCCATGCGCCTGTCGCTGGAAGGCATCGGCGCGGTGCTGCAGGCGCGCGACGACTACACCACCATCCGCGAGCTCGTGCCGGGTGGCCCGGCGATCAAGTCCGGCAAGATGAAACCCGGCGACCGCATCGTCGCCATCGGTCAGGGCGAAACCGGCCCGATGGTCGACGTCGTGGGCTGGCGCCAGGACGACGTGGTCAAGCTCATCCGCGGCAAGAAGGACACCACGGTCCGCATCGAAATCCTTCCGGCCGATGCCGGCGTCGACGGCAAGCACGACATCGTGACGCTCGTCCGCAAGAAGGTCACGATGGAAGAGCAGGCCGCCAAGTCGAAGGTCATCGACGTGAAGGACGGCGACGTCACGCGCAAGATCGGCGTGATCGAACTGCCCACGTTCTACCAGGACTTCGGCGCGCGCCGTAACGGCGACGCCAACTTCAAGAGCGCCACCCGCGACGTGTCCAAGCTTCTGACCGAGCTGAAGGCGCAGAAGGTGGAAGGCGTGATCATGGACCTGCGCAACAACGGCGGCGGTTCGCTCAACGAAGCCACTGAACTCACCGGCCTGTTCATCGACACCGGCCCGGTGGTGCAGGTGCGCGACGCGCGCGGCCAGATCGACGCGCAGGGCGACGACGCGCCGGGCATGGCGTGGGACGGCCCGATGGCCGTGCTGGTCAACCGTGGCTCGGCCTCGGCGTCGGAGATCTTCGCCGCCGCCATCCAGGATTACGGCCGTGGCGTCATCATCGGCGAGCCCACTTTCGGCAAGGGCACGGTGCAGAACCTCGTCGACCTCGACCGGTTCGGCAAGACCACCACGGGCGAGGATGCCAAGTACGGCGAACTCAAGATGACCATCGCCGAGTTCATCCGCATCAACGGCGACAGCACGCAGCTGCGTGGCGTCACGCCCGACGTCCAGTTCCCGCAGAACGGCGACGCGAAGGAATTCGGCGAGTCCACCTACGACAACGCGCTGCCGTGGCGTCACATCGATCCGGCCGACTACAAGCCGGTCGCCGATCTGAAATCCATCGTGGGCCCGCTCAATCAGAAGCATCAGGCGCGCGTGGCGAATTCGCCGGCGTGGAAGCTGATGCTCGACGAGCTGGCGCAATACCAGAAGCTGCGCGACAAGACCGACATCTCGCTCAACTTCGCCGCGCGTCAGGCCGAGCGCAAGCAGTACGAAGCCATCCAGACCGACTTCCGCAACCGTCGCAAGGCGATCTTCGGCGGCGACGGCAGCCCGGGCGACACTGGCGACGACACCGCGTCGTCCGACGACGGCCTGAACGCCAACGAGCGCAGCATCAAGTCGGAGATCAAGCAGGAAGCCGCGGCGAAGAAGGCGAAAGACACGCCGCTCGACGAAGCCGCCCACATCGTTGGCGACGAAGTCGCGATGATCAAGGCGGACCCGAAGATCGCGTCCACGGTGCTTCCGTACGGCGGCCGCAAGATCGACGCGCCGCAAACGGCGCAGGTTCCGGCAAAACCGGCACCGGACAGCAACCCGTAACGAAAAGGCGCCGAAAGGCGCCTTTTTTTTCGCGACCACCTCCCGCGATGCTCTTGTAGGAGCGCGCCACGCGCGCGCCACCCGTTAGAGACCGCGCAACAATCCCCGCTGCACCCGGCCCCCAAAGCAGTGGCCCGCCAGGCGCGCTCC
>NZ_JBQCFT010000166.1:0-14895 GCF_051958795.1 Luteibacter sp. | reverse complement strand
CCGCTCCCACAAAAGGCCTTCAGGCCTCAGACCAGCTTGGCTTTCACCTTGCCGGCTACTGCGCCCATGTCGGCGCGACCGGCGGCCTTTTCCTTGACCAGGGCGACGACCTTTCCCATGTCGCGGGCCGAGGTGGCGCCGGATTCGGCCACGGCGGCGTCGATCAGGGCGTCGAGCTCGCTGTCGGTCAGCTTGGTCGGCAGGTAGGCGTCGATGACGCTCATTTCATAGCGCTCGATCTTGGCCAGATCCTCGCGGCCGGCCTTTTCGAACTGGTCCAGCGAGTCACGGCGCTGCTTCTGCATCTTTTCGAGGACAGCCAGGACCTGGGCGTCGTCGAGCTCGATGCGCTCATCGACCTCGCGCTGCTTGATCTGGGCCTGGACCAGGCGGATCACCGCCAGGCGGTCCTTCTCGCCGCCCTTCATGGCGGTCTTCATGTCTTCGGTGATCTTGGCCTTGAGGCTCATCGCTTTTCTCCAGAACGACGAAAAGCCGGCTCCACCTTTCGGCGGAGCCGGCTCGGGATTTCCGCCTGATTGCGGCGGCAGCGGGCGAACGCGCCAGCCGCGGGTCCAACACCGGCCCTACACAGGCCGGGTGGCAATCAGTACATGCGGGTCCGGCGCGTCGTGTCGCGGGACAGACGGCGCAGGTGACGCTTCACAGCAGCAGCGCGCTTACGCTTACGCTCCTGGGTCGGCTTTTCGTAAAATTCGCGCTTGCGCGTTTCGGCCAGCACGCCAGCCTTTTCGCACGTACGCTTGAAGCGGCGGAGGGCAAGCTCAAACGGCTCATTCTCGCGGACTTTAACGCTCGGCATGGAAACTCCACTTGTTTAAACTGACCCGTCTACCCGGGTGAGCCGTGGATTATAACGTGATCGAAATGCAAATTTCAAAGCCTGTGTTAGGTGTCGAGACCTCCTGCGATGAAACCGGCGTGGCCCTGCTGCGCTGGGACCCGGAAAACCCGGGCCGCGGGCTGCTTTCCCACGCCCTGTTCAGCCAGATCGCCCTGCACGCCGAATACGGCGGCGTGGTGCCCGAACTGGCCAGCCGCGACCACGTCCGCAAGCTGCTGCCCCTTGTGCGCCAGGCCCTGAAGGATGCCGGGCTCACCCCGGCGGACCTGGGTGGCGTGGCCTATACGGCGGGTCCGGGGCTAGTCGGCGCCCTGCTGGTGGGTGCCTCGGCGGCCCGCGCGATGGCCTGGGCGCTCGGTGTCCCGGCGATCGGCGTCCACCATATGGAAGGACACCTGCTGGCGCCGCTGCTCGAAGACGACCCGCCGGAGCCGCTGTTCGTGGCCCTGCTGGTCTCGGGCGGCCACTCCATGCTGGTGGAGGTGAAGGCGATCGGCGAGTACCGGATCCTGGGCGATACCCTGGATGACGCCGCGGGCGAGGCCTTCGACAAGACCGCCAAGCTGATGGGCCTGCCGTACCCCGGCGGCCCGGCGCTGGCCAAGCTGGCCGAGCAGGGCGAGCCGGGCAAGTTCCGGTTCTCCCGGCCCATGGTCGACCGACCGGGGCTCGATTTCAGCTTCTCCGGCCTGAAGACCCAGGTGCTGCTGGCCTGGCAGGCTTCCGATAAATCGGAACAGACCCGGGCCGACATCGCCCGGGGCTTCGAAGAGGCGATCGTCGATACCCTGGCGATCAAGTGTCGCCGGGCCCTTGAAGCGACGGGCGCGAAACGGCTGGTGATCGCCGGCGGCGTGGGCGCCAACAAGCGCCTGCGTGCCCAGCTCGCCGAATCCGGGGCCGCCGATGGCTTCCGCGTGTACTTCCCACGGCTGCAGTTCTGCACCGACAACGGCGCGATGATCGCGCTGGCCGGTGCCATCCGCCTCGCCGCCGGGCAACAGCAGGACGAGACGATCGAGGTGTTCCCGCGGTGGAGCCTGGAGACACTTCCGCCGGCAGCGTAAGTACTTCGGTTGTGGGAGCGTGCTGTGGGAGCGTGCTTGCACGCGATGGGTGCTCGCGGCAGCACCCATCGCGTAGGAGCCCACCCTGTGGGCGACATCTTTCGCCAAAATGCCACAGGCCCTGTGGCTCCTCCGCGAACGGCGTCGCCCACAGGGTGGGCTCCTACGACGAGTGGGGCAGGCATCGGTTAACCTGTAAGGCCTTTTCCACGCACCACGGCCCCATGGATATCGTCTTCATCGAGGACCTGCGCATCGACGCGGTCATCGGCATCTACGACTGGGAACGCCGGATCCGGCAGACCCTTTCGTTCGACCTGGAGATGGCGTTCGATAACCGCCGTCCCGCGGCAACCGACGACATCAACGACACGCTGAACTACAAGTCGATCTCGAAGCGCCTCCAGGCCTATGTCGAGGCCTCGAGCTTCGGCCTGGTCGAGACCCTCGCCGAGCGTTGCGCCGAGATCATCCGCGAGGAGTTCGGCGTGAGCTGGGTTCGCCTGAAGCTTTCCAAGCCGGGCGCCGTGCGTGGCGCGCGCGCCGTCGGTGTGCGCATCGAGCGCGGCATGCGGCCGGAATGATGTTTCTCCTGGAGTGGTAACAGCGACATGGACGACATGTTCAACATCATCGAACTGAAGCGGCTTGGCGCGATCGCCGGCCTCTTCGTCGTGGCCTGGCTGGTCGGGCTGCTTGGCCGCGTATTCCTGCACCGCGTCGTACGTGTCGCGACCCGCCACACGGCATGGCGCTGGGACGATGCCCTGTACGAGTTCGGCGCGTTCCGCTGGCTTGCGCGCATGCTCCCGGCGATCGTCGTGTACTACGGCATCGCCCTGTTCCTGGATGTCACCAGCGACGATGGCTGGGCCGGTTTCATTCGCGACGTCGCCGTGTGCTGGATGATCGTCTGCGTGATGGCGGCGCTTGGCCGGGCGCTGGTAGCGTTCGAATCGCTGTATAGCGCCACGCCCGCGGGCAAGCGTTCCATCAAGGGCGTGGTGCAGCTGTTCCAACTGGCGCTGTGGATCGTCGCGGTCGTGGTCGTCATCACGCGGCTCACGCACCAGAACGTCGCCTTGTTGCTCTCGGGCATCGGCGCGATGTCCGCAGTGCTGCTGCTGGTGTTCAAGGACACCATCCTCGGCTTCGTGGCTGGCATCCAGCTCAGCACCAACGACATGCTGCGCGTCGGCGACTGGATCACCATGTCGTCTGCCGGCGTCGATGGCGACGTCATCGACATCACCCTGCACACGGTGAAAGTGCGCAACTTCGATCGCACGATCGTCACCGTGCCGACGTGGCGGCTGATCTCCGATTCGTTCCAGAACTGGCGCGGTATGTCCGATTCCGGCGGGCGCCGGATCAAGCGTGAGCTGTTCGTCGATGCGGCCTGCGTGCGTTTCCTCGAGGAGGGCGAGCTGGAGCGCTTCGCGAAGATCCACCTGCTTGCCGCTTACCTGAAGCAGAAGCGCGAAGACATCCAGCGCTGGAACGATGCCCTCGGCGAGCCCGGCAAGCTGCCGGCCAACCGTCGCCGCCAGACCAACATCGGCGCCTATCGTGCCTACGCCGAGGCGTACATCAAGGCGCACCCGGATGTGCACGACAGGATGACCCGGATGGTCCGCATGCGCGATCCGGGGCCGCAGGGCATCCCGCTCGAGGTCTACTGCTTCACCAACACCGTGGTGTGGCTGGACTACGAGCGGATCCAAGCCGACATCTTCGATCACCTCATCGCTATCCTGCCGGAGTTCGGCCTGCGTCCGTTCCAGCAGCCCTCGGGCGGCGACGTGCGCGAGGCGATCGGCGCGCTGCGCGATATCCCCGCGCTGGAGGACTGAATGGGGCGCGCGTACCTGAGCCTTGGGTCGAATATCGACGCGGAGCGCTGGCTCGCCGCGGCGGTGTCGGAACTGCGCGCACGTTTCGGCGCGCTGGACGTATCGCCCGTGTACCGCAGCGCGGCTGTCGGTTTCGAGGGGCCGGACTTCTTCAACCTGGCGGTCGGCCTTGAGAGCGACCTCGGCCCCGAGGCGTTGAACGACTGGCTGCACGCCCTGGAAGACCGCCACGGACGCATCCGCGGCGGCGACCGTTACGCCAGCCGCACGCTCGACGTGGATATCGTGCTGTATGACGATCTCGTCCTCAGCGGTGCGGGGCACCTGCAGCTTCCGCGCGGCGAGCTTCGCCACGCCTTCGTGTTGAAGCCGATGGCCGACATTGCGCCGGACGTGCGTCACCCGGTGAACGGGCAGACGATGGCTGCGCTGTGGGCTGCCTTTCCCGCAGGGAAGGAGCCGTTGTCCGTCGCACCCATGCGGCTCTGAAGCTCGCTCGCCCGATTACTTCAGTACGGCCTCACGCATCCCGCTCGCCGGCGCGCTCCGGTCTGCGGGCTCCGGCGTCTACTTCCGCCGCCACTCGCCCGGCGTGCACGAGGCAAACCGCGCGAACACCCGGTTGAAGTGGCTTTGGTCACAGAACCCGGACATGTGTGCGATATCGGTCAGGCGCAGGTTCGCGTCGCGCATCAGCCGCTTGGCGAGATCGACGCGCGCGGCCATGAGCCAGGCGTGCGGCGATGTGCCGAAGGAAAGCCTGAAGCCGCGTGTGAACATGCGGTAAGACAGCCCGCACGCCGCGGCCACCTCGTGCATGGAAATCGGCGTGCCGAGGCGGGCGAGCATGTACTCGGTGGCAAACGCCCGCTGCGCCTCGGACAGCGCGACGCTCAACAGCCGTGGTTCGCTCATCGGCACGGCATGCTGGTGCGCCAGGCAGGAACACGCGGCCTCCAGCAGGTGGCGCGCGAACATGGCCGACTCTTTCGGGTGTAGCGGCGCGGTCGTGTGCCTGAGGCAGGCCATGATGGCGCCCAGCAACGCATCATCGAAAGGTGCGCTGTCGACGAGTGAAAAGTCAGCGAGACCTTTCTGCCCGGCGAAGACGGCCGGCCGCGGAAGGTAGGCGACGACGGCGTGCAAGGGGCCCTGCCATGACACGTGCATCGCTTCCGCCAGGTCCATCACCAGGGTGTGCCCGGTGGGCAGGCGGTCGTCCAGCACCCTGCGCGAGCCGTGCGAAACCTTCATCGTGCAGGGTGCGCCGAGGTTGGTCATCACGAGGTACGCATCGTCGCTCGCGCGTGGCGATGCCGACTCGCCGGATGCCAGAGGCAGGGCGAGTTCCGCCACCGTAAGCGGCTGTCCGGCATGGGTCAGGGTAAAGAAAGTCGCTAAGTTCCGTGCCCCGAACGCCTGCTCGATGCGGCACCGTTGTTTCATTCTTGCCATGGCGCGCCTAAAGGGTTTGATCCCCACTGTGCAAGCGCTTCCACGACCGATCGTCCGCTACATCGTCCAATTCATCTGTCGCTCGCCGCCGTGCGACGCAGTGGACGCAAAGACACAACGTCATCGTCGTGTCTTGTTCCAAACGCCGGATGATTGGACGCGACTGCGGGACGCGGGAAGACCATGGCGCGCATAACGTGGCAGCCATGGACATCCTCTCTGACAGCCTGAACAGCGGTCCCGCCGCGCACGCCTCGCCCGCCTCGGTCATCGACTCCGACGATGGCTGGGCCGAATCGGTCATGCTTAGCGAAGGAAAGTACGGGCCTTACCAGGTAGTAGCGCGCGCCGCGAGCTCCACCCTGATCGTCGACGAACCCATGGGCGTTGGCGGGCTCGGTTCCGGGCCGACGCCCTTCGACCTCCTCAGTGCGGCGCTAGGCTCATGCGCGCTCATGACGATGCGCCGCTACGCCACCGAGCGGGCGTGGCCGCTGGAGCGGCTGGTGGTTCGCGTCGTCCACGACCGGCCCGCCCTCGCGGCACGCGATCGGTTCCTGAAAGAAATCCAGATCACCGGCCGGCTCACCTCCTCGCAGGTCGCGGCCCTCATCGAGGTGTCCATGCGTTGCCCGATCCACCTGACCCTCGCGCGCGGCTCGCAGGTGGAGACACGGCTGGTAGGGGAGGCCGGGATAGCCCAGGTGGCGATAGGGCGGACCGCGCACATGCGGGCGATGCGGGAAGCCTGTGGCCAGGGAGGCATGCCTGGCGGCGCGGCGCGTGCGCCAAGTCCGCCCCGCGAATCCGTTAGTCCACCGCCCTGGTGAGACCCTAGAATTCGTGGACAGGCAGCGCTGACTGGCCGAATATCAACGTGCCACTGCCGACGATCCACCTGCGCGGTGTTCGGCGCGTACAGATGACCTCGGCTGCCTGCACTCCATCGATTACCTTCCTCCCGGGTGACGCAGTGCTGAAAGGACCCGCCGTACGTATTTCGCCGCATGACCTCAACCGGCTCCTGGGGAGCCTCGAGGTCAATTTCGTCGCGCTCACCGAATGCCTCGTCAGCGAGGGCTATTGCCTGGACATGGGTGGCGTGAACGCACCCGGCATCCACTACAACATCCGTGGCAGCGGGCGCCTTTCGATCAAAGGCTGCGCCCCTATCGAGCTGGCGCCGCATACCCTGGTCATCGTGCCGCCGAACGCACCCTTCCGCATCGAGGCGGAAGGCTTCCACCGTGGCCTTAACAGCATGCGCACGGTGGATGGCATGCTCGTCGCGGTGTCGAAAGACGCCGTGAACTACATCGTTGCCGGCGAGGGCGATCCCGAAGTCATCCTGATCTGCGGCTTCTTCGATGCCTGCTACGGCTCGGCCGTGGACCTGTTCGGCACGCTCACTACGCCGATCGTCGAGCAGTTCTCCGAGGCCGACCGGCTGGATACGACGCTGAAGAGCGCCATAGCCGAACTCGTCGCGCAGGAGGTCGGTTCCGGCGCCATGAGCTCGGCGCTGCTCAAGCTGGTGATCGTCAACATCCTTCGCCGTTCGCTGCACTCCAACCACACCTGGGTGGAGCGCTTCGCGTTGCTGCGCGACCCGCAGATCGCGCGGGCCTTCGCGGAAATGGCGAGCAACCCGGGCGCACCGCATACCGTCAGTTCCCTCGCACAGAGCGCATACCTCGGCCGCTCCGCCTTCATGGCGCGGTTCACCGAGATCGTCGGCCAGCCACCCATGAACGTCCTGCGCGACCTGCGGATGCGCCAGGCGGCCGAGCAACTCCAGACTGGCCAGGTCTCCATCGAGCAGGTAGTGCGCAACACCGGGTACGAAAGCCGCAGCAGTTTCGCCCGCGCGTTCCGCAAGGTGTTCGGCATGGATCCGTCGGAGTACCGGCGTGGAACGGTGGACTCCACGCGCGGACCCTCTGCACCGGCAGTGGACGGAAACTACGCTCAGAACGCGGTATCCGACCCGAGGTGATCTTCATGAAAGCGATCGTGGCGACTGACCAGGCGGCGGGGATGGCCGGGCTGAAACTAGCCGAGCGGCCCCAGCCAAAGGCGTCGATCAACGACGTCGTCGTCGAAGTGCACGCGGCGGGCTTCGTGAACACGGAACTTGAATGGCCGTCGACGTGGGCCGACCGGCTGGGTCGCGATCGTACGCCGTCCATCGTCGGCCATGAGCTGGCGGGCGTGGTCACGGGCATCGGCTATGGCACCACGGGCTTCTCGATCGGCCAGCGGGTGTTCGGGCTCGCCGACTGGTATCGCGACGGATCGCTCGCGGAGTACACCGCGATCGAAGCGCGGAACCTCGCCGCGTTGCCCGACGATGTGGACTTCGTGTCGGCCGCAAGCCTGCCGATTTCCGGACTCACCGCCTGGCAGGGCCTGTTCGTGCACGGGCAGCTGCGGCCGGGACAGCGGGTCCTCGCGCATGGCGCGGGCGGCGCGGTTGGTGCACTTGTCGTGCAGCTGGCACGCGAAGCCGGAGCGCATGTGATCGGCACGGGGCGTGCGGCCGATCGCGAGCTGGCGCTGGGTTTTGGCGCCAACGACTTCGTCGATCTCGAGCACGATGCGCTGGAGGATGTCGGCGAGATCGATCTCGTGTTCGACGTGATCGGTGGCGATATCGGCCCGCTATCCGCGCGCCTCGTTCGGCCGGGTGGTGTCGTCGTCTCGGTCGTGGGGCCCTACGAAGGATTGTCCGACACCATCCGCGTCATCGATTTCGTCGTCGAAGCCGACCGCGATCAGCTGGCGGAGATTGCACATCGCGTTAGCGATGGCCGGCTGAAAACGCATATCGGCAAGGTCTCCTCCCTGGATGACGCGATCGCATCGATGAACGCGAAAGACCGCCGCAAGGGCAAGTCCATCTTCCGCCCCCGTTCCTGACCTGCCGGGGCGAAGCGCCCCCTCCGTTTCCCAAGGCTCCAACACACCCCTTTCCTTTCGGGAGAGGCACGGGCCCTCCTGCGCGTCATTCCATCCCAAAGTCACCGGAGTTCATCATGAGCAACGAAGTCATCAACACCATTCTTAGCCGCACTGCCGCGAAGTATTACGACAAGGACGCAGTCCTGAGCGATGCGCAGATCAGCGAACTCGTGCATGTCGGCACGACCGCACCCACCTCGTTCCACCTGCAGAACTGGCGCTTCATCGCCGTGCGCTCGCCGGAAGCCAAGGCGAAACTGAGCCCCATCGCGTGGAACCAGCCTGCAGTGACCGATGCGGCTGTCACCTTCATCGTCGTCGGCCAGCTGGCTGATTCCAGCGTGATCCCCGATCGCCTTGCGCCGCTCGTCGCGGCTGGCGTGATGCCGGCAACGATGGTGCCCGAGTGGGAGCTTCCCGCGCGTGGCCTGTACAAGGAATTCCCGCAGCGGCAGCGCGACGAAGCGGTGCGTACCGGGACGTTCGGTGCCGCCGCGATGATCTACGCCGCGCGCTCGCTCGGCTGGGGTTCGACGCCGATGATCGGTTTCGATGACGTCGCCGTGCACCGCGAGTTCGGCCTCGGCAAGGACGAGGTGCCGGTGATGCTGCTTTCCGTCGGGCCGGAACGTGCCGGCAACTGGGCGCAGAAGCCGCGCCGCCCGCTCGCCGAAGTCCTCGACTTCGCCTGATCTCCCTTTCTTAGCCCTCAGTGGAATAAACGTCATGCCAAGAACCACCGCACTCATGGCCGAACAGGTCCCGGCCGACTCGAAGCCCACGCTCGATGCCTTCACCAAAAACATCGGGTTTACCCCGAACATGCTGGCCGCCTTCGCGCAGAGCCCGCTCGCCTTCAACGCATGGGCTGTCCTGCTCGGCTCGCTGAGCAAGGCGCTGGACGTGAAGACCCGCGACAGCATCGGCCTGGCCGTTTCAGAAGTGAATGGCTGCAACTACTGCCTGTCGGTCCACAGCTTCACCGCGGAACACATGGCGAAGCTGCCCGGCGATGAAATCATCCTCGCCCGCAAGGGACGGGCGACCGATGCGAAGCGTGACGCCGCCGTGGCGTTCGCGCGCAAGGTCATCGAGGCGAGGGGGCACGTGAGCGAGGCCGATCTCGAGAAGGTCCGCGAGGCCGGTTATACCGATGCGAACGTGATGGAGATCGTCGCGCTCGTGGCGATGTATTCGCTGACGAACTTCTTTAACAATGTGTTCGACCACGACAAGGACTTCCCGGCCGTGACGCCGGCCGGCGCCATCTGATCGCCGGTGCCGGCGGGACGCGGGGCGTAGCCTGGGGCCGGTGCCTGTAGGGCAGGTGCCACGCGCTTTCCGCCGGACAGGTGGGGCTGTCCGTCAGCCCAGACGGATCGCCCCGCGGTGGCGCTCGCCCCGGCCGGGGTGCTAAAACACCGCCACCGCAACGCACCAGGGGTTCCAACGGAAATGGGCAAGTTCGCACGCAGTTGGGCGCTGATGAAATCCAGCGCCAACATCCTCCGCCAGGACAAGGAGCTGATGCTGTTCCCGCTCTTTGCGGGCCTGGCCTCGCTCGTGGTCATCGCCTCGTTCGCATGGCCGGTGATCTCGCTTTGGCACGGGCACCGCACGGGCCTTGAGGATGGCGGCCGGCACGTCTCGCCGGTATTCCTCGCCGTCTCGTTCCTGTTCTACTTCGTCCAGTACGGCGTGGTGATCTTCTTCAACACCGCACTGGCCGCCGCGGCGTTCATTCGCCTCGATGGCGGCAACCCGACGCTCAACGATGGCCTGCGCGCCGCGTGGAGCAAGCTGCCGTCGATCGTCGGCTACGCGCTTATCTCCGCCACGGTCGGCATGATCCTGCGTGCCATCCAGGAGCGCGCCGGTATCGTCGGCCGTCTCGTCGCCGGCCTGCTCGGCGTGGGCTGGACCGTCGCCACCTTCCTCGTCGTGCCGGTGCTTGCCGCGCAGAACGTGGGCCCGGTGGAAGCGTTGAAGGACAGCGCTTCGCTGGTGAAGCGCACCTGGGGCGAGAACATCATCGGCAACGCCGGCATCGGCCTCGCGGGTGGCCTCCTCACGTTCTGCGTGATGGTGGTTAGTATCGCGTTGTTCGTCGGTGCGGCTTCGACGGGCTCGATCGCACTGATGGTCGCCGTGGGTGTGGTCGCGGTCATCGCCGTTGTGGCGCTCGGCCTGTTCCAGAACGCCATGCACGGTGTCTACGCCGCGGCGCTCTACCGCTACGCCGAACACGGCGATCCGGGGCAGGGCTTCGATCGCGCGTTGCTGGAAACGGCATTCCGCCAGAAGAAGTAAAACAAGAAGGCCCGGCAGAGATGCCGGGCCTTTTTCGTTGTGGGGCTGTCGCGGCCTGGGTCGCGTGCAAGCACGCTCCCACAACTGCCGGGCGCCGGCGCCCTCGTGTGGGAGCGCGCTCGCGCGCGATCCGCGCCACAGGCGCGGCCAGCTCACCTCACCGCGGATTCACCGGCAGATACTGCCCCTGGGCACCCGCCCTCGCTCCCTTCGTATTCACATTCGCGCAAAGCTGGTCGCCACATAGCGTGACGTCCGCCCTGTTGTAAGCCTTAAGCAGGTCCGCGGATAGCTGGTTCTGCCGAATCACGTCCATGTAATGCGAAGACAACCAGATCGCCGCCACTAGCAGCAGCACGATGGCGCCGCCGACGACACCCATGACTTTCCAGACCAGGTGGCGGTGCAGCTTCTCCAGGCGCGTCATCTGATCGGCGACGACGCGCGTAGCTTCCATCGCAGAGCCAGAGGCGTTCTGCAGGCGCAGCTCATATTCGCTGACCGGGCGATCGATGCCGGCCCGGACACGATCCATGATCTGGACCGGAATCTCGCGCAATACGCCGTCCGCCGAGCGCTGGACCGCCGTGGGCACATGGCTGGTGAGACCTTCCAGCGCCTGCCAGGTCTGGTCGAGCCGCCGTTCGATCATGGAGCAGCGCCGCTCGAACTGCTCCATGAGGAGCGCCGTGCTGCTGACCAGCGTCAGGACTTCCTTTTCTTCCATTGGGGTTCCTTTGTCAGCGGACCATGCGCGGGCCGTGTGCCTGCTGCTGGGTCTGTTGCTGTTCGTTTTGTTGCTGCTGGAGCTGGGCGGCGCGTTGCTGCTCAGCGTGCTGTTCGATCTGGTTGGCCTGTTGCACTGCGTTCTGTTGAAGCTGTTGGCCCGGCGGCATGTCGGCAAAGGCCTGCGTCTCCTGGCGGAACCGGTTCCAGTCGCCGTTGCGGGCGGCTTCGAGCATCTCGTTGATGCGGTCGTGCGCGGGGCTTGAAGGCGCGTCCTGCTTTGTCGAAGGCGCATGGATACCGTTAGAGCGGGCAGCCTCGTTGAGTTCATCCCGGAGGTTGCCCGTGGCCCTGCTTTCGTGGCCAAACCAGCCTTCGTGCTTCCAGGCGCCGTCGGGTCCGCGCTTGTACTCATTGCCGTCCGAAGCCTGCAGTACGTCCTTCGGCGCGTGGAGGGCCTTCATTGCCGCTTCCTCGGGATCACCGAAATGACTCCAGCCGTAGCGGAGGTAGGCATCCCGGTACTTCCCGGCAATCGCCTCCGGCCGGTTCGCCCGGTTCTCCTCGGCTACCTGGGACGAAGCGCGCTCGAGCTCCCGGGTGCGATCCGGGCTCGCAAGCTCGGTCCGCGTGACGGGAAGGCCGTGTTCCATGTAACCCGTAGTAACCGAGCGGCTCCACGCATGCGTCCCCGCATCGCGCTGCCAGTTGGCCTCACGCAGGCTGGGTGTATCCGTGGGCGCTGCCTTGATGGAATAGGGATCGCGCGGCGCGGGCGGGTGGGCGAGCGCCAGCTGCACCTGGACACCGGAGGCTTTGTAGTTGAGTTCGTTGGCGATCTCAGGCGGGGCCGTGATCGTTCGTGTTTTGTATGCGGGGGCGCTGAAGCCGAAGCCTGGGACCGAAAGGCCGTTCGGATCGATGCGGGTTTCGGAGCGCGTCCAGCCCTGGTCGGGGCGGGTGGGGTCCATGTGCCAGCTTTGGCCGGTGTGGTCGGTCTGGTTGTACGTGCGATAGTTGTCGGCGGCAGTAGCGATCTTTTCGCCACCGATGGCGCCGGCTATGCCCCCGATCGTGCCGGTGACGAAGAGACCGGGTCCGGATTCCACGCCGAGGGCTGCGCCGGTCGCGGCTCCTAACTCGGCTCCTTCGACAACGCCAACCACGCGTCCGCCAAAGTGAAGGACTGCGGATTGTGCGCCCATCACGTTCCCGGCTGACTGCAGGGCACTCACATCATTGGCGGTAGCGATCGCATCGTACGCCATCGCTGCACCACCGAGAGTACCCAGACCGCGTGCTGCGTACCCTCTGTGTCTAAGTACAACGTCGCCGTGCAACCCTTCGGCTTCGGCTTGGTAGGCCCCCACGGATTCAACTACCGAAAGTTGCGCCCGTTCAGCAAGGAGATTCAACTTTGCGTCGGGGGAGAGCTTGAGGTCAGTAGCCGATCGGTCGGTCAGCGAGGCATGCCAGGCTGACTGGCGTGACCAATCCGTGAGCAGACCGCGTGTCTGTGAAAGTGTGGCAACGCGGTCCCCCCGAATACGCTCAAGCGCTTCGCCGGGAGTACCCGGATCCCTGACGCTATCCCATGCCAGATTGCCTTCGCGCTCATAGATGCGGATTGGCGCATTTGTCGCTGCATGGACCGTATCAAGATTCCCGGCGAGACGTTCGTAGACCGATCGACGGACCTCGCTCGGAACATAGCGACCGTATCCGCGTTCATCGATCGATGCCGAGAACCGGTTATCGACTCCGTGCTCACTCTCGAGCCTATGCGTAGCGACGGCCCTGACCTCGACGTCGTAACCTGCGTTTCTCAGCTGGCTGATGGTTCGAATTGCCCATGCGTCATGTGCAAGCGTGGTGTCAATGATGAGATTTTTGCGAGCATCTATCACTTGCTCTCGAAGCTCGCTGGCCCAGCTGCTAGCGTCAGCGTGCGTGTCGGTAGACCATGTGTACGGATGATTGGACCGGAATGAGCGCACGTCGGGATGGTAGGCGCGCAGTTCGTCGGGGTCGACGCTTACGGCATCGTCGGAAAGATCCCGCATGGAAATCGCCTGGATCCGGCCTTTGCCGGCACCGGGCTGGCCGGCGAGAATGATCGCTCGAGGATTGGACTGTGTGGTGGCCTCATTGAAGCCGCTGTCCGGAACAATCCGATCTCGATAGATCGCTGCGTGCCTTGCGTCCGAAAGTTTGCCAGAAGGATCAGTCACGTTGCCCTCCTGTCGAGTGCGTCACAGTAGGCCTCGAGCTCCCTCAGGTCGCGCATCCCAATCGTGCTGCTTCTCGACTTTCCGATGAGGTCACGCTTTACTTTGAGCGTGGCGGAAGCGCCGGCGTCCGCGCGATTTTCGGCCTCGTCCAGTGCTTTCCCTGCAATCTCCATCATGTCCCCTAACGTATCCTTGAGCGATGAGATAGCGCGTTCGAAACGCGGCTCGGACATCGGTTCCTTGATGGCGCGGCAGAGCGAATCCCGCAACTCTGCGAGAAGCTCGGGATACGGAGCCAGAAGGTCTTGAATCGTGGAAGGAAGTGGTGGGGCATCCGCGGTAAAAGAGTTCAATGAAGTTCCTTGTCTAAGCGGTCACCGATCGCCATGACCGGTCCCGTCCAGCTCGTCGCAGTGGGTCTGTAGGTTGCGCGTCCTATCAGGCTACTCTTGACCGCGAGTGATTCGACCACCGCAACATCGCCTCGCGGTCAAACGTCTGTTAGTGACGGACTGAAAACCCTGAGCCCCGGAGCCGATCGTAGGATCGGTAGGTCGGCCTGCGCGAAGCGGCTGTGCGGAAGATAGCCGTCAACGAATGCGATGCACGAGCCCATCTCGACGGCTCGCTTCGTGAAGTCCTGGTAGCCGGCGTTCATCAGGAAATCGACGGCAGCGTTTCGATATTTTCCAAGGAAGGGCCTGATGCCCTCTTCCCGAAGGAATGTCTGAAACTTCCCGGCAACGATCGTGAATTCATCGCTACTCCTCGCATTGTTGATGGCTCGACCAAAGGGCGTATGGAACAGGGTCCCGGCGTTTCCGTCATACGAAGCAATGAAGTCAAACGCGCGCTGTAGGTTGGACGCTCCGTCACTGGCGCGGCCGGAGGCGAAGACCGACTCGGGCTCCCCAACTTTTTGGGCTAGGGGAGGGTGCTTTGGGTCTGGCTCTGGTTGAAGTGTTGGGGATACCGGTTCCGCCTCGAATGAGACATTCACGAGCCTCCGGCTCAAGATCACATTGCCCGACTCATCCACCGACCCGACTGGCGGAGTCATATTGTGTTCGGCGAGATGGTCGGCGTTGGCAACCACCGTGAACAACGTGGTTTCGTAGATGTCATAGCCAGACGCATAGACCAGCGTCATTGCGTCCGCGATGTTAAGCAGGAAATCGATCCCGCCGGAGCTATCGCCGAGCGCTCGCTGGATGCGCTTTAGTGAGTCGATGAGTCCGGTCGAGGAAAGGCTAATTGTCCAGGATTGGGATCCGTCATCCTTTTCATCCACCGTTGCGAGGCAGCAGATCGCCTCGACACGATTGTCGAAGTAGACGCTGTAGTGCATCTCAACTTCGCCAGGAGTAGCGCCCTGTTCCAGGCATGGCTGAATGACCTCAATCCCTCTGACCCTGTCCACAGCCGTG
>NZ_JBQCFT010000165.1:0-11785 GCF_051958795.1 Luteibacter sp. | reverse complement strand
TCCCTGGCGGCTATAGCGGCGTGGTCCCACCTGATCCCATCCCGAACTCAGAAGTGAAACGCGCATGCGCCGATGGTAGTGTGGCTCAAGCCATGCAAGAGTAGGTCACCGCCAGGGGCTTTATCCCAAAAACCCGGTCTCGTCTGAGACCGGGTTTTTTCTTTGTCCAAAATCAGGCCGTTCGGCTACTCTAGGCCCATGTATCTACAGACCTTTGGGCTTCGCGAGCCGCCATTTGGCGATGCACCGGATCCGCGATTCGCGTGCCTGTTCACGCGCGAGCGTGAGATCCTGGCGCATGTCGAATACGAACTCGGCGCCAGCGACCACAGCGTCACGCTGATCACCGGTGAAGCCGGTATCGGCAAGTCCCTCCTCTGCATGTTGATCGAAGCCGACGCGCCCCAGCATGGCGTGCGTCCGGTGCGCCACGGTGCCGGCGATTACGCCCTGGAAACCGTCGCCTGGTTGCGCTCCATGTACGCCGGCTTCGGCCTGCCGCTGCCGCTCAGTGCGGAGGCGAATACCGAAGCCCACCTCGTCGACGGCCTCGCCGCGGGCCTCGGCCGCCTGGCCCACCACGTCAACCATCGTTTCCTCCTGATCCTCGATGACGCCGAGCAGCTCGACAACGAAGGGCTGGCCATCGTCGAGCGGCTGCTCGTCGCAAGCGAGAAGGCCCAGGCCCCGTTCCACCGGGTGCTGGCCGGCCGACCCGAGCTGCGCGAACGCCTGACCGACCCGGGCGCACCGGCGCTGGCCCGCCATGTGCGGAGCCGCCTGCCGCTTGGTCCGCTGAATGAGGAAGAGAGCGAGCGTTACGTCCGCCACCGCCTGCATGTCGCCGGCAGCGCCCAGATGCCCTTCAGCAGACTCGGCCTGCGCTCCCTCCGTGATGACGGCAAGGGCAATCCCGGTCGGCTGAATGCGCTCGCTCACCGCGCGCTCGAGCGCGCCGCCGAGCGCGGCGAGCAAAACATCGGCGAGCGCGCACTCGGTTTCGTTGCGCGCGAAGTGCTGCCGCAGCATGCGCGCTACTGGCTGCGCCGCTACCGCAAGCCGATCCTGGCGATCGGCGCGATGCTGGCCATCGTGTTTGTCGGCGGCTTCGCGGTCTGGGTCTTCACCGGGCACAGCCCATCGCGCCCGAAGAGCTTCGTGGCCGTCACGCCCGAGCAGGCCCTGGCGAAACTCCAGGATGCGCTGCCACCGCCTGAGACCGGTGGCGTACGCGTATGGGGTGAGCTCCTGGCGCGCTGGCAGGTGACGTCCAAGGAGACGTCGGTCGCCAACGCCATGAACTGCGACGCCCTGATCTTCCCCGGGTTCGCCTGTGTGAGCGGCCGCGGCTCGCTCGACCAGCTGCGCCGCTTCGACCGGCCGCTTGTGCTCGAGCTCGACAACGCGCACGCAAAACAGCAGGTGCTGCTCGTTGGTGCCGGTGACGAAGCCGTCCGCCTGTACCTGGGCGGCAAGTACGTCGAGCTGACCCGCGACGCTTTCGATCGCGTCTGGAACGGCCGCTTCTATGCCGTATTCCGCGTCGACCCGGCCATGCCCAGCAAGCTCTCGCGCGGTGACAGCGGCGAAGGCATGCACTGGCTCGTATCGCACCTTTCGCCGAGCGATCCCAAGGCGGCGGATACGACCACGTTCGATGCGCCGACCGAAGCCCGCGTACGAAACGTGCAGCAGCGTTTCGGCATCGCAGCCGATGGCGTGGTCGGCCCGGAGACCATGTTCGCGCTGTCCTCGCTCGAGACCGATGGCCCGCACCTCGCTCGCGGCGTTCCCTGAGCATGTTCGTCCGGGTCGATACGCGTCGCCGCTCGCGGCTTTGCTGGGCCACGATCCTCATCGTGGTCGTCTGCGTCGTCATCTTCGTGGGCCTTGCCCTGGCCGGCCACACCCAACGCCTGGCCATCATGTCGCAATGGGGCACCGTGCCCGCGCATCTGTTCGGTACGGGGCTGCCGCTCCTCGAGCAGGTGAGCGATCCGGCGCTCTTACGCCTGATCACTGCGATCTTTATCCATGGCGGCTGGCTGCACCTGATGAGCAACCTGCTCTTCCTGGTGATCTTCAGCCTCCCGGCAGAACGCAGCCTGGGATCGCCACGATTCCTCCTGCTATTCCTGCTCGGCGGCGTGGTCGCCAACGTGATTGGCGCGATCTCGCTGACCGGCTCGCGCATCCCGATCATCGGCTGTAGCGGCGCGGTGTCGGCGGTCGTCGGCGCCTATGTCACGCTGTTTCCGCGCGCCCGTCTCGGTTTGGTCGTACCGCTCGGCCTGTACCTGGAATTCGTCCGCGTGCCGGCCTTCGTGCTGATCGGCATCTGGGCACTGGTGCAGTTGCTCTTCAGCTACGCCGGGCCAAGTTATGGCGCCGTCGTGTGGTGGACCCACATCGGCGGCTTCCTGTTCGGCATCGTGTTCGCGTTGTTCTCGCGCGGCGCGATCGTGCGCCGCTTACGCGGCTGAGGCTTCCCGCGCCGCAAGGATATGCGTGCGGACGAACCCGCGCAGCAGGGCGGTCGCATGCGGCGTCGCCACCACCGCATCCAGCAGGCCGGCGGGCGGCGTCCCTTCGCTGGCCAGTACGTCATGCTTGCGGCGGATGTAGGCACGCATCACTTCGGCAGAGAACTCCGGATGGAATTGCGTGCTGATCGCATGCTTGCCGTAGCGCACGAGGTGGTGCGGATCGCGCACCGAATGCGCCAGCGTCACGGCACCGCGCGGCAGTTCCAGCACGCTCTGCTCATGCGTGGTATGCGCGTGGAACACGGCAGGCAGCGCCCCGCCCAGCGTGTCGCTGGCGGCATGGCCATGCGTCGTCAGCGGTACCGTGCCCATCTCGCGGCCACCCGGCAGGTAGTCCACCCGGCCGCCAAGGGCATGCGACATCAGCTGGTGCCCGTAGCAAACGCCCAGCATGGGCAGGTCGATATCCATGGCATCGCGGATCCAGCCCGCCGTGCGTTCACTCCACGGCAGGCGTTCCGTCACCATGGACGCCGACCCGGTAAGGATCACGCCGGAAACATCTTCGGGATCGGGCAACGCATCGCCGCGCTCGACATCCACGACCTGCAGCCGTGGCGTGCGAAGCCGCAGGCCGAGCTGGAACCAGCGCGGAAAATCACCATGGCGTTCGCTGATGACTTCCGGGGCGCGCCCGGTGCGGACGATAAGAACAGGCTTCATGTATTCGTGACTTCGTCGATATCGGTGGGCGGCAGCACGTTGAGTACCTCGCGCACCGTGGTCAGGCCAGCGGCGACCTGCGCCGCCGCGGAGATGCGCAACGGCTTCATGCCTTCGCGCAGCGCCATGTCATTGAACCGGGCCAGGTCCAGCTGGGCGGTGATCTGCGCGCGCAGGCGCGGCGAGAGCGGCATCATTTCGTACACGCCGGTACGGCCCATGAAGCCGGTCTTGCGACATTCGAGGCAGCCCACCGGCGCGAAGACGCGTTCGGGCATGGGCACGTCCCAGCCGTGGGTCAGCACGCGCCACTCGTCCGCATCCTGCTCGGCGGGCTCCTTGCAGTGCGGGCAGAGCGTGCGCACGAGGCGCTGCGCCACCACGCCGGCAAGCGTCGACTGGATGAGGTAATGCGGCACGCCCAGGTCGAGCAAGCGGGTGACCGCGCTGGGCGAGTCGTTGGTGTGCAGCGTGGAAAGCACCATGTGCCCGGTGAGCGAGGCCTGCACCGCCATTTGCGCGGTCTCGAGGTCGCGGATCTCACCGACCATGATGATGTCGGGATCCTGGCGCAGCAGCGTACGCACGCCCGCCGCGAAATCCAGGTCGATCGACGGCTGCACCTGCATCTGGTTGAGTTCCGGCGAGACCATTTCGATCGGGTCTTCCACCGTGCACACGTTGAGCTCAGGCTTCGCGAGATGCTTCAGCGTGGAGTAGAGCGTCGTCGTCTTGCCCGAACCGGTCGGACCGGTCACCAGCACGATGCCGTGCGGCCGCTCGACCATCGTGCGCCAGATCCGGTCTTCTTCCGGGGCGAAACCGAGCTGGCTGAAATCCTTCATCACCAGGTCGGGATCGAAGATACGCATCACCACTTTCTCGCCGAACGCGGTGGGCATCGTCGAGATACGCAACTCCACTTCGCGTCCGCCCGCCGATCGGGTCTTGATGCGGCCATCCTGCGGGCGGCGCTTCTCGGCCACGTCCATGCGGGCGAGGATCTTGATGCGCGAGGTCACCGCGGTCATCACCGGCGGCGGCAGCTCGAACACCTTCTGCATCACGCCATCGATGCGGAAGCGCATCTGGCCTGCATCGCGACGCGGCTCGAGGTGGATATCCGATGCGCGTTGCTCGAACGCGTATTGCAGCAGCCAGTCCACGATATGGACGACATGCCGGTCGTCCGCACCGAGTTCCCCGCCCTTGCCCAGCTCGAGCAACTGCTCGAAGTTGATGATCTTCGCGGAGGTCGCATCCTGGCCCTTGGCATCCTGGGCAAGCTGGATGGAGCGCTGCACGCCGTAGAACTCAAGCAGGTAGCGGTTGATGTCGACCGGGTTCGAGACCACCCGGCGGATCTCCCGCCGCAGCATGTGACCAAGATCCTGCGCCCAGGCCGCATCGAACGGCTCGGCGGTCGCGAAAGTGACCTCGCCGGGCGACACCGCGACCGGCAGGATCCGGTGGCGCTGCGCATACGCATTGCTCACCACCTGGGTAACCTGGGCCACGTTGACCTTCATCGGGTCGATCTTCAGGTAGGGCAGTGAGGCCTTGCCCGCCAGCCATTCCACCAGCAGCTCCAGGCTCAGCGGGCGGCCGGTCTCACGCCGGTTCTCCAGCTTGCTGTTGGCGATGAGCACCAGCGGATGCAGCTCCACCGCGCTTTTGCCCGATCGCGAGCCGCCACGGACGCGTTTCGCGTCCTCACCGGTCAGGTACCCGTCCACCACCAGCGAGGCGAGGACGTCCTCCAGTTCCAGCCGGCCCCGGCGGCCCAGCACCGCGGCGTGTTGTGGATTGACTGCCATGCGCTCCAACCCTGTAAATAGGCTACGCCGTTATACTAGCCCGCTTTCTCAAGGACCCGGGAACCATGTCCGCGCCCACCTTCCAAGACGTGATCCAGACCCTGAACCGCTACTGGGCGGAGCAGGGCTGCGTGCTCATGCAGCCGCTCGATACCGAAGTCGGCGCAGGTACGTTCCACCCGGCCACTTTCCTCCGCTCGCTCGGACCGGAACCGTGGGCTGCCGCTTACGTGCAGCCCTGCCGCCGCCCGACGGATGGCCGCTACGGCGACAACCCGAACCGCCTGCAGCACTACTACCAGTACCAGGTGGTGCTCAAGCCGAATCCGGACAACATCCTGGAGCTGTATATCGGCTCGCTCAAGGCGCTGGGTATCGATCCGCTGGTCCATGACCTGCGCTTCGTCGAGGACAACTGGGAATCGCCCACGCTGGGCGCCTGGGGCCTCGGCTGGGAGGTGTGGCTGAACGGGATGGAAGTCACCCAGTTCACCTATTTCCAGCAGGCGGGTGGCCTCGAATGCCGCCCGGTCACGGGTGAAATCACCTACGGCCTCGAGCGCCTGGTGATGTACCTGCAGAACGTCGACAGCATCTACGACATCGTGTGGACCCACGCGCCGCATGGCGTGGTCACCTATGGCGATGTGTTCCACCAGAACGAGGTGGAGCAGAGCACGTACAACTTTGAATACGCCAACGTGGCCGAGCTGTTCCACTGGTTCGACGTGTGCGAAGCGGAAGCCGGCAAGCTGATCGCCGCGGGCCTGCCGCTGCCAGCCTATGAGCAGGTCTGCAAGGCCAGCCACTCGTTCAACCTGCTCGACGCCCGCCGCGCCATCAGCGTGACCGAGCGCCAGCGCTACATCCTGCGTGTGCGCACGCTGGCCCGCAGCGTGGCCGAAGCCTACGTGGCGCAGCGAGAGAAACTCGGCTTCCCCGGCCTGAAGAACGACAAGGAGGCCGTCCATGGCCGATAAGAGCCTGCCGCTCATCATTGAGCTCGGCACCGAAGAACTGCCGCCGAAGGCGCTTGATGATCTTGCCGGCGCTTTCGCGCGCGGGGTCGTCGAAGGCCTGGAGAAGCGTGGCGTCGCGGGCGATTACGCCGCGGCAAAGACCTACGCATCGCCGCGCCGCCTCGCCGTCTACATCCCGGCGGTCGCGGTCGCCCAGCCTGAACAGAACGTCGAGCGTCGCGGTCCCGCGGTGAACGCGAGCATCGGCGCCGATGGCACGCCGTCGAAGGCCCTGGTCGGCTTCGCCCAGTCGTGCGGCGTGGACGTCTCTGCGCTGGAAAAGCTCGAGACCGACAAGGGCGCCTGGTTCGTGTTCCGCGCCGTGAAGCCCGGACAGCCCACGGCCGCGTTGCTGCAGGAGATCGTGGTCGAGGCACTGAAGGCCCTGCCGATCCCGAAGGCGATGCGCTGGGGCAGCCGCGAGGAATCGTTCGTGCGCCCGGCGCACACGTTGCTGATGCTGCACGGCACCGACGTGGTCGATGGCGAAGTGCTCGGCCTGACGAGCGGGCGCAAGAGCCTGGGCCATCGCTTCCATCACCCACAGGCCGTCGAGGTCGCCAGCGCCGACGCGTGGCTGGATACCCTGCGCGCCGCGCATGTCATCGCCGACCCGGCCGAACGCCGCGAGCGCGTGCGTGCCGAGGTGGCCCGCGTCGCCACGGGTGGCACGCCGAGCCTGGGCGACGACCTGCTCAGCGAGATCGCCAACCTCACGGAATGGCCCGTGGGCATCGCCTGCACCTTCGAGCGCGCCTTCCTCGAGGTGCCGCCCGAGGCGCTGGTCACCACCATGGAGACGAACCAGAAGTTCGTCCCAGTGTTCGATGCCGGCGGCAAGCTGACCGAGCATTTCATCGGCGTGGCCAACGTCGAGAGCCGCGACCCGGCCGAGATCCGCAAGGGCTACGAGCGCGTCATCCGCCCGCGCTTCGCCGATGCCCGGTTCTTCTGGGATGAAGACCTGAAGACCCCGCTGGCCGACTATCAGGATGCGCTGAAGAACGTCACCTACCAGCAGTCGCTGGGCAGCCTGTGGGACAAGACCGTGCGCGTGGCCGAGCTGGCCCGCGTCGTGGCCAACCGGGTCGGGGTCGATGCCGGCCAGGCTACCCACGCGGCCGCGCTGGCCAAATGCGACTTGCTGACCCGCATGGTCGGCGAGTTCCCCGAGCTGCAGGGCGTCATGGGCCGTTACTACGCGACCCGCCAGGGCATCGCGGCGGACGTGGCCGATGCGCTGGACAGCTTCTACCAGCCGCGCTTCGGTGGCGATGCCATCGCCCCGGGCAAGGTCGGCCAGGTACTCGCCGTAGCCGAGCGCCTGGACACGCTGGCCGGCATCTTCGCCGTGGGCATGAAGCCCAGCGGCAACAAGGATCCGTTCGCCCTGCGCCGCGCCGCGCTCGGCCTGGCCCGCACCCTGATCGAGGGCGGGCTGGACATCGACCTGCGCGCCGCGCTCACCGAAGCCTTCGAGCTCGTGCCCGAGGCCGCCTTCGTTGCTGGCGTGAAGCCGGGCAAGGACGGCAAGGCACCGAACATCGACATCGGTGCGCGCCGCCGTGAACTGGGCGATGAAGTGAACAGCTTCGTGCTCGAGCGCCTGCGTGGGTACTACACGGAGCAGGGCTTCAGCACGGATCAGTTTGAATCCGTCCTCGCTGTCGCGCCGGCGACCCTGCCGGACTTCGATCGCCGCCTGCGCGCCGTCGCCGGCTTCGCCCAGCGCCCCGAGGCTGCCAGCCTGGCCGCCGCGAACAAGCGTGTCGCGAACATCCTGCGCAAGCAGGCGGAAGAGCCGAACGCCGCGCCGATCCCGGCGCAGGTCGATCCGGCCCATTTCGAGCTCGATGCCGAGCGCGACCTGCACGCCGCACTGGAGGCGGCCCGCGCGGATGCCCGCGACATGCTGGCCCGCGCGGACTACACCGGCACGCTGGAGCGCCTCGCGGTGCTGCAGGCGCCCGTGGATCGCTTCTTCGACGATGTGCTGGTGAACGCGGACAACCCGGCAGTGCGTTTCAACCGCCTGGCGTTGCTCGCCCAGCTAAAGGCGGCCTTCGGCGCGATCGCCGATATCTCCCGCCTCTGAAACCAGAAGCCCGGCCATATGGCCGGGCTTTCTTCTATCAGGCCGCTGCCGCGTTCGGCTCGTCGCCGATGCGCGACATCACCGTGCGGCGGAACGCGATCACGCGGTCAGCGTATTCCGGCTCGGACGAGCGGCCCAGGATCGCGTACATCTCGGCGACGAGGTCGGCGTGGCGTACCGGCGAGAAGCGGTGGCCGGCCAGCTCGATATCGGACTGCAACAGCTTCATGGCCGCGGCCAGCCGCGACGGATCCAGCGGGGCCGGAGCGGCGGCCACTTCGTGGCGGTCATCGCGGCCGCGCATCGAATCCGAGCTTTCTGCCCGGCCGGTCGGTTCTTCCGACGACCCGTCCAGCATCATCGGTCCCTCGCCAGCGGCCAGCCACACCAGGGAAATCCCCAGCGTCCTCGCCATGGTCACGCAGCGGCCCCGCGAGGGGTCGGTGTTGCCATCGCGCCAGCTGCGCACCACGCCTTCGGAGAAGCCGCAGCGGCGGGCGATATCGCTGACGCTGCCGTTCAACTTGATGACCTGGCGGACCCGGCTCGCGAACGAGGACGCAGGCACTTCGCCACCGGCGCGCCCGCTCTCGAAGCCGCCCCCGGGCGCGTCCGCGCGGATGGATCCCCTCGAATTGTCGTTCATGCCTGTGCAACCTCTTCTATTTGGTTTAGCCGCCCCCCGGCGTCTTAGCGCAACAACGCGCGAGCGCCGTTACGGTGTACACGAAAATACCTTCGACGGCCTTTCGATTGAGAAGTTTCGTAGGTCGGGACTCAGCGCTTCTTCGTAAGAACTTTTCCTAGTTACGTAATAACACACGTGCCGGAAGTCATGCCTGAGCGAAACGGCAAGTGATTGATGCACCGAAAGAAACATTGACATTCGGCCGAAACTACCCGCGCGACACTGCATGATGGCCGTCATGGTTCCGTTATTTTCCCGTTGTGAATCGCAAATTGCTGCGGTATACGTGCGTAACACGCGGCACCACGCTGTACGCGTGTGAGGGGTACGGCCCGGCATGGGCCCTGCGTTCCGAGGGGGAACGGCAGGCTGCCGCTGCAGGGGTAGGGGAACAAGACATCGTCGAAAAGCAACCTGGCCATAGGCCGGGGCAGGTAGATGCGCGTCATTTTTCGGGCCGCACCACGACGTGCGGCATCACTTGGGGAGATATTGATGAACGTCATGCATAACGGCCGCCAGCTGCGTCGCAGTGCGCTTGCTGTCGGACTAGGGCTGTGCCTGGCCGGCGGAGCCGTCCAGGCGCAGTCGAACACCACCGGCGGTATCGCCGGTAACGTTGAAGGCGGGCAGGGCAACAAGGTCCTGGTCTCGAACCCGCAGACCGGCTTCACCCGCGAAGTACCGGTCGAGAGCGATGGCCGCTACCGCGTCACGTCGCTGCCGCCGGGCACCTACACGGTGACCCTGAAGAACAACGACACCGCCGTCAGCACCCGCGAGAATGTCGCGGTCACGATTTCGAGCAACACGGCCGTGCCGTTCGGCGCCGCTGCCAGTGCCGCCCAGGCCAGCACGCTCGAAGGCGTGTCGGTCACCGCAACCGCGCTGCCCTCGATCGACGTGTCGTCGGTCGATACCCGCACCGTGCTCACGGCCGAGCAGCTGAACAAGCTGCCGATCACCCGTGACGTGCTCGCCGCCGCGCTGCTGGCGCCGGGCGTCATCGCCAACTCGTCGTACAAGGACGCCCTGGGCAATCCGGTGCCGAGCTTCGGCGGTTCCGCTTCCTCGGAAAACGCATACTTCATCAACGGCTTCGCGGTCACCAATCCGCTGACCTCGATCGGCCTGACCCAGCTGCCGTTCGATGCGATCGACCAGCAGCAGGTGCTCACCGGCGGCTACGGCGCGGAATTCGGCCGTTCCACCGGCGGCGTCATCAACATCGTGACCAAGCGCGGTACCAATGAGTGGCACGGTGGCGTGTACACGATCTGGGAACCGCAGGGCACGCGCGCCAGCCCGAAGAACTCGAACTACCCGGATACCGGTGCGTTCCCGACGACCGACGGCACGCTGTACCAGTACTACAAGAAGAACAACTACTGGCGCTCCACCGTCGGCGCATACGCCAGCGGCCCGCTGATCAAGGACACGCTGTTCTTCTACGTCGATGCTGAAATGAACCGCCGCGAAGGCGCGGGCATCGCCGCGTCGACCACCGCCGGCGCGATCACCTCGGCCAGCGTGGGCAAGAACGGCTGGAACGATTACACGTACAAGATCCCCCGCTGGTTGGCGAAGATCGACTGGAACATCACCGACGACCACCACCTGGAACTGACCGGCGTCTCGGACAAGACCGAGTACAACTCCGCGACCTACGGCTTCAGCTACGCCGACCTGGGTCACGGCGATACGCAGAACGGCGGTGTGTACCAGAAGGACGGCGGTGACCTGTATGTCGGCAAGTACACCGGTTACATCACCGATGCGCTGACCGTCTCGGCCCTGTACGGCCAGCAGCGCCTCGACCACGTGCAGACGCCGTTCAATTACAACCCGAACTGCCCGCTCGTGGTGATTTCGACGGCGGCATCGCGCGCGCCGGGCATCAACTACGGCACCTGCCAGACCACCTCCACCGCCGTGCGCGTGCCGGGTGCGGAAGACAAGACCGACGGTTACCGCTTCGACGTCGAGTACCGCTTGGGCGACCATGACATCCGCGCCGGTATCGATCACCAGAAGGCGGAATCGTTCACGGGTACCTCGCTCCCCGGTGGCTTCAGCTGGACCTACAGCCAGCAGAACGGCGCGAACGCGCCGATCGATGCCGGCCACGGCGTCGGCGCACCGGGTGCCGCGGGCGGCCTCGGTACGCAGGGCTATTACGTCATCAAGTCCTACACCACCACCTCGGCGAAGGTGAAGACGGTGCAGGAATCGCAGTACCTCGAAGATCACTGGCAGGTCACCGACCGCTGGATGGTTTACGCCGGCCTGCGTAACGAGCAGTTCAAGAACTACAACGGTGCCAACGAGGTGTACGCCAAGCAGCGTCACCAGCTCGCCCCGCGCCTGGGCGTGTCGTGGGACGTCTTCGGTGATTCGACGCTGAAGGTGTACGCCAACGCCGGTCGTTACCACCTGGCCATGCCGAACAACGTGGCGGTGCGCGCCGCTTCGGGTTCGCTCAACACCACCGAGTACTTCACCTACACGGGTGTCGATGCCCAGGGCAACCCGACCGGCCTGTCCTCGGTGCCTGTCGACCAGGGCGCCGGTTACACCTGTAACGGCACCAATGCGACCTCCGCCAACCTGGAATGCGGCAATTCGCCGGATCCCCGTACAGTGGCTGCGAAGGGCCTCAAGTCGCATTACCAGGACGAGTACATCGCCGGCTTCGACCAGCAGATCACGCCCAACTGGAACTGGGGCGCGAAGGCCACCTGGCGCCAGCTGCGCAGCGCGATCGACGATACCTGTACGCCGGCCCTCGGCGGTGCCTGCTTCCTGTTCACCCCGGGTACCGGCAACACGTTCCTGCAGGTGCAGCCGGATGGTTCGTTCGTCGAGCGTCATTACTCGAAGGATGAGCTGAACCTGCCGGACCTGAAGCGTAAGTACTACGCGCTGGACCTGTACCTCGAGCATCCGTTCGCCGACAA
>NZ_JBQCFT010000164.1:0-3953 GCF_051958795.1 Luteibacter sp. | reverse complement strand
TGGGCGTGGCGAACCGACCTGCTTTGGCCTGAACTGATCCTGTCGTCGGCCTTCGTCATCGACGCGACTTTGACGCTGCTCGTGCGAATTCTGCGCGGTGCGCGCTGGTACACTCCACACCGCGAGCACCTCTATCAATGGCTCGTAAGGCGGGGGCTAAGCCATACGCGGGTAGCAGGGGGCTACCTGGTATGGAACCTCGCCATTTGTGTGCCCGGCGCATGGATCGCGCTCCGCCATCCGGCGGTGGCGCCCGTGTGTTGCGGGCTGGCCTACCTGTTGGGGGCAGCGGTCTGGCGTACTGGCAAGCGGTCGTGCTTGCGTCGAAGGGAGCGACATGTTTCTGCGTAAGTTCATTGGCATCATCCACCCCCGCACCGCCGTCGTGGCACACGACCTGGCGATGGCGGCCTTTGCCTGGTGGATCGCGAAATCGCTGCGCTATGCGCTGATGCCCGATTCCGCCCCGGTGTCCTACCTGCCCATGGAATTCCCGCTGGTCCTGCTGGTGCAGGGCGCGGTCTTTAACTGGACGGGCCTGTACAAGGGCGTGTGGCGCTTCGCCAGCCTCCCGGATCTCTGGAACATCATCAAGGCCACGGTGATCGGCTCGCTGATCATCGGCCTGGCCATGGTGATGTACGCGCGCCTCGACGGCGTGCCGCGCTCCGTCCTGCTGGTCTACCCGGTGGTGCTCGTGGTGCTGCTCGGGTTGCCCCGGCTCAGCTACCGCTTCTGGAAGGACAGCCGTATCGACCTGTTCCAGTCGGTGCCGACCAAGCGCGTGCTGATCGTCGGCGCCGACCGCGCCGGCGATGCGCTTGCGCGCGACCTGCGCCGTGACAGCCGTTACAGCGTCATCGGTTTCGTCGACGATAACCTCGCCCTGCGCGGTGCGCAGATCGGCGGCGTCCCGGTGCTGGGCACCGTCGACCAGCTGGCCGAACTCTCCCGCGCCGTCGCGGTGCAGATGCTGCTCATCGCCGTCCCCGGTGCCACCACCGCGCAGATGCGCCGGATCGTCGCGTTCTGCGAAAGCACCGGCTTGCCGTTCCGCACGGTGCCGCGTCTTGAAGACGTGGTCGCGGGGCGTGCGCAGTTCAATGAGATCAAGGAAGTCGCGATCGAGGACCTGCTGGGTCGCGACGCCGTGGAACTCGACTGGACGGCCATCCGCGAAACCATCAGCGGGCGCCGCGTCCTGGTGACCGGCGGTGGCGGTTCGATCGGTTCGGAACTGTGCCGCCAGGTGGCCCGTCTCGGCGCTGCGTCGCTCACCGTGGTCGAGATGTCCGAGTACAACCTGTACCGGATCGGCCAGGAGCTTACTTCGGCGTACCCGGAACTCATCTTCAACGGCGTGCTCACCGACGCCCGCGAATCGGTGGCGGTGAACCGCCTCTTCGAGGAAACCCAGCCGCAGATCGTGTTCCATGCCGCGGCGTACAAGCACGTGCCCATGCTGCAGGGCCAGCTGCGCGAAGCGTTCCGCAATAACGTGCTCGGCACCCGCGTGGTCGCCGACGCGGCGGTGCGTTGCGGGGCGGAGGCCTTCGTCCTTATTTCCACCGACAAGGCGGTGAACCCGACCTCGGTGATGGGCGCATGCAAGCGCATGGCGGAGATCTGGTGCCAGAACCTCGCAGCGCATACGGCGACACGTTTTATCACCGTGCGGTTCGGTAACGTGCTGGACTCGGCCGGCTCGGTCGTGCCGCTGTTCCGCCGCCAGATCCGCCAGGGCGGTCCGGTCACCATTACCCACCCGGAGATCTCGCGCTACTTCATGACGATTCCCGAGGCCTGCCAGCTGATCCTGCAGGCGGCCACGCTGGGCAAGGGCGGTGAGATCTTCGCGCTCGACATGGGCGATCCGGTGAAGATCCGCGACCTTGCGGAGCAGATGATCCGCCTGGCCGGCAAACGCCCCGGGTCGGATATCCAGATTGTGTATACGGGCCTGCGTTCAGGCGAGAAGCTGTTCGAAGAGCTGTTCCATCCGCTCGAGAACTACACCAGCACCACCCACGCCAAGATCTTCCAGGCCCAGCACCGCCAGGTGTCGTGGGACCTGCTGCAGACGCAGCTCGCCCGTGCCGAAGAGGCCGTATGGGCGTTTGATGAAGAAACCCTGCGTCGGTGCGTGTCCCAGCTGTTGCCTTCGTTCCGCTGGAGCGAGCCGCAGATGGGTAACGTGCTGCCGCTTCGCCGTAACGAAAGTGGAGACATCGCATGACCCAACCCCTGCGCACGGTAGTATTTCCGGTGGCTGGCCTCGGTACGCGCTTCCTTCCTGCGACCAAGGTGGTAGCCAAGGAGATGCTCCCGGTACTCGACCGCCCGCTCATCCAGTACGCCGTGGACGAGGCCGTCGATGCTGGAGCCGACACGCTGGTGTTCGTCACCAACCGCTACAAGCACGCCATCGCCGATTACTTCGACAAGGCGTACGAGCTGGAAGAAAAGCTCGCGGAGAAGAACAAGGAAGAGCTGCTCGGCATCCTGCGTGGCATCCTGCCGCCCCGCGTCCGCTGCGTCTTCGTGACCCAGCCGGAAGCGCTGGGCCTGGGCGATGCGGTGCTGCGCGCGAAGGCGGTGGTCAACGAAGAATATTTCGGCGTGATGCTGCCGGATGACCTTATCTGGACGAAGGGCCGTGGCGCCCTGGGACAGATGTCCGACCTGGCTTACAAGCAGCACGCGGGCGTCATCGCCGTGGAAGAAGTGCCGGAGAAGGACACCGACAAGTACGGCGTGGTTAAGCTCAGCGAAGAGATCAGCGACCGCGCTGGCCGCATCGAGCACATGGTCGAGAAGCCGAAGCCGGCCGATGCGCCGTCGAACCTCGCCGTGGTCGGCCGCTACGTGCTGCCGCGCGAGATCTTCGGTTTCCTGGAGCGGACGCGCGCCGGTGCGGGCGGTGAGATCCAGCTGACCGACGCGATCGAGAACCTGCTGAAGGACAAGGGCCAGGTGCTGTCGTACAAGTTCGAAGGCACGCGCTTCGACTGCGGCAACAAGGCCGGCCTGGTCCGCGCGACCCTGGCGATGGCTCTGGAAGATCCAAAGCTGGCGCCAATTGTTCGCGAGTACGCTGCGATGTAAGGAAAAAGCCCCGGCATTGACCGGGGCTTTTTTTTCCATGGCAGTGTTGGCCATCTCGTAGGAGCCCACCCTGAGGGCGACGCCTTTCGCGGACGCGCCGCAGGCCGTGTTGCCATGTCGCGAAAGATGTCGCCCACAGGGTGGGCTCCTACTTTCAGCGCGTCGGCAGCGTCGGCAGGAACTTCGGTCGGCGGAAGGCGTTGGCTTTTTGCTCCACGCCGTACGCGATGCCGATCAACGTCGGCTCGCTCCACTTCGCGCCGAAGAACACCACGCCTACCGGCAGCTCGTGGGCGAAATCGACGGGTAAGGTGATCGAGGGGTAGCCGGCGATGGCGGCCGGTGCCGAGACGCCGCCGACGGTCGGGTCGCCGCTGACCACGTGGTCGCCGAGTACCAGGTCGTTGACGAAGGCCGGGCCCCAGCTCGGGGCGAGCAACGCATCCAGATGATCCTTCGCCAGCGCGGCATCGATGCCTTCGGGGCCGGCGAGGCGCTTGTTCTTCTCGACGATGGTCTTGTACTTCGGATCGTCCAGCCCGCCTTTCTGCTCGGCCATCAGGAACAGCTCCTGGCCGAACCACGGCATCTCCTGCTCCTTGTGCGCATCGTTGAACGCGATGAGGTCGGCAAGCGTCTTCATCGGCTGGTTCGGGCGCGTCGCGAGATAGGCGGCGATGTCGTGCTTGAACTCGTAGAGCATCACGTCGAGCTCGTTCTCGCTGAGCTCCTTGAGGTGCGGGATCTCCACGTTATCGACCACCGTGGCGCCCTTGGCTTTCAGCAGCGCGATCGTCTTTTCCAGCGCCGCATCGGCATTGGGTTCGATACCGGCGAGCTGTCGCGCC
>NZ_JBQCFT010000163.1:0-6371 GCF_051958795.1 Luteibacter sp. | reverse complement strand
AGGATTACCCGGAGATCGCGCAGGTGCTGGGCAAGAGCGAGGCCGCCTGCCGGCAACTGGTGCACCGCGCGAAAGAGCAATTGCGTGACGAGCGCCCACGCTACGAAGTGAACCGTGACCTGCACGCCACCCTGGTCCGCCGTTTCGCCGGTGCGATGGCCTCGGGTGACTTCCGCTCCATGCGCGAGATCCTTGCGCCGGATGCGGTGCTGATGGGCGACGGTGGCGGCTACGTCAGCAGCTTCCCCAAGCCGATGGAAGGTGGCGTGCGCATCGCGCAGCTGCTGTATGCCCCAAGCATCCGCAACGACCGCGGCATGCGCGTGGAGATTGCGAGTGTGAACGGCGAGCTCGCCGTCATGCGTTTCTTCGAGGGTGCGCTCGAATCGGTGCAGACCTTCGCCATCAAAGGCGGCCGGATCACGGCGATCCACGTGCAGCGCAACCCGGAGAAGCTGGCGCGGTTTGTTGCCGGCGAAGGCGGCTTCAAGGTGAACTTGCCGTTGTAGGAGCCCACCCTGTGGGCGACATCTTTCGCATCACGGCCACCGGGCCTGTAGCGTCATCGCGAATGGCGTCGCCCACAGGGTGGGCTCCTACGCAGTAAAAATGGGCCATTTTTACTTGTAACGGACGCCCTTGATCTCGTACGTCTTCGTGCCGTTGGGTGCGTTGAAGTCGAACTCGTCGCCTTCGTTCTTGCCGATCAGCGCACGCGCGATCGGTGAGCTCACCGCGATCAGGAACTTCTTGATGTCCGCTTCCAGGTCACCCACGATCTGGTAGGTGACTTCGGCCTCGCTATCCAGGTCGATCAGGTCGACGATGGCGCCGAACACGATGCGCGGAGCGACGGTGAGGCGCTCCGTATCGATGATCTCGGAGTTCGACAGCGCGGCCTCGAGCTCGTTGATGCGGCCTTCGTTGAAGCCGTGCATCTCACGGGCGGCGTGGTACTCCGCGTTCTCCTTCAGGTCACCATGCGCACGGGCTTCAGCCACGGCAGCCACGATCTCCGGACGCTTGACGCGCTTCAGGTACTCCAGCTCGTCACGCAGGCGGTCGGCACCGACCGCGGTCATCGGGGGACGGGTAGCGCTCATGCCTTCAGCTCCTTGTGCAGATCCTGCAGGCTGTTGACTTCCGGTTCCGCGTGGAAATCAAGCGAGTGCACGAGGGCACGCGCGCCTGCGACAGTCGTGGAATACGTGACGCGCTGCTGCAGCGCTTCACGGCGAATCGAGAACGAATCGGAAATGGCCTGCTTGCCTTCCGTCGTGTTGACGATATAGACCACCTCGCCGTTCTTGATCAGGTCGACGATGTGCGGACGGCCTTCGAGCACCTTGTTGATGCGCTCGGCCGGTACGCCGTGGCCCTGGAGGAACTGCGCCGTGCCGGCGGTGGCGACCACGGTGTAACCGCGGGCCGCGACTTCCTGGGCGATCGGCAGCAGGCGATCCTTGTCGGCATCGCGCACGGACATGAACACCTTGCCCTTCGGTGGCGCCTTGATGCCCGCGGCCTCGTGGCCGCGCGCGAAGGCAGCGCCGAACGTGCGGCCCACGCCCATCACTTCGCCGGTCGAGCGCATCTCGGGGCCGAGGATCGGATCCACGTTCTGGAACTTCAGGAACGGGAAGATCGCTTCCTTCACCGAGTAGTACGACGGGATGATTTCCTTCGTGGCGCCCTGCTTCACCAGCGAGCTGCCGGCCATGGCGCGTGCGGCGATCTTGGCCAGCGACATGCCGGTGGCCTTGCACACGAACGGCACGGTACGCGAGGCGCGCGGGTTCACTTCCAGGATGAACACGTCATCGCCCTGGATGGCGAACTGGGTGTTCATCAGGCCGATGACCTTGAGCTCCTGCGCCATCAGCTTCACCTGGCGGCGCATTTCATCCTGCACCTCCTGGCTCAGCGAGTACGGCGGCAGCGAGCACGAGGAGTCGCCCGAGTGCACGCCGGCTTCCTCGATGTGCTCCATGATGCCACCGATGAGCACGTTGCCCTCGGCGTCGGCGACGATATCGACGTCCACTTCCACGGCGTGGTCGAGGAAGCGATCGAGCAGCACCGGCGACTCGTTCGAGACCTGCACGGCCTCGCGGATGTAGCGCGAGAGATCGGCGTCGTCGTGCACGATCTCCATCGCGCGGCCGCCGAGCACGTAGCTCGGGCGCACGACCAGCGGGTAGCCGATCTCACGGGCCAGGGCCAGCGCGTCGTCGGCGTTGCGCGCGGTGCGGTTCGGCGGCTGCTTCAGATCCAGCTTCTGGATCATCTTCTGGAAGCGCTCGCGGTCTTCGGCCAGGTCGATCGAGTCGGCGCTGGTACCGATCACCGGCACGCCGGCGGCCTCAAGCGCACGCGCGAGCTTCAGCGGAGTCTGGCCGCCGTACTGCACGATGACGCCCTTCGGCTTCTCCAGGTCGACGATCTCGAGCACGTCCTCGAGCGTGAGCGGCTCGAAGTACAGGCGGTCGGAGGTGTCATAGTCGGTCGAGACGGTTTCCGGGTTGCAGTTGACCATGATGGTTTCGAAACCATCCTCGCGCAGGGCGAGCGCCGCGTGCACGCAGCAGTAGTCGAACTCGATGCCCTGGCCAATGCGGTTCGGGCCACCGCCGAGGACGATGATCTTGTCCTTGTCGGTCGGGTTCGCTTCGCACTCTTCCTCGTACGTGCTGTACATGTACGCAGTGGTGGTGGCGAACTCGGCGGCGCAGCTGTCGACGCGCTTGTACACCGGGCGCACGCCCAGGGTGCGGCGCAGGTGGCGCAGCGCGCCTTCGTCGGTGCCGACCAGTTCGGCCAGGCGGGCATCGGCGAAGCCCATGCGCTTGAGTTCGCGCAGGCGCGGCTCATCCAGCGCGGTGAGGCCCTGGCGCTGCACTTCGCCTTCGGTCATCACGATGTCTTCGAACGCGGCGAGGAACCACGGATCGATGCGCGTGAGGTCGTGCACTTCCTGCAGCGACAGGCCAGCGCGGAACGCATCGGCGACGTGGAACACGCGATCCGGGCGCGGCTCGCGCAGTTCGCGCTTGAGCGTCTGGAAGCCTTCCTCGCTGCCGATGTCCAGGCCGGTCGGGTTGAGGCCGGTCTTGCCGATCTCGAGACCACGCAGGGCCTTCTGCATCGATTCGTGGAAGGTACGGCCCATCGCCATCACCTCGCCCACCGACTTCATCTGGGTGGTGAGGCGGGCGTCGGCGGCCGGGAACTTCTCGAACGCGAAGCGCGGGATCTTGGTTACGACGTAATCGATCGACGGCTCGAACGAGGCCGGGGTGAGGCCACCGGTGATGTCGTTCTTGAGTTCATCGAGCGTGTAGCCAACGGCGAGCTTGGCGGCGACCTTGGCGATCGGGAAGCCGGTGGCCTTGGAGGCCAGCGCCGACGAACGCGACACGCGCGGGTTCATTTCGATGACGACCACGCGGCCGTCTTCGGCGTTGATGCCGAACTGCACGTTGGAGCCGCCGGTATCCACGCCGATCTTGCGCAGCACCGCGATGGAGGCGTTACGCAGGCGCTGGTATTCCTTGTCCGTCAGGGTCTGTGCGGGAGCCACGGTGATCGAGTCACCGGTGTGCACGCCCATCGGGTCGAAGTTTTCGATCGAGCACACGATGATGCAGTTGTCCGCCTTGTCGCGGACCACTTCCATCTCGAATTCCTTCCAGCCGAGCACCGACTCTTCGACCAGCACTTCGTGCGTGGGCGAGAGCTCGAGGCCGCGGCCGACGATCTCGACGAACTCTTCCTTGTTGTAGGCGATGCCGCCACCCGAACCGCCGAGGGTGAAGCTCGGGCGGATGATGGTCGGGAAGCCGACGGTGGTCTGGATCTCGAGCGCCTGCTCCATCGAGCGGGCGACGGCGGCCTTGGGGCATTCCAGGCCGATATCGGCCATGGCCTTGCGGAACAGGTCGCGGTCTTCGGCCATGCGGATGGCCTCACGCGAGGCACCGATGAGCTCGACGCCGTAGCGCTCGAGCACGCCGTTGTCGGCGAGGTCGAGTGCGCAGTTCAGGCCGGTCTGGCCGCCCATCGTCGGCAGCACCGCATCCGGGCGCTCCTTGGCGATGATGCGCTCGACGGTCTGCCAGTTGATCGGCTCGATGTACACGGCATCGGCCGTGTCCGGGTCGGTCATGATCGTCGCCGGGTTCGAATTGACCAGGACGACGCGGTAACCCTCTTCCTTCAGGGCCTTGCAGGCCTGGGCGCCGGAGTAGTCGAACTCACAGGCCTGGCCGATGACGATCGGGCCGGCGCCGATGATGAGGATGGTCTTTAGGTCGGAACGCTTTGGCATGGTTTTTCTCGCGAATCGAAGGCTGGATGGAGGTGTGTGGCGCGCGGCGTGTTACGCCTGCTTCGCCTTGTGCGCTTCCATCGCGGCAATGAACGTATCGAACAGGTAGCCGACGTCTTCCGGGCCGGGGCTCGCTTCCGGGTGGCCCTGGAAGCAGAACGCCGGCTGGTCCGTGAGGGCGAAGCCCTGCAGGGAGCCGTCGAACAGCGAGGTATGGGTGACGCGGACATTGGCCGGCAGCGTCGCCGGATCCACGGCGAAGCCATGGTTCTGCGAGCTGATCAGCACGCGGCCGGTGTCGTGGTCCTTCACCGGGTGGTTCGCGCCGTGGTGGCCGAACTTCATCTTCAGCGTCTTCGCACCGATGGCCAGCGCCATGATCTGGTGGCCGAGGCAGATGCCGAACACCGGGATCTTCGTGGCGAGGATCGTCTTCGTGGATTCGATGGCGTAGTCGCACGCGGCCGGGTCGCCCGGGCCGTTGGCGAGGAAGATGCCATCGGGGTTCATCGCGAGCACCTCGGCCGCCGGCGTCTCGGCCGGAACCACCGTGATGTCGACGCCACGGCCGGCGAGCAGGCGCAGGATGTTCTGCTTCACGCCGTAGTCGTAGGCCACGACGCGGAACTTCTTCGGCGCGTTGTAGAAGGCCTGTTTGTCGAGGTCGTAAACGCCCTCGCTCCACTGGTAGGTGGTCTTCGTGCTGACGACCTTGGCGAGATCCATGCCGTTGAGGCCGGGGAAGGCCTTTGCCTTGGCCACCGCGGCATCGGCGTCGATCGCGTCGCCGGCCACGATGCAGCCGTTCAGCGCACCCTTCTCACGCAGGATGCGGGTGAGGCGGCGGGTATCGATGCCGGCGATGGCGACGACGTTGTGGCGCTGCAGGTACTGCGGCAGCGGTTCCTGGCTGCGCCAGTTGCTGGCCAGGCGCGGCACGTCGCGCACGATGAGGCCAGCCGCATGAACCTGGCTGGCTTCGACGTCGACGTCGTTGGTACCGGTATTGCCGATGTGCGGGTACGTCAGGGTGACGATCTGCTGGTTGTACGACGGGTCGGTCAGGATTTCCTGATAACCGGTCATGGCGGTGTTGAACACCACCTCACCGACAGTCTCACCGCGGGCACCGACCGAGTGGCCGTGAAAAACGCTGCCGTCTTCGAGAGCAAGCAGAGCAGGAGTACGCATGGGATGGCCGCCTTCGGGTGCAGCAAAGCCCGCAAGCCAGCTTTATAGCGGCTCGTGGGCCTTGGGGATGGGAACGTTTGGGCGGGTAAGAATTGTAGGCGCGAGAGGGCGTTCTGTCCACCGGGTTAGACTGAACGCGTAGGTAGGAATACGCGCCGGATCACCGCTCTGGCACGATACAATGGCTGTTAGTGGTACCTGACCGAGAAATGCCCGCCATGCTGCTCGACCCCGCCCGCCTGGACCGTCCCGACACCGACACCCGGCACGAGCCTTTCTCGTTCATGATCGCCCACGGCCAGTTGCCCGATGAGGCCCGCGGCGAGCTCGACCGTGACTTCCCGCAGTACTCCAGCGCCGGCTTTTTCCCTTACGACGCGGCCGATTGCGGCCCCTCGGTGAATGAGCTGGTCGGCCAGATGACCTCGCGGTCGTTTTCAGCCGCCATCGGGCGCCACCAGCAGATCGAAGGGCTCGAGGACTACCCGACCCTGGTCACCCTGTGCCGGCACCTCAACCGCCGCCACGGCACGATCCACACCGACAGCAAGTCGAAGATCGCCACCGCGCTGATTTACCTCAACCCGATGTGGCCGGATACGAGCGATGGCTGCCTGCGTTTCCTGGCCTCGATCGACAACATCGACGACGTGGTGGCCCCGGAACTGAAGCCGCTCTACGGCGAGTTCGCCGTCTTCCGTCGCGCTGAGAATTCCTTCCACGGCCACCTGCCCTACGAGGGCGAGCGCCGGGTGATCCAGGTTGCCTGGCTCACCTCGGAAGAGGAAAAGGCCCGCAAGACCAAGCGTGGCAAGTTCTCGCGGGCCTTCAAGAAGCTCTTCGGCAAGCTGGA
>NZ_JBQCFT010000162.1:0-9194 GCF_051958795.1 Luteibacter sp. | reverse complement strand
TGAGGTGGTCAAGTCTTTCTAGACAGCCGATAGGGTGTTTTTTCGACTCATCAACATTTCGTGGATAGCTGGCGGGACCTGTCCGTTGGCCGCGTGTAGGCGCCGGTAGTTGTAGTACGACGTCAGAAAGACGATGGCATCTTGTTCGGCGTCGTAGCGGGTCTCGTAAGTGGGTCGCATCCATTCGGTTTTCAGTGTGGCGAAGACTCGTTCGGCGACCGCGTTGTCCCAGCAATGCCCTTTCCGGCTCATGCTTTGGCTGATCCCCAGGTCTTGTAGGCGCCGGATGAAGCCGAAGCTGTTGTATTGCGCGCCTTGGTCGGAGTGGAACATCAACCCGCCCGAGGGCTTACGTTCCCGCACCGCCATGTCCAGGGCAGCGAGCACCAGCTTGGTGTTTGGCTGTTTCGAGAAGGCCCAGCCGACGATCCGCCGGGCATACAGATCCACCACGATCGCCAGGTATAACCAGCCCTGCCGGGTCGGGAGGAAGGTGATGTCGCCGACCCAGACCTGATTGGGCCGGGCGACATTGAACTGCTGATCAAGAAGGTTCGGCGCGGGCGTCGTCGTCTTATTCGCCCTGCGAAACGTACGCCGGCGCACCCGTTCGGCCCATACGCCAGCCTTCTTCATCAGGGTGCGTGCGCGATATCGGCCCGTCGGCATGCCTTGCCGGGCAAGCTCCGCGGCCATACGGCGCGTGCCGTAGCTGCCCCGGCTTTGACGGTGAATCTTTCGAACCGAGGCCACCGCCGCGGGCTCTTCAGGGGCTGGCCGCTCCTCCGCGCCCCGCCCGGCGTAATAGCTGCTGCGGGGATATTCCATGGCATCGCACAACTGCGTGACCGGGTAGGCCCCCTTCAGTTCATCGATCACCGCCGTGGGCGATCGCTCTCCCGAACGAAGAAGGCGATAGATTTTTTTAGCAGTTCACGCTCCTCCTGGAGCTTAAGCACCTGCGCTTCGAGCTCGACGACACGCCTACGGTCCTCCTCGGCCGTCCTTTGGCTACCTGGCTCCGGATGCTCGGCCTGGTACATCGCCACCCACCGTCTCAATGCGGTAGGACCGACATCCAACATCTCACACACCTGCCGTGTCGAATGGCCTTCGGCCAGGATCAGATGTACCGCCTCGTCCCGCTGCGCCTGCGTAATGTCCTTGCGTCCCATGGTTCACCTCGTTCTGGCCGTGAATCCCCGTGGGGTGTCCAGAAAGATTAGACCACCTCACCCACCCTCGCTGCTCAGACAGGTCCTCGTCGTTCGAAAGGGAGTGCCCCTCCGGGGCATGTGTACCTATTTGGCCTACGGCCGCGAACCGGCAGCTGGGCGGGGGTTTGAAACTCGCCATCCATGGCTCGATTTCAAACGGCCGGCCCTCCATGGCCGGCCCCCTGACGGGCTGTTCCCGCCCAGCCGCCTCGCCTGCGGAACTCGCCTCGAGGGTGGGCACCAAGGACTCTCGGACGCGGTGCGGTCGGGTGGTGGGAGAGCCGAGGTCGCTTTGATGGTGGGGTACGGCTTCATCGCGCTGTAGGCCATCGCGCGCAAGCGCGCTCCCACAGGCGAATGACGGCCGGGCTGCGACGGCCTTGTGGGAGCGCGCTTGCGCGCGACATCTTTCGCGAAAGCGCCGCAGGGTCATGCCGGTCGAGGCGAAAGCTGTCGGCCACAGGGTGGCCTCCTACGAAGGCTAGGCCTTCCCAACAACACCCTCAGCGCGTCCGAGCGCTAGAAGCGATGGCGAACGCCGAGCCCCGCGAAGCCGAAGGCGAGCCTTTTTGGGGCATTTGGACGGCCAAGTCCCCCAGGCAGTTGCGCACCGCAGCAATCCACGGCATTATCGAGGCTTCACCTATTCGAAAGCCCCCCGTGTCCCACGCCGACTACACCTCGAACGTCTTCACCAGCGCCCGCATGGCCGCAGGGATGACGTCCCGTGCTCGTCGACCGTACATCGGATATTCGGCCGGGTAGGCTGTCGCGCGCGTTTCATTCGCATCGACTAAAAAACCCGGCCCCGTGCCGGGTTTTTTTGTTTCCGATTCCCCATTCTTCCCACGGCCCCGCCAGGCCACCGACCGATCTGGATAGCCATGACCGTTCGCCACTTCCTCAACACCACGGACTACAGCCGCGCCGAGATCGACGCCCTGCTCGAGCAGGCCGCCGAGTTCAAGCGCTCGCCCCAGGGCCAGCAGCTCGCCGGCAAGGCCATCGCGCTGCTGTTCTTCAACCCCAGCATGCGCACCCGTACCAGCTTCGAGATCGGCGCGTTCCAGCTGGGCGGCCACGCCGTGGTGCTGGCCCCGGGCAAGGATGCGTGGCCCATCGAGTTCGAGGTGGGCACGGTCATGGATGGCGACACCGAGGAGCACATCGCCGAGGTGGCTCGCGTGCTCTCCCGCTACGTGGACCTGATCGCCGTCCGCGCCTTCCCGAAGTTCCAGGACTGGCAGGTCGATCGCCAGGACAAGGTGCTCAAGGCGTTCGCCCAGTACGCGACGGTGCCGGTCATCAACATGGAAACGATCACCCACCCCTGCCAGGAGCTGGCCCACGCGCTGGCCATGAAGGAGCACCTGGGTGACCTGCAGAACAAGAAATACGTCCTGACCTGGACCTACCACCCGAAGCCGCTGAACACCGCCGTGGCCAACTCCGCGCTGCTCATCGCCACCAAGATGGGCATGGACGTGACCCTGCTGTGCCCGACGCCGGAGTACATCCTGGACCAGCGCTACATGGATTTCGCCGCGCAGAACGCGAAGGAAAACGGCGGCTCGCTGCAGGTCTCGCACGATATCGACGCGGCTTACAGCGGCGCGCACGTGATCTACGCCAAGAGCTGGGGCGCGCTGCCGTACTTCGGCCGCTGGGATGAAGAGAAGGCCATTCGCGATGCTAACAAGCACTTCATCGTCGACGAAGCCAAGATGGCGCTCACCGATAACGGCCTCTTCAGCCACTGCCTCCCGCTGCGCCGGAACATCAAGGCGACGGATGCGGTGATGGATTCGCCGGCCTGCATCGCCGTGGACGAGGCGGAAAACCGCCTGCACGTCCAGAAGGCCGTCATGGCCTCGCTCATGTCGCAACCGGGCGTGAAGTCCGGCCTCGGTTTCTGATTCGCCTCGCCCTTTAGCCCTAATTCCAAGCCTTTTCCGGAGCCAGCATGTCCAGCAAAGATATCGTCCTCGCCTTCTCGGGCGGCCTCGACACCAGCTTCTGCGTCCCCTACCTGATGGAGCGCGGCTATGCCGTGCATACCGTGTTCGTCGATACCGGTGGTGTCTCCGCCGAAGAGCGTGAGTACATCGAGCAGCGCGCGCATGAACTGGGCGCCGCCTCGCACCGCACCGTCGATGCCTCGCAGGCGATCTGGGATAGCTTCGTCACGCCGCTGATCTGGGCTGGCGAGTTCTACCAGGGCCAGTACCCGCTGCTGGTGTCCGACCGCTACCTCATCGTGAAGGCGTCGCTGGAGCGTTGCGACGAGCTGGGTACCAAGCTGTTCGCCCACGGCTGCACCGGCATGGGCAACGACCAGGTCCGTTTCGACCTGACCGTGAAGGCCCTCGGCGATTACACGATCATCGCCCCGATCCGCGAGATCCAGCGTGAGCACACCCAGGTTCGCGCCTACGAGCAGAAGTACCTGGAAGAGAAGGGCTTCGAAGTCCGCGCCAAGACCAAGCACTACACCATCAACGAGAACGTGCTGGGCGTGACCATCTCCGGCGGCGAGATCGATGCGTGGGAGATCCCGGAAGAGGGCGCCGTAGCCTGGTGCGCACCGCGCGCCGAATGGCCGTCCGAACCGCTGCGCATCGAGCTCGGCTTCGACAAGGGCGTGGCCACCACGCTCAATGGCAAGGCCGCGACGGGTCCGGAGATCCTCGGCTTCCTCAACCGCGAACTGGCTAAGTACGGCGTGGGCCGTAGCCTGTACACCGGCGACACCAACATCGGCCTGAAGGGCCGCATCGTGTTCGAAGCGCCGGCGCTCACCGCGCTGCTCACCGCGCACCGCGCGCTGGAAGAGACCGTGCTGTCGAAGCAGCAGAACCGCTTCAAGCCGGAAATCGGCCGCAAGTGGACCGAGATCGCCTACGAAGGTTTCTTCAACGACCCGATCAAGGCCGACCTGGAAGCCTACCTGGTCAGCACGCAGCGCAAGGTCGATGGCAAGGTCATCATCGAAACCCGTGGCGGTACCGTGTACGCCGTGAAGGTCGAATCGAAGAACCTGCTGCACTCGAAGAAGGCCACCTATGCACAGGCGGCCGACTGGGGCGTCGCCGAGGCCGAGGGCTTCATCAAGCTCTACGGCATGAGCTCGACGATCTGGGCGGAAGTCGACCGCGCCAACGGCGGCAAGTGATCGAGGCCCATGGATAAGCTCCTGAAGGACACCCTTGACCACCTGCGTGCGCTCGTGTCGTTCGACACGCGCAACCCGCCGCGTGAGATCGGCACGGGCGGCATCTTCGATTACCTGCGCGCGAACCTCCCGGGGTTCGACGTGCAGGTGACCGATTTCGGTGCCGGCGCCGTGAACCTGTACGCCGTGCGCGGCACGCCGAAAGTGCTGTTCAACGTGCACCTGGATACCGTGCCGGATAGCCCGCACTGGACGACCAACCCGCACGAACTGCGGGTGACCGAAGACCGCGCGATCGGCCTGGGTGCCTGCGACATCAAGGGTGCCGCCGCCGCGCTCGTGGCCGTGGCCAACGCGTCGCAGGGCGATATGGCGCTGTTGCTTTCCACTGATGAAGAAGCCAACGATGCGCGTTGCATCGATGGCTTCCTCAAGGACAAGCCGGCCTACGATGCCATCATCGTCGCGGAGCCCACGAAGGGCGAAGCGGTGCTGGCGCACCGTGGCATCCATTCGGTGCAGATGCGCTTCAAGGGCCGCGCCGCGCATGCGTCCGGCGAGCAGACCCCTTCGGATAGCGCTCTTCACCAGGCGATCCGCTGGGGCGCTGCCGCGCTAGATCACGTGCAGGTCCTGTCGCACGAGCGCTTTGGTGGCCTGACCGGCCTGCGCTTCAACGTGGGCAAGATCGAAGGCGGGATCAAGGCGAACATGATCGCCCCGACCGCCGATGTGCGTTTCGGCTTCCGCCCGCTGCCGTCGATGGATGCGGACAAGCTGCTCGAGACCTTCCGCACGCTCGTGGAACCGCACCCGGTCGAGTACGGCGAAACCTTCCGCGGCGATTCGCTGCCGGCGGGCGACACCGCCACCGCCGAGGCGCGCCGCCTCGCCGCGCGCGACCTCGCCGACGAGCTGGAGATCCCGGTAGGCAATGCCGTGGACTTCTGGACCGAGGCCGCGCTGTTCTCGCGGTCCGGCTACATCTCCTTCGTGTATGGCCCTGGCGACATCGCGCAAGCGCACACCGCCGATGAGTGGGTCGCCCTCGACCAGCTCGCCCATTACGCCCAGACCATCCACCGGATCGTCGATCGTGGAATCTAACAAGCACACCCGCAAAACCATCGTGCGCCTCCTGTCCGCCATGGGCAGCGCGCGCGAGATCCAGCAGTACCTCAAGCGCTTCTCCCAGCTCGATGCCAAGCGCTTCGCGGTGGTGAAGGTGGGCGGCGCCGTGTTGCGCGATGAACTGGCCGACCTGACCTCGTCGCTCTCGTTCCTGCAGCAGGTGGGCCTCACGCCCATCGTGCTGCACGGCGCGGGCCCGCAGCTGGACGAGGAGCTCTCGGCCGCCGGCATCGTCAAGAAGACGGTGAACGGCCTGCGCGTGACCTCGCCCGAAGCCCTCGCCATCGTCCGCCGGGTCTTCCAGTCGCAGAACCTGCGCCTGGTCGAAGCCCTGCAGGAAGTCGATACGCGTGCCACGTCCGTCCCTTCGGGCGTGTTCACCGCCGATTTCCTCGACCCGGAGCAGCTCGGCCTGGTCGGCAAGGTGCGCGCGATCAACCTGGCGCCGATCGAGGCCAGCCTGCGCGCCGGTTCGATCCCGGTCATCGCCAGCCTGGGCGAAACGGATTCGGGGCAGATCCTCAACATCAACGCTGACTTCGCCGCCAACGAACTGGTGCGCGTCCTGCAGCCGTACAAGATCGTGTTCCTCACCGGCACGGGCGGCCTGCTCGATGGCGAAGGCAACATCATCGACTCGATCAACCTGTCGACCGAGTATGAGCAGCTGCTGGAGCAGCCCTGGCTGCACTCGGGCATGCGCCTGAAGATCGAGCAGATCAAGGACCTGCTGGACGACCTGCCGCTGACCTCGTCGGTGTCGATCACGCGCCCGGCCGATCTCGCGAAGGAACTGTTCACCCACAAGGGCTCGGGTACGCTGGTTCGTCGCGGTGAGCGCGTCCTGCGCTTCGATTCGTGGGAGGGCGTCGATCTCGAGCGGATGACCTCGCTGATCGAATCCAGTTTCGGCCGCACGCTGGTGCCGGATTACTTCGAGCGCACGAAGCTGTACCGGCTGTACGTGTCGGAGAATTACCGTGCGGCAATGGTGCTGACCCACGAGGACGGCTTTGCCTACCTCGACAAGTTCGCGGTGCTGGACGACGCACAGGGCGAGGGCCTTGGCCGTGCCGTCTGGCAGGTGATGCGCGACGAGAACCCGACGCTGTTCTGGCGCTCGCGCCACGGCAACGCCATCAACCATTTCTACTACGCGGAATCCGACGGCTGCTTCAAGTAGTCGCGCTGGAAGGTGTTCTGGTACGGCCTGGATAACTTCGCCGATATCGAACGCTGCGTCGCGCACTGCGCCACCCGCATCCCTACCTTGCAGGACTGACCCAAGCCATGGCCACCAAGACCATCGGTATCGTCGGCGCGCGCGGCCACACGGGCGCCGAGCTGATCCGCCTTATCGCCCGCCATCCCTCGCTCGAGCTGTCGTTCGTGTCTTCGCGCGAGCTGGACCGCCAGCGCCTTGCCGACCACAACGACGTGTACAAGGGCGAACTGCACTACACGAGCCTCGACCCCGCCGCCGTGGCGGAGCAGGGCGTCGACGTGGTGATCCTGGCACTGCCCAACGGCAAGGCCGCGCCGTACGTGGAGGCGATCGACAAGGCCGGTGGCAGTACCGTTATCGTTGATCTCTCCGCAGACTATCGTTTCGACGAGCGCTGGTACTACGGCCTGCCGGAGCTGTACCGGGACCGCTGGCGCGGCGAGAAGCGCATCAGCAACCCCGGTTGCTATGCCACGGCGATCCAGTGCTCCATCGCACCGATCAAGGACCTGCTGGCAGCGCCGCCGGTCTCCTTCGGCGTCTCGGGTTATTCCGGTGCCGGTACGACGCCGTCCGACCGCAACGACCCGGACAAGCTGCGCGACAACCTCATGCCGTACTCGCTCACCGGGCACATGCATGAGAAGGAAGCCAGCCGCCACCTGGGCCTGCCCGTGGAATTCATGCCGCACGTGGCCCCGCATTTCCGTGGCCTCACCGTGACGACGAACCTCTACCTGGCAAAGCCGTCGAAGCGCGAAGACATCGTCGCGCGGTTCGAGGCGCGCTTCGCCAGCGAGAAGCTGATCCACGTGGTGGACGAGGCGCCGTGGGTGAGCCAGGTCGCGCACAAGCACCATCTCGATGTGGGCGGCTTCGCGCTGTCGGTCGATGGCCGCCGTGTCGTCGTGGTCGCCACGCTCGATAACCTGCTCAAGGGCGCGGCCACCCAGGCCATGCAGAACGTCAACCGCGCGCTCGGCTTCGACGAGCTCACCGCCATCCCGCTGTAAGGACCGACGATGACCCAGCCGCTCTGGCAGAAATCCGATACGCAGGTCGATGCGAAGATCATGCGCTTCCTCGCGGGCAACGACGTGGTCCTCGACCGCGAGTTTTTCCTGCACGACATCACGGCGAGCAAGGCGCACGTCGAAGGCCTCGCCAACATCGGCGTCGTTTCCGCGGAGGAGCGCGATGCCCTGAAGCGTGAGCTCGATGCACTGGCCGCGGATTTCTCCGCGGGTGCTTTCGTGCTCGATGAACGTTTCGAGGACGGCCATTCGGCGATCGAGGCGCGCCTGACCGAGCGTCTGGGCGATGCCGGCCGCCGTGTGCACACGGGTCGCAGCCGCAACGACCAGATCCTGGTGGCGACGCGCCTCTGGTTGAAGGAGAAGCTGTTGGCGCTGGAAGCCGTGTGCCGCCGCGTTGCCGAGGTATGTCTCGAGCGTGCGGCCGGTGAAGCACTGCCGATGCCGGGTTACACGCATATCCAGCGTGCGGTCGTTTCGTCGACGGGCATGTGGTTCGCCGCGTTCGCCGAGGCGTTCATCGACAACACGCTGCGCGCCCGCCAGGCGCTCGAGCTCATCGACGCGAACCCGCTGGGTACGGCGGCCGGCTACGGTGTGAACGTGGCATTGGATCGGGCGCATACCACGCAGGCGCTCGGCTTCTCGCGCATGCAGGTGTCGCCGATCTACGCGCAGCTGTCGCGCGGCAAGTTCGAGATGGCGGCGCTCGACGCCGTGGGTACCGCGCTGCTCGATACGCGCCGCCTCGCTTGGGATCTCTCGCTCTTCACCACGGCCGAGTTCGACTTCGTGAAGCTGCCGGCCGAGTACACCACCGGCTCATCGATCATGCCGAACAAGCGGAACCCGGATGTGGTCGAGCTGCTCCGTGCGAGCTATGCCAGCGTCGCTGCCGCGCGTACGGAGATCGAGCAGCTGCTCTCGCTGCCGTCGGGTTACCAGCGCGACCTGCAGTTCTCCAAGGGCTCGCTGTTCCATGGCTTCTCCATGGGCCTGGGTGCTTTGGAGCTGCTGCCGGACATGCTCGCCCGCTTCGAGTGGAAGGCGGAGAAGATGCGTGCCGCGATCGAGCCGGCGATGTACGCCACCGACGTGGCGATCGAGCAGGCCGTGGCGGGCGTCCCATTCCGCGATGCCTACCGCGCCGCCGCGGAAACCGCCGCGTCGGCCGGCGAAGGCCGTTCCCCGGAATCCAGCCTGGCGGCACGCACCTCGCCGGGCGCGGGCAACGACCTGATGCTCGACACGCTCAAGGCGCGACTCACCCACCTGGGCTGAGCACGCCGACGCACCCCTGTGGGAGGGGGGGGGGGGGGGGGCGGGGGGGGGGGGGGGGGGGGCCGGGCCCCGCTCGGCCCCGGCCCCCACCGCCAGCCGGCCGGGGGGGGGGGGGGGGGGGGGGGGGGGGGGCG
>NZ_JBQCFT010000161.1:0-2080 GCF_051958795.1 Luteibacter sp. | reverse complement strand
CGCCGCTTCACGTGACTGGGATTACGCCACGCTGATGAACTACGCGAATGGCGACCTGGGCAACGACCGCAAGCACCAGCTGAAGATCTACGGCTCCTACCAGATCGCACCGGAATGGCTGGTCTCGGCCAACATCCTCATCCAGTCGGGCCTGCCCAAGTCGTGCCTGGGCCGCTATGGCGCGAACGAAGGCGATCCGTCGGGCTACGGCAGCTACTACCACTTCTGCTTCGGCGTGCCGTCGGCCTATGGCGCCAAGGGCCGCGAGCCGTGGGAAGAGCTGGTCGACGTGAGCATCGAGTATCGTCCGCTCTGGGCCGACAAGAAGCTGGCCTTCACCGTGTCGGTGTTCAACATCCTCAACCAGCAGCGCTCGCAGCGGACCAACCCGGTCTCCGGCAGCACGAACTCGGTGAACGATGGCTACCAGCAGGTGATCAGCTACACCCAGCCGCGTTACGCCCGCTTCGGCATCACGTACGACTTCTGACGGAACCACCATGCATCCACTCCTGCGACTGGGTATCGTCGCGCTTGCCGCCGGGGGCCTCGCGACCCCGGCGGTCGGTGGCGAAAGGACCTATAAAGAGCTGCCCACGGAGATCCCGGCGCACTTCACGCCGGCCAACCCGGGCTTCACCTTCGAACGGCGCACGGTGGATATCCCGATGCGCGACGGCGTGAAGCTGCACACGGTGATCCTGGTGCCGAAGGGCGCCACGCACGCCGGCATGCTGCTGACCCGCACGCCTTACGGTGCCGACGGCATGGGCCATCGCTCCGATAGCCCCAACCTCGGCCCGACCCTGCGCGGTTACGACAACCCCGCCGACATCATCGTCCAGGATGGCTATATCCGCGTCATCCAGGACATCCGCGGCAAGAACGGCTCCGAAGGCGACTTCGTGATGAACCGGCCGCCGATCGGCCATGGCAACCCCACGGCGATCGATGAATCCTCCGATATCTACGACACGATCGACTGGCTCGTGAAGCACGTGCCGGAATCGAACGGCAAGGTCGGCATCATCGGCATTTCCTACGATGGCTTCGAGGCGATGATCGCCACGATCCACCCGCATCCCGCGCTCAAGGTAGCCGTGCCGATCAACCCCATGATCGATGGCTGGATGGGCGACGACTGGTTCCACAGGGGAGCCTTCCGCCAGCAGATGATTCCGTACATCTACGGCATGGTGAACTCCCGCAAGAGCAACATCGGCTGGACCACCGGCTACCGCGACGATTACGACCTCTACCTGCAGGGCTCGGCTGGCGATATCGGCCGCGCCTACGGCATGGAGGCGCTTGGCTTCTGGCAGAAGCTGCTGGCCCACCCGGCCTACGACAGCTTCTGGTCGGAACAGGCGCTGGACCGGATCGCGGCGAAGGAGCCGATGACCGTCCCCACGATGCTCGTGCACAGCCTGTGGGACCAGGAAGACAACTACGGCGACATGGCGGTGTACCGCGCGCTCGCCCCGCGTGACCCGAACCACGAGAAGCTATGGCTGGTGCTCGGCCCGTGGCGCCATGCGAAGACCTGGGAAAATGCCAGCACCATCGGCGCGATCGAACTGGGCAGCGATACTGGTAAGACCTTCCGCCAGACCATGCTGCGGCCGTTCCTCGCGCAATACCTGAAGGATGGCGCGCCGAAGGCGAACGTCGCCCCGGTGAACGCCTTCGTCACCGGCGAGAACGCGTGGCGCCAGCTGGATACGTGGCCCTCCGCGTGCCGCGGCGGCTGTGCGCCGAGCATGCAGCGCTGGTACGTCGAAGCGAAGGGTGGCTTCGCTACGACGGCGCCTGCCGCCGGCGACGACACGTATGTGTCGGATCCCGCCAAGCCGGTGCCGTATCGCGTGCGCCCGATCCAGTCGTGGTCGCATGGCGTGGCCGATCGCGAGGATTCGTGGCCGGAATGGCTGGTGGACGACCAGCGCCAGTTCGCTACGCGCACCTACGTGCTGACCTAGGTATCGCCCGTGCTGGAGCAGCCGATGGGCGTCTCCGGTGAACCGCGGGTCCATCTGCTCTCATCGACCAGTGGCACCGACAGCGACTGGGTGGTGAAGCT
>NZ_JBQCFT010000160.1:0-2642 GCF_051958795.1 Luteibacter sp. | reverse complement strand
GAACTCCTCGAGCTTCTTCGCGTCGTCGCAGTGGATCCAGCGTGCCGTCGCCACGCCCACCTGTTCGAACGTGGCGTCCACGGTGTATTCGTCCTTCAGGCGGTATGCCACCACGTCGAACTGCAGCACGCCCACCGCGCCGAGGATCAGGTCGTTCGACATGAGCGGGCGGAAGAACTGCGTGGCGCCTTCTTCCGACAGCTGCGCCAGGCCCTTCTGCAGCGCCTTCATTTTCATCGGATCGCGCAGGCGCGCGCGGCGGAACAGTTCCGGCGCGAAGTTGGGGATGCCCGTGAACGACAGGCCTTCGCCTTCGGTGAACGTGTCGCCGATGGTGATGGTGCCGTGGTTGTGCAGGCCGATGACGTCACCCGGATAGGCGCGTTCGACGATTTCACGATCGCTCGCCATGAAGGTCAGTGCGTTCGCGATACGCACCTCCTTGCCGGTGCGCGTCTGCTGCATCTTCATGCCGGCGGTATAAGTACCCGAGCAGATGCGCATGAACGCCACGCGGTCGCGGTGCGCCGGATCCATGTTCGCCTGGATCTTGAAGACGAAGCCGGTGAGCTTTTCTTCCTGCGGCAGCACTTCACGCGTGAGCGTATCGCGCGAGCGCGGCGAAGGCGCGTGCTCCACGAAGAACTCGAGCAGCAGTTCCACGCCGAAGTTGTTCACGGCAGAGCCGAAGAACACCGGCGTCTGCTTGCCCGACAGGTACGCGTCCACGTCGAACGGGTTGGATGCGCCGAGCACGAGCTCGAGCTCGTCGCGGGCTTCCTGCAAGGCCGCTTCGCCGATGCGCGCGACCAGCTCGGGGTTATCCAGGCCGCCCTTGAAAATCGTCGAATCCTGGCGCGTGAAGTTCTTGCCCGGCTCGAAGATGTGCACTTCATCGAGCAGCACGTGGTACACGCCCTTGAGGCGCGAGCCCATGCCGATCGGCCAGGTCACCGGCGCGCAGGCGATACCCAGCACCGACTCCACTTCGTCGAGCAGTTCGATCGGCGAGCGGCCCTCGCGGTCGAGCTTGTTGATGAAGGTCATGATCGGCGTATCGCGCAGGCGGCACACTTCCATGAGCTTGATGGTGCGTTCTTCCACGCCCTTCGCGCAGTCGATCACCATCAGCGCGGAGTCGACCGCGGTGAGCACGCGGTAAGTATCTTCCGAGAAGTCCGCGTGGCCCGGGGTGTCGAGCAGGTTCACGATGGCCCCGTTGTACGGGAACTGCATGACCGAGGACGTGACCGAAATGCCGCGTTCCTTTTCCAGCGCCATCCAGTCGGATGTAGCGTGGCGGGCCGCCTTGCGGCTCTTCACCGAGCCGGCCATCTGGATCGCGCCGCCGAACAGCAGCAGCTTTTCGGTCAGGGTGGTCTTGCCGGCGTCAGGGTGGCTGACGATGGCGAAGCTGCGCCGCCGCTTGGTCTCGGTGAGGTGTGAAGACATGGAATCTGGGGTCGCGTCGAAGGGCTAACCCCATATTCTAGCGCGGAATTACCCCTTGAAGGCCGCCGCCAGCCAGTCCGGCACGGCGATGCCCTTTTCGCGCAGGAAGGCCGGGTTGAACAGCTTGGCCTGGTAGCGCATGCCGCTGTCGCACAGCGCCGTGACCACGGTGTGGCCGGGGCCCAGGTGGCGGGCCAGGCGGATGGCGCCGGCGATATTCACACCGCTGGAAAGGCCGACGCAGTAGCCCTCCTCGCGGAGCAGGGTATGGATCTCGGGGACCGACTCGGTATCCGGGATGCTCCAGGCCAGGTCGATCGGGGCGTCGAGGAAGTTGGCGGTGAGGCGGCCATTGCCGATGCCTTCGGTGATCGAGCTGCCTTCGGCCTTCGCTTCGCCGGTGTTGATGTAGTTCGCGAGGGCCGAGCCGGCGGGATCGGCCAGCGCCACCAGGATGTCCTTGCGCCGGGCCTTCAGGGCCCGGCCCACGCCCGCGATGGTGCCACCCGTCCCGGAGGCGCTGGCGAAGCCATCGATCTTGCCGCCGGTCTGTTCCCAGATTTCGGCGCCGGTGTGGTCTTCGTGCCACTGGCGGTTGGCGAGGTTGTCGAACTGGTTGGCGAACCACGCGCTGCCCGGGTCCGCGGCGTTCAGCTCCGCGGCGATCCGCCGGGCGGTGGCCGCGTAGTGGTTTGGATCGGTCCAGGGCGCGGCCGGCACGAGCCGGACATTGGCGCCCGCCGCACGCAGGGCGTCGATCTTCTCGCGGCTCTGGGTGTCCGGCATGACGATGATGGTGCGGTACCCGCGGCTGTTGCCCAGCAGGGACAGGCCGATGCCGGTGTTCCCCGCCGTGCCTTCCACCAGCGTGGCCCCGGGCCGGAGCAGGCCCTGCCGTTCGGCGTCGTCCAGCAGGCCCAGCGCCGTGCGGTCCTTCACCGACCCGCCGGGGTTCAGGAACTCGGCCTTGGCCAGGATCTCGCAGCCGGTGGCCTCCGACGCCTGGCGCAGGCGAAGGAGGGGCGTGTGGCCGATGCCGGCGCTGAGGGTAGGGTAGGTAGCCATGCCCCGATGTTAACCCGCCCGGCGCCACGCGCCCCATCTGGCCGTCCAAACCTCGCCGTAGGCCCCAGGGCCCTTGTGGGAGCGCCGGGGGGGGCGGCGGGGGGGGGGGGGGGGGGGGGGGGGGG
>NZ_JBQCFT010000159.1:0-26860 GCF_051958795.1 Luteibacter sp. | reverse complement strand
ATCGTGCCGGAGGACCAGAAGGTCCTGCCGCCGGGGACCAGCCCTCAGAAGATCCTCAACCGGCTGCCGGGCGTGAGCGTGCAGTCGAACGATGCCTTCGGCGCCAACGAGGAGTCGCAGTCGATCACCCTGCGTGGCTTCAACACCACCCGCCTCGGTTACACCCTGGACGGCCTGCCGCTCGGCGATAACGCCTACGGCAACTACAATGGCCTGAACATCTCCCGCGCGCTCATCGCCGAGAACATGTCCACCGTCGAGCTCTCCGAAGGTATCGGCGCGCTCGGTACCGCCTCGACCAGCAACCTCGGCGGCACCATCCAGTATTTCTCGGCCGACCCGTCGGCGAAGTTCGGTGGCAAGGCCGCGCAGACCTTCGGCAGTGACCACAACCGCCGCACCTACGCGCGCATCGACACCGGCGATTACAAGGGCTTCTCCATGTACCTGTCGGGCGTGAAGGCCGATGCGGACATGTGGGCGCAGCCGGATTCGAAGACCACCACGAAGCAGTTCAACGGCAAGGCCGTGTACGAGTTCGGCGATGGCAACCGCATCACCGGCTTTGCCGATACCTCGCGCACCAGCCAGGCCGATTACGCCTACCTCTCCAAGAGTGGCATGCGTCGTGGCCTGGGCTGGGACTGGAACCTCTACGCCCCGGACTGGAATCGCGCGCTTGCCGCGGCCTATTGCGCGCCGGCGTACACGATCGGCGGCGTGAAGGACGCCCGCTGCGGCTTTAGCGGCGGTGTCGACAACATCGACGATGCCTACTACCAGAGCCGCGCGCTGCGCCGCGACGACCTCTACTACATCGCCGGCGACTTCAACGTGGCTGATGGTGGCACGCTGCACACGCAGGTCTACCACCATGAGAATGCCGGCCAGGGCCACTGGTGGTCGCCCGGGCAGAAGTCGTTCCCCGGCACGCCGGAAGAACTGCCGATCAGCATCCGCAGCACCAACTACACCATCAACCGCAACGGCGCGATCGCATCGCTGTCGTGGGACTTCGGCGCGCATCATGTCGAAGGCGGCGTGTGGTACGAACAGAACGACCACCACGTCGAGCGCAACTTCTACTGGATCGATGGCCCGGTCAGTGACAACTATTACCTGAAGAGCCCGGATCGCCGCCTGTTCGCGCAGGATTACACCATCACCACGAAGCAGGCGTACATCCAGGACAGCTTCAAGGCGTTCGACGATCGCCTGTCGGTCGATGTCGGCGTGAAGAGCCCGCACACCACGATGAAGGCCGTGGAATTGCCGGGCGTGGAAAGCCCGTACGCGACCGGCACGCTGAAGGCGCAGAAGGCCCTGCTGCCGCAGGCTGGCCTGGCGTGGAAGCTGGCGGAGGGCCAGGAAGTCTTCCTTTCCTATGCGAAAAACATTGCTTCGTTCCAGGGTGGCGGCGCGGGCGGCCCGCAGTCGGTATCGCAGGCCGCATTCAACGGCACCCGGAGCAACCTGGAGCCGGAGCAGTCGCGCAGCATCGATGGCGGTTTCCGCAGCATCGGTACCGCCTACGAGGCCTCCGTGGCGTTGTATGACGTGAAGTTCGACAACCGCCTGCTCTCGCTCAACCCGTGCCCGAGCATCGAAGTGGGCACGCGCCCCGAGTGCAACACGGCCTTCGTCAACGTCGGCTCGGTCAGCAGCCGCGGTGCGGAGTTCACCTTCATCTGGAAGCCGATCCAGGGCTTCCAGTGGTACAACTCGGCGTCGTTCAACCGTTCGAAGTACGATGACAATTACGTCGCCAATGGCGTGCCGGTGCCGGTGAAGGGCAAGACCACGGTGGATACGCCCAAGCGCATGTTCGCGAGCGAAGTGAGCTACACCACGGGTCCGTGGACGGCGAGCCTGCGTGGCAAGTACACCGGCAAGCGCTACTACACGTACACCAACGACCAGAGCGTCGCAGGCGCCGCCTCGTTCGATTTCGGTGCGAGCTACGACTTCGGCGCGATCGGCCAGCTGAAGGCACTGACCCTGGCGTTGAACATCACCAACCTCACCGACCATCGTTACGCGACCAACCTCACCGCGTTCGCGGCGACGGATCCGCAGGGCCGCGCCCTCGCGTTCCACGCCAGCGCACCGCGGCAGAGCTTCGTGACCCTTTCGGCGGATTTCTGATGATGAAGACGGCGCTATCCTTTGGCCTCCTTGCCCTCATGTGCGGAGCCTTGCCGATGACCGTGGAAGCCATGGATGCCCGTCCCATCGCCGCGAAAGTGCTGGTGATCGGCCACCGCGGGGCCAGTGCCCTGCGGCCCGAGCACACCCTGGCTTCGTATGCCGTCGCCATTCGCGACGGCGCGGACTTCGTCGAGCCCGACCTGGTCTCGACGAAGGATGGCGTGCTGGTGGTGCGGCATGAGAACGAGATCGGCGGTACCACGGACGTGGCCGCCCATCCCGAATTCGCGAGCCGCAAGACCACCAAGACGGTGGATGGCGTGCAGATCACCGGCTGGTTCACCGAAGACTTCACCCTCGCCGAGCTGAAGACACTGCGTGCCCGCGAGCGGCTGGCCGATATCCGCAAGGCCAACACGGCCTTCGATGGCCAGTTCACGGTGCCCACCTTCGACGAGATGATCGAGTTCGTCGCCGCCGAGGCCTCGGCGCGCGACAAGGTCCTGGGGATCATCCCGGAGATCAAGCATTCCACTTACTTCCGCGGCATCGGCCTGCCGATGGAAGACAAGGTGCTTGCGACCCTTGCCGCGCATGCCTATACCCGTACGGCTCCGGTGGAGATCCAGTCGTTCGAGGTGGACAACCTGAAGTACCTGCGCGGCAAGCTGGGCAAGGATCATCCGAACATCCGCCTGCTCCATCTGATGGAGGTGGGCGATGAGCACCCGGCCGACCAGCCCGCGCTGACCTACGCAGCCATGATGACCCCGGCCGGGCTGAAGGCCGTGCGTGCCTACGCCGACGCCATTGGCCCCTCGATCCGCAGCATCATCCCGCTGGCCGCCGACGGGAAGCTGGCGCCCGTGGCCCCCCTGGTCCACGATGCCCACGCGGCCGGCCTCGAGGTCCATCCGTACACCTTCCGCCCGGAGAATCACTTCCTGGCGGCGAATTTCCGTAACGGCGCCGGCGATGCGGCCCGCAATGAGGAAGGCTCCGTAGCGGAGATCCGCGCCTACCTGGCCACCGGCATCGATGCCTTCTTCACCGACGACCCGGCCCTGGGCCGCAAAGCCGTAGACCACCGCTAAACCCGCCGTAGGAGCCCACCCTGTGGGCGACATCTTTCACCCGACAGCCACAGGTCCTGTGGCTTTCCGGCGAATGCCGTCGCCCACAGGGTGGGCTCCTACGGGCGACACGGCGCCTGCGGGCCCGCTATGATCCCCGGTCATTTGCCACACCGCGGGTCGCCCCATGTCGCTAGCCAGGTTCCTTCGCCATAAGTCCGTCGAGCAGTTGCAGGCGGAGGTCGGCAAGCGCTCGGATTTCCGCCGCGTCCTCGGCCTGTGGCAGCTCACCGCCATCGGTATCGGCGGCATCATTGGCGTCGGCATCTTCGTGCTGGCCGGCCAGCAGGCCGCCCTGAACGCCGGCCCGGCCGTGGCGCTCAGCTTCATCATCGCGGGCCTGGGCAGCGCCTGTGCCGCCCTGTGCTATGCCGAGTTCGCCGGGCTTATCCCGGTCACCGGCAGTGCGTACACCTACGGCTACGCGGTGCTCGGCGAGGGCGCGGCCTGGATCATCGGCTGGGATCTCCTGCTCGAATACGCCCTGGTGGTGGCGGTGGTCGCCATCGGCTGGTCGGGCTACGTGCAGGTGCTGCTCGCAACCGCAGGCGTGCACCTCCCGGAATGGGCGCAGAAGAGCATGAGCGCCGACACCATGAAGTTCTACTGGCAGCACGCCGTCGGCTCGCTGGGCGTCAGCTTCGCCGAGCCGGTCGCCGCACCGACGGACGGCCACCGCTTCAATATCATCGCCGCCGGCATCTCGCTGCTCGTCGCGATCATGCTTTCCGTGCGCACCGAGTGGGGCGCGCGCCTCAACACGCTGATCGTCACGATCAAGGTCATCGGCGTCGCGCTCGTGATCGGCGTCGGCGCGTTCTATATCAACACGGCGAACTGGCATCCCTTCATCCCTGAGCGCATGTTCGACGCGAAGGGCGTGAGCCACTTCGGCTGGCACGGTGTACTTACCGGCGCATCGGTAGTGTTCTTCGCGGTCTTCGGTTACGACACCCTGACCACGGCCGCCGAGGAAGCAAAGAATCCCCAGCGTGACCTGCCGCGCGCCGTGCTGCTCTCGCTCGCCGTCGCCATGGTCCTGTATATCGCCGTATCGCTGGTGCTCACCGGCATCGTCCCGTACAGCTCGCTGAGCGGCGAAGCCTCGGTGTCCGATGCGTTCAATGCCATCGGCCTGCCGTGGATCAGCAACATCATCGCCATCGCCGCCGTCATCGGCGTGATCAGCGTGCTGTTCGCCTTCATGCTCGGTGCCGCGCGCATCTGGTTCGCGCTCTCCCGCGACGGCCTGCTGCCGGCGTGGTTCTCGAAGGTGCATCCGCGCTTCGGCACGCCGGCGCGTCCGACCATGATCCTCGGCATCTTCACCGCCGTCGTCGCCGGCCTGCTGCCGATCGGTGAAGTGGCGGAGCTGGTGAACATCGGCACGCTGAGCGCATTCATCCTGATCTGCGCGTCGGTGCTGGTGCTGCGCGTCCGCAAGCCCGACCTGCAGCGCAACTTCCGCACGCCGGCCGTGTGGTTCACCGCGCCGCTCGGCATCCTGTTCTCGCTGGCCCTGATCTATGGCCTGCCGTGGATCACGTTCGAGCGGTTTGCGATCTGGATGGCGATTGGGCTGGTGGTTTACTTTGCCTACGGCGCGCGGCACAGCAAGCTCAATCGCGAGTGATTGTGCGGTTGGATCGCGCGCGAGCGCGCTCCTACAGGGCTGCAGCCCATTCCGCTAGTTTCGCTACCGTGTTGATGTTACGGGCGGTGCCGGCTTTCGCGGCGGGGATCACCAACTTCGATGAGGCCATGCCGTCGTCGTAGCGGACGTAGACCTCGCGTTTGCCGAGACGAATCTCCTCGCTGGCCTGGTGGCGGACCGCGGCGAGGGTGTCCTTCGGCGGGGCGCTGTCGAGGAAGATGGCGACGACGCGGTTGCCCGGGGCACCGGGAAAGGGATTGGCGGCAAGGACGGCCGCCATTTCGGCCGCGGTCCGGACCATGACCCCGACGGGCTTCCCCGCGTAATCGGCGAGGCGCGCTTCGAGAGCGTCTTTCACCGCTTTCTCCTTAAGCCGAGAGGTGAACACCACATTGCCGCTGGCGATGTAGGTCTTTACGCCCTCGAACCCCTCCGCCTCGCACATGGCCTTCAGCTCGGTCATCGGTAGCTTCCCCGTGCCGCCGACGTTCACGGCGCGGAGGAGGGCGATATACGCGGTCATGGCGGGCTCCGTGGCAGGCTCGGCCGAGTGTAAGCCGAAGGCCGGCTGGCGGGGCAGGGCGGTTGAATCGGCTCCTCCCGCCCCCTACCTTCGAAGACCTGACCCTCGCCCACCACAGGATGCGCTCCCATGGCCGACCTTTCCGATTTCCCCATCACCTCTCGCTGGCCGGCGCAGCATCCCGACCGCATCCAGCTCTATTCGCTGCCCACGCCGAACGGGGTGAAGGCTTCCATCATGCTGGAGGAGGTCGGCCTGCCGTACGAGGTGCACCTCGTCGACATCATGAAGAACGAGAGCAAGCTGCCGGAGTTCGAATCACTGAACCCGAACGGCAAGATCCCGGCCATGATCGACCCGAACGGCCCGGACGGTAAGCCGATCGGCTTGTTCGAATCCGGCGCCATCCTGCTTTACCTCGCCGAGAAGACCGGGAAGTTCCTGCCGAAGGATCCGCAGAAGAAATGGGAGACCATCCAGTGGGTGTTCTTCCAGATGGCGAGCATCGGCCCGATGTTTGGCCAGGTCGGTTTCTTCCACAAGTTCGCCGGGCGTGAATGGGAAGACAAGCGGCCGCTGCAGCGTTACGTGGACGAGGCGAAGCGTTTGCTTGGCGTGCTCGATAAGCAGCTGGCTGGCCAGCAGTGGATCGTTGGCGACGAGTACACCATCGCCGATATCGCCACCCTTGGCTGGGTGAATAACCTGGTTACCTTCTACGGTGCGCGTGAACTGGTGGAGTTCGACCAGTTCGAGAACGTCATCGCGTGGCTGGAGCGTGGTACGTCGCGACCGGGAGTCGAGCGTGGGTTGAAGATTCCGGCTCGGTCGTAACGCCCATCGCGCGCAAGCGCGCTCCCGCGATGGCCGGTGCTTGTCGGTCTGGGCATGAAAAAGGCGCCCGGCGATTCACGATCGCCGGGCGCTTCCATTTGCAGCGGGCATTTGCGGGGGGCATGCCTGCGCGTCATCTCCTCAGTAATCGTAGTTAACGCTAAGCCGTACATACCGCGGTTGCTGCAACGCCGTCGGCGTCCCATACAGCGGATTCGACAGGTTCGGGCTCGATTCGGAGTTCGGGAAGATCGCCAGCACTTTCTGCTCGTTGGTCACGTTAAAGACGTTGAGGTTGAACGCCAGCCGGTCTTCCGCGAACGCTGGCCGGTAGGTCGCACCAATGTCGAGCTGGCGGATCCACGGCAGCCGGCCGTGGCTGCCTGGGGGCGAGGGTTCGCCGTAGCAGAAGTGATAGCTGTTGCCGTAACCGGCCGGGTCGGTGCGGTCCGCGCCAAAGTAACCAAGGCAGGGCTTGGGCGCGCCGGAGATCAGGCTGAGGTTGGCGCTGACCAGCTATTCCGGGGTGAACTGGTAATAGCCAAAGAATTTGAACTGGTGCTTGTGATCGTTGTTCTGCACACCATTGGTGTTGACCATGATGTAGCTGTTGTCCCAGTCCTGCGTGGTCGACACAGCCGTTTGCCCAGTGCCGCGCGATTCGCGGAACAGGTCGGAGCGCAGCTGGCCTTCGGTATTGCCGTAACTGCGCGAGAACGTATAGCTCACCTTGCCATACCAGCCATTGGCGAACGGATGCTCGAGGAAGGTCTCGAGCCCGTAGTAGCGGCGCTTCAGGCCCTGGAAGCCGAATTCCTTGTTGGAAAGCGGCACGCTCACGTAGTTGCCTGACGTGTCAACCAGGTTGAACGTATTGGCCTTGCCGGGATTGAACAGCCAGCAACTCACCGGATTGCTCGACGTCGTCACGTCATATCCCAGCGACTGGGCCTTGTTGAGCACCAGGTCGATATCGCAATAGTCGTCGATGGCGTTGCGCAGGATCCGCTGCGTGGCCTTCGCACCATAAACCCAGTCGCTACCCAGGGTCTTCGTGAAGCCGAGGATAAATTCATCCTGGTATTCAGACTTCAGCCCTTTGGTGGTTACCGTCTTCGGATCAGGCAACTGGCCAAAGGTATTGTTCGCCGCCACGGGCACGGAGATGGCGGTGAGGTTAGTCGGCGTACCATCCGCCGCGATGCCTCCATAGGTGAAGTATTGCGAGGTGGTGAGCGCACCGCCAGCTGCATTGAGTGCTGGGTTCAGCGGTAGGCCAAGGTAATAGCGACCTGCGTTCGCGTACACCTTGAAGGTGGCATCACCATTCACATCCCAACTGGCGCCAAGACGCGGTGCCCATTGCGGCTTGTGCTGGGTAATGAACGCGTCCCCATCGGCATTGAAGTTCTCGAACTGGTCGTTGCGGATGCCGAACGAAAGCAGCCAGCGGTCATTTAACTGCCACTTGTCCTCGATGTACTGCGCGCGCTGGGTGGAGCGCACCGTGGCGAGGCTGCTATTGATGTTCTGGATGACGTAATAGCCGCCCGCGCCATTCGGGAAACCACCGGTCGCCGGCACACCCAGGCCCGTCGAGATGGGCGTGTTCGGATCGCCCTGGCCGTAGGTCCACGAGTAACCCGGGCCGGAGGTCACTGAGCCCTGGTCCAGTGCGGTCGCGGTCTGGTTATCGATACCGGCGGTGATCGCGTGGTCGCCGATCCTGTAGGTGATATCGATGCGCGTGTTCGTTGTACGGTTTCCCTTGCCGGCAGGAATCAGGCTGGAGACAGTCTGCGTATTGCCACGCGGAGACCCACCATTAAGGGCGGGGTTCTGGTTGACGATGCCGTCCACGTACGTCAGTGACGGGTCGTAACCACCCGGTGAATCGTACGCGGTGGTGTGCAGCTTGCCGTACTGCGCACTGATCGTCAGGTCGTCGGTGATGTAGCCTGTGTACTTTGCGGTCCAGAGGTCGCCACCGTTCTTGGTGTCGTCATCTGCGCCGATGCGGGCGAGGCGCGTGCGCGATGTGTAGTCGTAATCGTAAACCGTGCCGGACGTCTGGTACTTATCCGATGCACCGGTGACTTCCAGGATGTGGTTATCGGTGATGTTCCAGTCGAGCTTTCCATACCAGCGGGGTGAGTTGTAGCGATAATCCTCGTACGGCTTCGTGCTGGTGTACCCAGTGACCGGGTTCACCGTGTTGCCTTCCTGGCGCTGGTATTCGGCGGCGACAAAAACGAATAGCTTGTCCTTGATCAGCGGGCCGCCGGCATACGCACTCACGGTGGTGCTATCGCTGCTGTTCTCGCTATCGGGCGAGTAGAGGTTTCCGGCGCGTGGCGACGCGGGCAGGCCACTCTCGTAATAACGGTTTCGCTGGTTGGCGCGGGCAAAGGCGGGTTCCCACAGCACCTGTGCACCTAAGTGCCATTCATTGGTACCGCGCTTGCCCACTACGTTTATCACGCCGCCGTCGGAGCGGCCGTATTGGGCACTGTAGCCGCCTGTGTAAACTTCCTGCTGCTCGATCGCACCATACGGCAGTGAGAGACCGCCGAAGCCCTGCAAGGGGTCCGTGGTGGCAAAGCCGTTCACGTAGTACGCGTTCTCAGACGCGGCCGAGCCACCGAAGCTCACCAGCGAGTGACCCGTCGCACCCTTGAAGTTGCCGCCGTTGTTGACGACGCCGGGCGCGAGCAGCGCGATCGCCTCGGAATTCCGGCCCAACGGGAGTTTGGCTAGCTGTTCGGACGTCACCACCGTCCGGGAATCGATGCTCGAAACGTCGATCTTGGCAAGCGCGGAGGCCGACACCGTCATGCCGGACAGGTCCTGCGCATCCTTTGCAGTCGACACGAACGATACCTCGGTGCCGGCGCCCACTTTCAATACGATGTTCTGCCTGCTGTCGATGGTTTGCCCGTTGGCGCGAAGGCTGACCGTGTATGTGCCGAGCGGTAGCTGGGTGGCGCTGTAGCGGCCGCGCTCATCGACGGGTACCTCACGGCTGAGGCCGGTATCGCTCGTCACAACGACGGTCTGGCCGGCTACTGTAGGGGCCTGGCCAAAAATGCCACCGGTCGTTGACTGGGCGAATACCGGCGGAGCTGATAGGGCGAGCGCAACGGCAAGTGCGATATGGCGGGGTCGCGTGATACGACTGGACATGGGCTAACGTCTCCTCGGTACGTTTTCATGGCGCACGGCTACTCGCGGGAGCGCGGCACGCTCCCGTCTGGCTTCGACGGACAAACCCTGGGGTGCACCCGACCAGCCCGGCTGGCTATGCCGCGGGCGGGTGACTGTTCAATGCTTCCTTTCGGAATCCCATGCGTGCTGCATCGCAGCACTCGCTATCGGTTATAGCGAAGAACCGTAAGGTTGTATAGGGGTTTAGGCGGCCAAACGAAAAAGCCTGCAGTACGGGCCCTGGTGGGATCCGCACAAAAAAACGGCCGCGAATGCGGCCGTTTCTCTGGTTGCACCACCGTGGGGAATTACCAGAATCGGTATTCCAGGCTCGCACCTGTCACGCCGACATTCACCGTGCGCTTGTCGCTGGTGATGTCCTCCGCCTTCAGGGCGTAGTGGTCGTACGTCACCGTGATGCCGAAGTTCTCGTTAAAGTCATAGCCGAAACCGAGGCCGCCATAGATGCCGTTGTCATTGGACTGGCCCCGGTAGTGGAACTCCGGATTGCCGCAGCAGGCGGACGTCTCGAAGTAATCTTCGTTGTACTTGCTGCGCGAATGCGCGAAGCCGGCGCGTGCCGTGATCGTGAAGCCGTGCGGAAGATCCCACTTGCCGTTGGCACCGACAAGCAGTGCCTCGCCCTTGAACTTGGCGCGGTAGTCCACGTCGTAGACGCTGGAAGTGTAGGTTTCCGACCCCTTCATGTTGCCGAGATCGACATAGCCGACTTCGACGCCGAGCGAGAACGGACGATCCACGACCCAGCGGTAGCCGGCGACAACGCCGACCGCAGTGTCATTGTGGTCGCTGAAGGAGGAGTGGCTGATGTCGTAGTGCGACTGGCCACCAGAAACGCCGATGAATGCGCCGTTCTGGGTCACGGCAGCGGCGGAGAACGAAGCGAGGGAGAGCGCGGCGGCGGTGGCCACCGAGAGCAGAACCTTTTGCATGATGAGTCCCTGAGTCCTTGTAAGTCTGCCGGCCCCGTTGCCGGCGAGCCCCTTGGGGCGGCGTTATCTTACGAGGCTTTCTGATTGGCTGCCATGACAGCTGATCGTGACCTGCGTCACAGACCGCTGCCATGGCCGCCAGGCCGCTATCAGAAGCGGTATTCCAGGTTGCCGCCGAACACGCCGACGTTCACGGTGCGCTTGTCGCCGGTGATGTCTTCAGCCTTCAGGGCGTAGTGGTCGTATACGACCGTGATGCCGAAATGCTCGTTGAAGTCATAGCCAAAGCCGAGGCCGGCGTAGATGGCGTTGTCGTGCGAGGTCTCGTCAAGCAGGTTGTAGGTCTTGTCGAAACCTGGGCTCGTATCGCGTTCACGGATCGAATAATCCATCTGCGAATGCGCGAGACCGGCGTGGGCGGTGATGGTGAAGCCGTTCGGCAGATCCCACTTGCCGTTCGCACCGATCAACACGGACTTGCCCTTGAACTTGTAGCTCAACGTATCGTGGATCCCGTATGCCGGGACGACCCAGTAATCTTCGGTCGAACTCATCTTTCCGAGATCGACGTACCCCGCTTCCACGCCGATCGAGAACGGGCGATCCACAACCCAGCGGTAACCGGCCAGGGCACCGACCGAGCTGTCTTTCTTGTCGTCGAAGTTGGCGTGGCTCACGTCATACCGCGAGCTGCCGCCGGTGACGCTGATGAATGCACCATCGTGCGTGGCGGCCGTGGCCGAGAGCGAAGCAAACGAAAGAGCGGCGGCCGCGGCCACCGAGAGCAGAACCTTTTGCATGTTTAGTCCCTGAATCCTTGAAAGTTTGCACCGGCCCCTTCGCCGGTGGGCCCCCTGTGGGCGGCACGATTTTACGTCGTTTTAACCTGCGATGCCATGACAGGTATTCCGCCGCCCCCCGTGACCTCTGGCATAGGGAGCACCCACCCCCCGCCCTTTAGCATCGGTGGCTTGCGCGGACCGCAGGGGACCGCGCCGACCCACTCGCAGGCAGGACCGCCCGGCGATCCACATGCTCCACGGGAGAATCTTTTGAAATCCACCCTTCTTGCTTCCGCGCTGCTGGCCGCCCTGGCCGGTATCGGCGCCACGGCCGCCTTCGCCGCGGATGACGTTCCCGCCATCAAGGATGGCCCGTTCAACGGCACCGTGAAGGTCGTCGTCGACGCCACCGATACCGACCACCGCATTTTCCGCGTCAAGGAAACGGTCCCCGCCCAGCCGGGCAAGCTGACCCTCCTGTTCCCGGAATGGATCCCCGGCCACCATTCGCCGACCGGCCCGATCGACCAGTTCGCCGGCCTTATCGTGAAGGCCAATGGCCAGCGCCTCGAGTGGACCCGTGACGAATACAACGTATATGCCTTCCACGTGGACGTCCCGGCCGGCGCCTCGTCGGTCGACCTGGAATTCCAGACCCTGACCCCGCAGGACACGCGCCAGGGCCGCATCGTGATGACCCCGGACATCGTCAACGTCCAGTGGAACCAGGTGGCCCTGTACCCGGCCGGCTATCGCGCCGACCAGGTCCAGTTCGAGCCCTCGGTGAAGCTGCCGGCCGGTTTCCAGTTCGGTACCGCGCTGGAGCAGGCGAGCAAGGATGGCGATACCGTCACCTTCAAGAACATCAACTTCGATGACCTGGTCGATTCGCCGATCTTCGCCGGCCGCTACTTCAAGCGCGTCGACCTGGATCCGAACGGCCGCTCGCCGGTGCACCTGAATATCGTGGCCGACAGCGCGAAGTCGCTGGAGATCAAGCCGGAAGCCCTCGAGATCCACCGCAACCTCGTCAAGCAGATGGACAAGCTGTACGGCGCGCGCCACTACAACCATTACGACTTCCTGCTGGCGCTGACCGAAAAGCTCGGCGGCATCGGCCTCGAGCACCATCGCTCGTCGGAAAACAGCGCGCAGCCGAACTACTTCACCGAGTGGGACAAGAGCTGGCTTGGCCGTGACCTGCTGGCGCACGAATACAACCACTCGTGGGACGGCAAGTACCGCCGCGGCGCCGACCTCGCCACGCCGAGCTTCAACGTCCCGATGGGCGACAGCCTGCTGTGGGTGTACGAAGGCCAGACCCAGTTCTGGGGCAACGTGGTCGCCGCACGTTCGGGCCTCGTCTCGCAGGACCAGGCGCGTGACCTGCTCGCGCTCGTCGCCGCCACCTACGACAAGGGCCGTCCGGGCCTGTCCTGGCGCAACATCCAGGATACGACCAACGACCCGACCATCGCCCAGCGTCGCCCGCTCTCGTACCGCAACTACCAGATGAGCGAGGACTACTATTCGGGCGGCCAGATGATCTGGCTGGACGTCGACACCAAGCTGCGCGAACTCACCAAGAACAAGCGTTCGCTGGATGATTTCGCCAAGGCCTTCTTCGGCATGAAGGACGGTGACTGGAAGGTCAACCCGTACACCTTCGACGAAGTCGCCTCGACGCTGAACTCGATCACCCCGTACGACTGGGCGAAGTACCTGCGTGACCGCGTCGACGGCCACAAGGGCGACCTCGAAGGCATCGAGCGCGGTGGCTGGAAGCTGGTCTACAACGACAAGCCGTCGGAAGCCGTGAAGGCCTTCGAAGCCCGCCGCCACTACACCGACCTGACCTACTCGGCCGGCTTCGGCGTGTCGTCGAAGGGCGATATCTCCGACGTGCGCTGGGATAGCCCGGCCTTCAACGCCGGCCTGTCGCCGGGCATGCATATCGTCGCCGTGAACGGCAAGGAATTCGACGGCGATGCGCTGAAGGATGCCGTGACCGCCGCGAAGGGCACCTCCGCTCCGATCGAGCTGCTGGTGAAGAACTTCGACCAGTACAAGACCATCAAGATCGAATACCACGATGGCCTGAAGTACCCGCACCTCGAGCGCGACAACAGCAAGCCGGACTGGCTGACCCAGCTGTACAAGGCGAAGTAAGAAAAAGGGCCCGCAAGGGCCCTTTTTTTGGGCTTGCGCGCGATACGCCACGCAACGTCATACACTGCGCCCATGGAACCTGCGCTCACGCCTCCTGGCCACGATATCGACACCGCCCGCCGCCGGCGGCGCTGGCTGATGTTCCTGTTGTGGGCGGTGATCTTCGGCACCGCGGCAATCAGCAACGTGCTTACGTCGCGCATCGATGCCGATCGTTACCACGTGCCGTATGCCACCTGGCACATCGTCATCAACGAAGTCAGCAGCCCTTTCGTGTCCCTGCTGCTCCTCCCGTTCCTGCTCATTGCCTGCGACCGCTGGCCCTTGCATGCGGATACCTGGCGGCGCTACCTGCCGTACTACATCGTGGGCAGCGTGCTGTGGTGCGTGCTCCACATCACCGGCATGGATCTTCTCAGGCTGCTCGGCTACCGACTTGGCGGCGACAGCTACGATCCTGGCAACCTCGGCCTGCAGTTCATCTACGAATACCTGAAGGATGTCCGCACGTTCTTCTACATCGTGGTGTTCATCCACGCCGTGGAGTGGTTCGGAAGGCGAAGCACGGGCGAAGCCAGCCTGCTGGCGGAGCCCGACGACGAGGCCGCGCCCGTCGAACCCGTCGATCGCCCCGAGCGCTTCCTCGTCCGCAAGCTGGGCCGCGATTTCCTCGTGGCCACCGCCGATATCGAATGGGCCCAGGCCGCCGGCAACTACGTGAACCTGCGCGTGCGTGGCCGTGACTACCCGTTGCGCAGCACGCTGGCGGCCCTCGAGGCACGGCTCGACCCGGCCGTCTTCGTGCGCGCCCACCGCAGCTACCTGGTGCAGCTGGCGCAGGTCACCTCGATCGAACCCCTCGACGCCGGCGAAGCCCGCCTGCACATGGCCGACGGCACGGTGCTGCCGTGCAGCCGCCGCTACCGCGAGGCCCTGCGCGCCGTGGCGGCCGGCGCGGAGCCCGCCGCCGCCCGGGCCTGAAGCCGAGGCTAGGCCTGCGGGGGGCATTCCCGCTACAATGCCCGACCGCTCAGGTACGCGCCCGTAGCTCAGCCGGATAGAGTAGTGGCTTCCGAAGCCATTGGTCGGGGGTTCGAATCCCTCCGGGCGCGCCATTCCTCCCCATGCGGTCCCCCACGATTCAGTCCTCTTTCGCGTCGCCCACCGGGCCTCGCGCACGACATCCCGTGTGTCGGCGCCATCGCGATTGCATACGGGCCGCCACGGCACGCTGACAAGCACAGATTCTCCTAAGCGGGCTTAGCTAGCGTGGGCCCCATTCCCCACGACACCCTACCCGCGCATGCGTTTCCCTGTTTCGAGGTGGCTAAGCACCGGCCTGGCGTGGCTCGCTCTTGGTGGCTGTGTGCGTTACGCGCCGCTACCTCTCGATACGCGCGCTACCTACGCCTCGTCAGTCGATCTACTTCAGGAGGCTCCCCCGTCGGGAAAGGCGCTTGAATCGGGCGATGTCACGCGCCTCATCCTTACCAATTCGCCCGTCCTGCAGCAGGCACGGACGCGTCACGCCGAGGCCAGGGCGAAGGCAAAGGCCGGCGCGTTGCCGCCCAATCCGACCTTCAGCGGCAGCCTCGGTTACCTGCTCTCGGGCGCAGGCGACGCAACGGCATGGACAGCCGCGTTCTCGCAACCCGTCAATGGGTGGATAACGCTACGGGCGCGCCACGCTGAAGCGCGCGCCACCGTCCGCGAAGTGGACGCAGGACTCGCCTGGGACGCATGGCAGGCGGTGGCAAAGGGCCGCCTGCTCGTGACCGACATTCAGCTCAACGAACAGCTGCTCGCCGCGCAGGTTGAGCTAAGCGAGCTCCTGCGGGCGCAATGGGCGGCCGTTTCCGCCGCACGCGAGCACGGGGATGTCGACGCCAGCATGAGTCTCCCCGTAGGCCAGGCCACCAGCGAGGCCGACCAGGCAGCGGCAGAAACCGAGCGGCTGCTCATGGGGCAACGCCGCGAGCTTCGCGCGCTGATGGGGCTCGCCTTCGATGCGCCGCTTCCCCTCGTGCCGCTTCCTCCGCTCGCTCCCCTGGATGAACCAGGTGCAAGGCGGGCCATTGACGACCTACCCGCACACCGTCCGGACCTCGTCGCACTGGCGATGGGTTACGAGGCTGAAGATGCACGGTTTCGCGCGGCGGTACTCACGCAGTTCCCGGGCCTCTCCGTGGGCTACGACGCGTCGCAGGACAACAGCCGCGTCACCAATGGCGGCCCTTCGCTGACCCTGGATCTTCCCCTTTTCGACACGGGCAAAGCCCAGGCGGAAGCGGCGGGTGCCAGCCGCCAGCGATTGCATGACGAATACGGCCAGCGCGTGGCTGATGCACGGGATGAAGCCATGGCGCTGATCGCCGCCAACCGCGTTGCCGAAGGCGAGCTTGCGCGCATGGGGCAAGGGGATGGCACGAGATCACAGGTGACCCATGCCACGCGTGCGTTCGACCGCGGCGACCTCGGCCGCGCTGCCTACACCGACCTGACCGCAGCAGCACTGGCCCGCCGCGTGGCGCTGCTGCGAACCGAACTGGCCATCCGTGAACAACGGATCGCGCTCGACACCTTGCTGGGCATCGGCATGCCCGCGATCGAATCGAAGAAAGGCTTTGAATGATGCGCTCGACACACGCAATCGCCATCGTCCTGACCGCGTGTGTGCTTGCCGCCTGCACCGCGCCATCGGATGGAAGCACCGGCCACGAGGTGGCGTCCGCCGCCGTGACGGTGTCGACGCCGGTTCGCGGGACCATGGCGCGGACCGTCGTCGCCTACGGTACGGTCAGTCCCGGTCCGATTTACCAACAGACGGTATCCGTGGCGGCGGACAGCGCGCTTTCGTCGATAGACGTCGCGCAAGGTGAGCACGTCGCGCGGGGACAGGTGCTAGGGCACGCCACGCTCTCGGCCAGCGCGCGGGTCGCCGCCGGGCAGGCGAGGACGGCGGTTGAATCGGCATCGGTCTCGCTGGCGCGCCTGCGCCGATTGCAAGCCGACAAGCTGGCGACGGATGAACAGGTCAGCCAGGCCGAGAAAGCGGTGACGGACGCGCGGATCGTACTGGCATCGCTCCCAACTGCGGGCGTGGACGGTGCGATCACGCTGAAGGCGCCTGTCGACGGTTCGGTGGCCAGCATTTCCGCGGCGCCAGGTCAGTTGGTTCCGGCCGGAAGTGCGCTCATGACGGTGACGCCGACGTCGCAGCGCATGCTCGCCTGTGGCGTCGAACCGACGCTCGTCCGTGCCATCCATGCCGGCATGCCAGTGGTGATGACGCCGGTCGAAGGCGGTGACGCCACTGCGGGTCGCGTGGCAGCGGTCGGCGATGCCATCGACACCCAGACACGGCTTGTCCCGGTACGCGTCACGCCGGATGGCGACACCATGGCAGGCAGCGCGTGGCGCGCGGAGATCACCATCGGTGAAGCCGATGGCTGGCTGGTTCCGGCCGATGCGGTGGTCGAGGACGGTGGTGCGCACATGGTCTTCCAGGTGCAGCACGGCAAGGCCAGGCGTGTCCCTGTGGTTGTGCTTGCCGAGCGTGGTGACCGGATGGCCCTGGGTGGCAACGTGGACCCAGCCCTGCCATTGATCATTGCAGGCGCCCCGCAGGTTGCGGACGGCATGAATGTGGCAACCAGCGAGGACCGGAAGTGACGGGCGGCGGGTTCATGGCCCGGCACGGGGCCGCGTTGCTCCTGATCGCCGCGATGCTCTCCATCATGGGCCTGGTTGCCGCCGTGGGATTGCCGGTGGGCCTCTTTCCACAGGTCTCGTTTCCACGGATCGTGGTCGACCTGTCCGCCGGCGACCGGCCGGCCGAGACGACGTCACTACTGGTCACGCGGCCGGTGGAGGATGCCATCCGCTCCGTGCCTGGCGTCAACAGCGTCCGCTCGGAAACGTCGCGTGGCGAAGCACAGGTGTCGATCGACTTCGGTTGGGGACGCGACATGATCGCGTCGACGTTGTTGGTCGAGGCGGCGATCGCCAGGACGCTTCCTGACCTGCCGTCGGGTACCACCTACGACGTACGCAGGATGGACCCCACGGTGTTTCCCATCATCTCCTATGCCTTGCGCAGCGAAAGCATGTCACCGGTCGCCCTCCGCGACTTCGCGCAGTACCGCATCGCGCCCATGCTCGCTGCCGTGCCCGGACTCGCCCGGGTCGGGGTGCAGGGAGGGCAGGTCGCCGAAATTGAAGTGGAGGTCGATCCGCACGCGCTCGCGGCGCGTGGACTCGCGGCGTCGGATGTCTCAGGCGCGATTGCCGCGACCAACCAGGTCAGTGCCGTTGGCCGCATCCAGGACCGACACAAGCTCTACCTCGTCGTGACCAACAACGCGATCAAGGATGCGGAGGCGGTTGCCGCCATCCCCGTCATGGTGCCGGGTGGAGGACGGACGACGGTGGGCGCGGTGGCTCGCGTCCGTGCCGATGTCGCACCCGACTGGACGCGGGTGGCCGAGGACGGCCGTCCAGCCGTCCTGCTCAACGTTTACGAGCAGCCGGATGGCAACGCGGTCGAGATAGCCGCCGCCGTGCGGAAGAAGCTTGCGGCACTTCCCCTGCCGCCAGGGGTGAAGCTCAGGAAGTGGTACGACCAGAGCGAGCTGGTGACGGCATCCGCCACAAGCGTGCGCGATGCGATCGCCATTGGCATGGTGCTGGCCGCCGTCGTGTTGTTCCTGTTCCTCCGCAGCTTCCGGCTGGTGCTGATCGCGTTCATCGCCGTCCCCGCGATCCTTGCCACGACAGTGCTATGCCTCTCCGTTGCCGGGCTGAGCTTCAACATCATGACGCTCGGTGGCATGGCGGCCGCGGTAGGCCTTGTGATCGACGATGTCATGGTGATGGTCGAGCACATGGCGCGGCGCGTGGCCGGGGGAGGTAACCCGAATGCAGATGGCACGGTGTTCGGCGCCGCGCGGGAGTTCTTCGTGCCGCTCACCGGTTCCAGCCTGGCGACGCTTATCGTCTTCATCCCGCTGGCGTTCCTTGACGGCGTTACCGGCGCATTCTCGCGCGCGCTTTCGATGACCATGGCGGCGGCCCTGCTTGTGTCGTGGGTACTGACTGCCTTCGTTGTCCCGGTCCTTGCGGCACGCCTGTCGAAACCGGAGTCCTGGAAGCATTCACCCGCGCGATGGGAGAAAGGTTTCGACCGATGGCACGGCCGCCTCGCCAGTGCCGCCTTCCGCCGGCCCTGGCTCGCTGCACTTGCCGCTGCCGCTGCGCTTGCGCTCGGCATCGTTGCTTACCTTCATGTGCCGACAGGGTTCATGCCCGAAGCGGACGAGGGCGGTTTCGTCCTCGATTACTACACAAGGCCCGGCACCTCCATCACCGAAACCGAGCGCGAGGTCGCCCAGATCGAGTCCATCCTCCGGATGAACCGCAACGTCGACACGTTCTCCCGCCGATTGGGTACGGGGCTCGGGGGCGACCTGGGGCAGTCGTACCACGGTGACTTCTTCATCAAGCTCAAGCGTGACCACGAACAACCGACCAGCGACGTGATGAACGAAGTGCGCGACCTGACTTTGCACAACGTGCCGGGCGTACAGGTGGAAGTCGCCCAGCTCACGGAAGACCTCATCGGCGACCTCACCGCGGTGCCCCAACCTATCGAGGTCAAACTCTATGGCGACGATGTATCGGCGCTGCTTCCCCTTGCCGATCGCGTGGCGGCTGCCCTTGGGTCGATCGATGGCCTGGTCGATGTGAAAAGTGGTGCCCAGGTCGCCGGGGATGCGTTGGACGTCCACGTCGATCCTGATGCAGCCAACGCCGAAGGCGCGACGGTGCAGCTCGTATCCCAGGCCATCTCGGATGCGCTGGCGGGGGTTGTCGCCACCCAGCTCCCGGGAACCATCAAGGCCGTCGGTGTACGCGTTGGCGGTATTGACTCACGCACCTGGCGGATCGCCGATCTACTGGCGCTCCCGGTGCGCGCACCGGACGGCCACCTGTTTCCGCTCTCTCGCGTTGCACGCGTCACTGCCGTCGCAGGCCAGCCGCAGATAACGCGCGAGGACCTGCAAGGCATGGTGCCGGTGACCGCGCGTATCGAGAAGGGTGGCATCGCCTCGGCCGTTGCGCGCGTACGGGCCGAGCTTGCAAAGCCCGGCGTCCTGCCTGCGGGCGCCCGCTATGAACTCGGCGGTCTCTACCAGCAACAGCAAATCGCCTTCACCGGGCTGAAGAAGGTCTTCGCGGCGGCGATCGGCGCGGAATTCATCCTTCTGATGTTCCTCTACCGTCGCATGCGCATCGCACTGCTGGTCATCGCCGCATCGCTCGTGTCGACGTCAGCGGTGTTCACCGGACTCTGGTTGGCGAACGTCGACCTGAACGTCACGGCGATGATGGGTCTCACGATGGTGATTGGCATCGGCACGGAGATGTCGATATTCCTGCTTTCGGAATATGTTTCCACGGCACGGCAGACCGGCTGGCACTCGGCCATGCGCCGCGCGGTGCGAACCCGTCTTCGGCCGATCACGATGACGACGCTTGCAGCCATCCTGACACTGCTCCCGCTCGTGTTTGCGCTCGGACAAGGCTCTGATTTGCAGCAGCCGCTGGCCGTCGCAATTGTTGCAGGATTATTGCTGCAGTTTCCCATGGTGTTGGTGGTGCTTCCCGCAGCCATCCATTGCGCGATGCGTAACGCAAGACCGCTAAGTTGAGTGTAAGGGCGCGTGGCTAGGCTGCGCGCATGAACGATCCGACGCTCTTGTTTCCGTGGCTGCGCGACCGACCCTGGGTCATCGCTTTCCTGTGGATGATTCCCGCGCTGCTGCTTCCGTCGGTGCCGATCGACGAGACGAGGTACCTGTCGATCGCGTGGGAGATGAGGCGATCGGGTGAAGTGTTCGGATTGACGCTTAACGGCCAGCCCTACATGGACAAGTCGCCGTTGTTGTTCTGGCTCGTCAACGTCGCATGGACGCTATTCGGTGTGTCGACCGCGTCGGCAAGGATTGTCTGCATCGCACTTGCGGCGTCGGCCGTGGCGACAGTGACCTCTATCGCGCGGCGGTTCGGCCTTCAGGACGCGACATCGGCGGGATGGGTGCTCTTGCCCTTCGTGCTCTTCGGCGCGTTCACACCGATTGCGATGTTCGACGTTCCGCTGCTCTTCTTCGTGACCCTTGGTTTCCTGGGGCTGGTGCGGTGGGTGCAGGGTGAAGTCGTTTACGGGGTGGCCACGTTCATCGTCGCGGGCATATGCGGGCTTCTCGCCAAGGGGCCTGTGTACCTGCTTCACATGCTCGGCCCCATGTTGTTCGTGCGCTGGTGGCTCGGTCGGCCACTCGAAAAGCCCTGGCGTTTGGCTGCAGGCCTCTCCCTGAGCCTCGTCATCGCCCTCGTTCCCCTTGCAGCCTGGGCCATCGCCAGCGCGACGCGGATCCAGGGCGTGCCATTGGTGCAGTCGTTGACTCACCAATCCGTGGGCCGCGTGGCACATAGCTTCGCCCACCAGCGAAGCATGTGGTGGTATTTGCCATGGATCGCTCCGTTCCTTTTGCCGTGGGCCTGCCTGGTTCGCGTGCGCGAGTTGCCCGTCGCCGCGCGGCAAACCCTGGGTACGGGGATAGGGCGGTTTGCCGTTGCCGCGTTCCTGCCGGCGCTTGTGCTGTTTTCGCTCATAAGCGGTAAGCAAATCCATTACCTGCTTCCCCTCCTTCCCGGTGCCGCGCTTTTCATCAGTGCGATGGCTCGGCATGCACCTTCGGCATTTGCATTCCACCGTGCAAGCTGGCTGCTGGCTGCGGCAGCCCTCGCCTGGGCGTGGCCAGTGGCCAATTCGGTTATCGGCATGCAGGGGAACGCGAGTTGGTACGTAGCGGCTTTGGCGTCCGCGACACTCCTCTCCCTGGGCGCACTGGCGACCCGCTCCATGGGTGCGCGTCCAGGGGAAACACAACTCCGTATCGCATCAGTGGCCGCGCTTCTCGCCGCGGTATCGGCGGAGCTTCTCTTTGGGGGACACGCCAAGGCGCATATGGACCCCCAGGAACTTGCCGATGCGGTGAAGGACTTCCAGCGCAGGGGCGTAGTCGTTGCCGCGGTTGTTGACGAACCGGGCATGATCACCTATCTCGCGCGGTTGCCCCGCCCGCTTCCCCGCATCGAGGACGAGCGCGCGTGGATAGCCGCAAACCCCGGTGGCTTCGCTTTGGTCCACGCAAGTCGTGGGCCGGCACCGTCGTATGCCCTTGCCGCTGTCACCCTGGCGGACGGCTGGGAAGGACTCGTGCCGGCTGGAAGGTTACGCGAGGTCCATCCGTGAGTCGTCCCTGTTGCCCTAATCGGAAGAACAGGACATGCCTATGCGGGCTGCGGTGTGGTTGTGCGAAGGCGTGTTCGATTTCACCGGTCTCGACGCGACGGCATGAGGTAACCCATTCCACGTACCGTCGTGATTTGAGACGCACCGATCTTGCGGCGCACGCTATGCACCAGGACCTCAAGGGCATTCGTGCCCACCTTCGCGTCGCCTCCATACAACTGGCTTTCCAGGGCGTTTCGATGGACGATGTGCCCGGCGTGGCTGGCGAGGATGGACAAGAGGGCGAATTCCCGGCGGGTGATGTCGACCCGATGTCCGCCGACCTGCACCTCGAAGCTGTCGAGGTTGATGCACAGATCACCGGCTTCGATGATGTTATCCGCGGGTTCACGGGTGCGTCGGGCGACCGAACGGATGCGAGCGCCGAGTTCGTCAAGATGGAACGGCTTGCTCATGTAGTCGTCGGCACCGGCATCGAGCCCATCGACTTTCGAGCGGATATCATCACGCGCCGTCATGATGATGATGGGGACAGTGACCTGTGCGTCACGGGCGTCGCGGATGACATCGATACCGCTTATGTCGGGGAGGCCAAGGTCGATCAGCGCGACGCCGTAGGCGATCTCCTTCAGGCGCTCAAGGCCGGCGAGACCGGTCTGTTCCCAGTCGACCTGATGGCCCGATTGCGCCAAGGCGCGGGCGATCGCCCGTCCGAGGAGGCCATCGTCTTCGACGACGAGGATATGCATGGCGGGTGGATCCACGAAGTCATCTGCGGGCCTAGTATCGCGGCAGCGCCTTACGCGCGCCTTTTAGCCCGCCGCGTCGCCGTCTGGGCAATGACTCACGGCAGCGCAAGCTTGCGCTAAGCCGCGATGGTCACGATGCCTGCATTGGCAGCCGGATCCATCGCATGTCCCAGAGCGTCAGCGGTCTTCGCGTCGAAACGTTGCGCGGTCCCCATCTTGGGCCGGTGTCCTTCCACCTGCCCGCCGGCCAGTGCATGGCGGTGATGGGAGCCTCGGGCTCCGGGAAGAGCGTGCTGCTGCGCTTGCTCGCCGACCTTGATGCGGGCGAAGGCGATGTCAGTCTTGATGGCCAGCGTCGCGCGGCGATGCCAGCACCGCATTGGCGTCGACGCGTCGCGCTCGTGCCTGCGTCGGCGGGTTGGTGGGGGCCATCGGTGGCGGAGCATTTCGACCCGGCGACCCTGGCGGCGGCTGACCGGTGGTGCCGGGCGGTGCGATTGCCGGACGATATCCTCGGGCGTGACATCCACGGCCTTTCGACGGGCGAACGTCAGCGGCTGGCTCTGGTGAGGGCGCTGGTGGCCGTACCCCGCGTACTCTTGCTCGATGAGCCGACCAGCGGCCTCGACCCCCGTGCCACCGGATGCGTAGAGGACTGCCTCGATGTGGTGATGGCCGCCGGTGCCTCCATCGTGCTGGCGACGCATGACGCGCGGCAGGTCTCGCGCATGGCTGGCTCGGTGTTGCACCTCGATGGCGGAAGGGTCGTCAGCGAATGAACGCCATCAGTTTCGACCCGGCGGATATTGCCATTGCTGCGAGCGTGTTGCTGTTCGACAGCGCGCTATCCGTGGGCATGCGCCTGCGCATCCACGGGCCATTGCTGGTCGCGTCGCTGCGCATGCTGCTCCAGCTCGTCGCGCTTGGATTTGTCCTTCGCGCTGTCTTTGCCGCACATGCGGCGTGGCTCACGGGTCTGCTCGTGCTCGGCATGACGCTGGCCGCGGCACGGGAAGCGGCGGCCCGTCCCAAACGGCGCCTGCAGCACGGCCACTTCCTTGCAAGCCTTGTGAGTGTGGCCGCCCCCGGACTACTCACCTGCCTGTTCGCCGTTGTCTGCCTGCTGCCAGGGGAGGCCGGGTGGACACCGCGCTTCATCGTGCCGATGGCAGGCATCCTGCTGGGTAATGTGTTGAACGCGGTCAGCATCGGCATGGCGGGCGTCCTGGAAGGCATCGTGCCCGAGACCGCGGCCATCGAGGCGCGGCTGATGCGCGGTGACCCTTTCCACGAGGCCACCCAGCCACTCGCGCGAGACGCCATCCGCCGCGCCATGGTGCCGCTCATCAACCAGATGAGCGCGGCCGGCATCATCACGATGCCAGGGGTCATGACGGGCCAGGTGCTTGCCGGTATGGATCCGCTCCAGGCGGCGACGTATCAGATCGTGCTGATGTTGCTGCTCGCTGGCGGTAGCGCGTTGGGAGCGATCCTTTCGGTGCGCTGGGTACTGCGCCGGCTTACCGACGAACGGGACCGGTTGCGGCTGGACAGGCTGCGCTCTCGATAGCACTGCGCGGGCGAAAACGTCGCTCCGACGGCCATCCTCCCGAAACACGATGATCATCACACCCATCCGCGGCGCGCCTTGCCGCGCGTTTTAGATCGTGCTAAACCGGTTACCTTCCCACATGGGGGTGCGGTGCCAGCGATGGATGTGATCGGATGGCTAAATGGCCAGGTGCTCGATTTCTTCGGCCTCGGCCCGCTGCTTGAGCTGATCGCGAAAGGCGACTACCGCGCGCTGCTCACGGTCGATGGCTTCGGTGCCGCGCTCGGCCCGATCCTTCCCCTGCTGCTTGTCTTCGAGCTGGTGCGCAGCGTCGCCCAGAAGACCTTCCGGCGCGAGCACTACCAGGTGCCCTTGCTGGTGATGGTGCTCAACCGGTTCATCGGCAGCTTCATCACCATCGCCATGGTCACGCTGTGCATCGGCCTGTTCCAGCGCTTCGCGCTCTTCCAGGCTGGCCTGACGTGGTACGGCGTGCTCTATGGCTATGTCGCCTGGGAGCTTTCCCATTTCGTCTATCACTTCTTCGCGCACAAGGTGCGGATCCTGTGGTGCCTGCATTCCACGCACCACGCCCCCGTGGCGATGAACATGAGCGTGAACTACTCGCACATTTTCCTGGAAGCCGCCTACGCCGACTTCGTGCGAACCAGCATCTGCATGGTGCTTGGCGTGAGCCCGCCGCTGCTCGTGCTGATCATGATCATCGATGGTTTCTGGGGCAGCTTTATCCACGTTGGCGAAGGCGTGCTGAAGAACGGCAGGCTCGGCGTGCTGAACCGAATCATCCTCACCCCCTCGCACCACCGCGTGCACCACGCGCGTAACGTGGTCTACATGGATACCAACTTCTGCAACCTGCTGCCGATCTGGGATCGGGTGTTCGGCACGTACATCGAAGAGCGCGACGACGTGACGATCGAGTACGGCATCACCCGCCCGATGAAACCGTACAGCGTGACCGATGCGTACCTGGGCGAGTTCTACCTGCTCGGCAAGGATGTCTGGCACGCGCCCGGCCTGCGCAACAAGTTCATGTATCTCGTGATGCCGCCGGGCTGGAGCCACGACGGCAATCACAAGACGGCCAGGGTCGCCAAACAGGAGCTTGCCGGGATGGATCCGAAGCACCCGCCTTCGTCGCAAACCGTTCAAGGAGTTCGCTCATGACGGCATTTGCATGCCTCGTCGTTGCCGGCGTGCTCGGCTTGCCCATGGCATCCCATGCGGCGCACGTCGATCTCGCGCTGGGCAAGTCCGTCACCGGGTCGCCCATCTGCAAACCTGGCGAGGAGGCGGTGAAAGCGGTGAACGGCAAGCTGGCCAGCAAGACCGAGGATACGTTCTGCACGAAGGAGGTCCCCAGCTGGCTTCGGATCGACCTCGGGAAGGTGGAGCAGGTGTCGGGCTTCACGATCAGGCACGCGGGTGCGGGCGACGAACCCGCAGAGATGAACACACGGGCCTTCACCGTGCGCGTGTCAGCGGACGGCAAGGACTGGAAGCCGGTGGTGGACGTGACGGCGAATACCGCCAGCGTCACCGAGCACCGCATCGCGCCGGTGAAGGCACGCTACGTGGAGCTCGACGTGACCAGGCCTACGCAGACGGATGATCCCGCCACGCGGATCTACGAAGTGGAAGTCTGGTAGTCGCGCGTAGCACGGCACGACACATGTCCCCCGGTTCCCTGGCGTTGTTCCACCGCTACGAAGGCGTCCTGCGGGATGCCGCGCTTGATTTTTCCGCGCATCAGCCGTTGCCGGATGCGTTGCGGATGGCGGCCGATGCGCGATATGCGGTGTATTACGCGCCCTTCGATTATCTAAACGCCGCAGCGCCGCTCGTGCTCGTTGGGCTTTCGCCGGGTCGCTTCCAGGCGCTGGTGGCACTGAAGACCGCACGAATCGAGCTGTCGGCCGGCCACGATGCCGACGCGGCAGCCGCGGCTGCGAAAAGGGCCGCCAGCTGGTCTGGCCCGATCCGCGGCCACCTCGTGCGCATGCTGGATTTCCTCGGCGTCGCCGGGCGGCTGGGCATTGCGTCAACGGCGGAGCTGTGGACCACACGGACCGACCTGGTGCAGTTTTCAGCAGCCCTCCGCTACCCGGTGTTCGCTGGCGGCAAGAACTACAACGGCGGCAGCGTCGCGAGGAGTGCCCTGCTTCTCGACCAGATCGATACCTACTTCGCCGCGGAATGCGCGGCGCTCCCGCACGCTCTGTTCATCCCGCTGGGCGCCACGGCGCAGTTCGCCTGCGATCGCATGGTTGCCAGCGGCCGGCTTGATGCAGGCCGGATCGTGGCGGGCCTTCCGCACCCTTCCGGCGCCAACGCCGAGCGGGTTGCGTACTTCCTCAGGCAAAAGCCGCGCGAGGCCTTGTCGGCCGTGACGCGGCCGGAGCCCATCGACGCCGCGCGTGAGGCGGCGCTACGCCACGTCGCCGCCTGGCGGCCCTGAACGGGTCAGGCAGCCGCCAGCGGTAGCCGCACGCGGAAGCATGCCCCGCCGTGCTCGGCATCGATCACGTCGATGCTTCCGCCATGGCGTTCCACCACCTGTCGCGCGAGATGCAGGCCGAGCCCCGTGCCCGTGCTGCTGGGGCGCGTCCGGTAGAACGGCTCGAAGATGCGGTCGCGCTCTCCGAGGGGAACGCCGCGTCCTTCATCCGTTACCGAGAGCTCGCCCAATGTATTCACCGCGACGCTGATGGTTCCTTCGTCGCCTGCGTGCATCATCGCGTTCTGGATCAGGTTCATCAGCACGCGTGATAGCGCGAGGGCGTCGCCCTGCACCCAGACAGGTGCGCCCGGCCCGTCGACG
>NZ_JBQCFT010000158.1:0-9316 GCF_051958795.1 Luteibacter sp. | reverse complement strand
ACGACCCCTTCACCTCCCGTTGTGCGGCGCGGGACGGATGTCGGGAACCTGTGCAGAGCGCACGTTCCTGCGCCTACGGTGCGAAGACACCTGCAAGTCCATGCTTTAGCTGGGTTTGTCAGCATGCCGGAGTGCCGAATGACACGCGTCTACGAGGTTCCCTATTTTCCCGAAGATGGCCTGGGCTGGGCCGTGCGACTCGATGGGCGGATCGTCGCCCGGTGTGAGTCCCGCTACGAGGCGCTGGCCGCAGCCATGAACCGCGCCGCGGCCGAAGGTGGGGACGCCAGCATAGGTATCGAAGGGGCCGATGGGGTGTGGCGACCCTTCGGCACGGACGCAAAGCGTCCAGGGCGGGTGCCGGAATTGCCGCCGAGGCGCTTTTCGGTCGCCCGCTAGCGCCCGGGAGGAGTCGTTTCCGTTAATCTGGCGCCCTTTGACCCAAGCCAAGGGGCTGGCGTGCCAATGAACGAAGTGAGGATCGCCGTCGTCGGGCTCGGCTACGTAGGCCTGCCGCTGGCCGTTGAGTTTGGCAAGATCCTGCCGACGCTGGGCTACGACATCGATACGGGCCGCATCGCCGCGTTGCGCCAGGGTCACGACCACACCCAGGAAACCTCCGCCGACGATATCCGCTCCGCCACCCGGCTTGAGGTGACCTCGGATCTGGCGGCGATCGCTGCGGCCAACGTTTATATCGTCACCGTGCCCACTCCGGTCGATGAACATAAGCGGCCGGATTTCGGCCCGCTGGTGCGGGCGAGCGAGGCGATCGGCACGGTACTGCGTCCCGGCGACACGGTGATCTACGAGTCCACGGTTTATCCGGGGGCCACCGAGGAAATCTGCGTACCGGCGCTCGAGAGGACCTCCGGGCTGGCCTTCAACGTCGATTTCCACGTGGGCTACAGTCCCGAGCGGATCAACCCGGGTGACCGTGAGCGCCGACTGACAACGATTCCCAAGATCACTTCCGGCTCCACGCCCGAAACCGCCGATTTCGTCGACGAGCTTTACCGCCGCATCATCCGGGCGGGCACGCACAAGGCACCCTCCCTCAAGGTCGCCGAGGCCGCCAAGGTCATCGAGAACACCCAGCGCGATGCCAATATCGCGCTCATCAACGAGTTCGCGTTGATCTTCCACCGTCTCGGTATCGATACGACGGACGTGCTCGCCGCCGCCGGCACCAAGTGGAATTTCCTGCCGTTTCGTCCGGGTCTCGTGGGTGGGCACTGCATTGGCGTCGATCCGTATTACCTGATCCAGAAGGCCCAGTCGGTCGGGTACTTCCCGGATATCCTGCTGGCCTGCCGCCGGATCAACGACGCGATGGGCAGCCACGTCGCCAGTGAAGTGGTCAAGCTCATGATCGGCAAGGGCCACGCCATTCGTGGCAGCCGCATCCTGGTCATGGGCCTTACCTTCAAGGAAAACTGCCCGGATCTGCGGAATACGCGGGTGGTCGACCTCGTGCGCGAGTTCGAGGGCTATAGCGCGCAGGTGGATGTATACGACCCATGGGCCAATGCAGAGGAATGCATGGCGGAATACGGGTTGCCGGTGCTGGCCGACGCGCCGGCGGCGGGCGAATACGACGCCATCGTGGTGGCCGTCGCACATGACCAGTTCCGCCAGATGGGCGGGGCAGGTATCCGGGCGCTCGCGAACGGCCGCGCCGTGGTCTATGACATCAAAGGCATATTACCTAAGGAAGCGGTCGACGGACGGCTGTAATGCTAAGGTACGCAGCGTGCGGCGCCACGGCCGCGAGCATCTGATGCCAGGGCGTTGACCATGAAAGTACTCGTAACGGGAACGGCCGGTTTCATCGGCTCCCATGTCGCCATGAAGCTGCTCGAACGCGGTGACGAAGTCATCGGCTTCGACAGCATGAGCGATTATTACGACGTCACGCTCAAGCAGGCGCGCCTCGCCCGCTTCGTCGATCATCCGAACTACACGCATATCCAGGGTGACCTGGCCGACCGCGAGATCGTCGAGCGCGTGTTCGCAGAACACAAGCCGGAACGCGTGGTGCACCTCGCCGCACAGGCCGGCGTGCGCTACGCCGCGCAAAACCCGCATGTCTATGTGTCGAGCAACGTCACCGGGTTCCTGCATATCCTCGAAGGTTGCCGCCATCACGGTGTGCAGCACCTGGTGTTCGCATCGACCAGCTCCGTCTACGGTGCGAACCGCGATATGCCGTTCTCCGAGCACAAGTCCACCGAGCACCCGCTCACCCTGTACGCGGCGACGAAGAAAGCTAATGAGCAGATGGCGCATAGCTACGCACATCTCTACGGGATTCCCTGCACTGGCCTGCGTTTCTTCACCGTCTACGGGCCGTGGGGCCGCCCCGACATGGCCCTGTTCCTGTTCACGGAGAACATCATCGAAGGCAAGCCGATCGATGTGTTCAACCACGGGCACCATAAGCGTAGCTTTACCTATGTCGACGATATCGTTGAAGGTGTGGTGCTGGCGCTGGATAGCCCGGCGCAACGTGATGCCTCCTGGGACGCCATGGCGCCCGACCCCGCAACAAGCGGTGTCGGTCCCTATCGCATCTTCAACATCGGCAACGAACACCCGGTGGAACTGCTGACGTACATCAAGACGCTTGAGAAATGTCTCGGGCGCGACGCGGTCATGAATCTCCTGCCGCTGCAGGCGGGCGATGTCCCTGACACGGAAGCCGACGTGACCGACCTGCGCGAGCAGTTGGGGTATAGGCCGAAGGTCCCTGTGTCGGAAGGGGTGCGCAACTTCGTGGCGTGGTATCGGGATTACTACAAGGTCTGACGGGCCTTCTGGCCGCGCGCGCGAACAGCCGGTATCCTTAGCCCCCGTTGGCCCCGTAGCTCAGCTGGATAGAGCGTCCCCCTCCTAAGGGGAAGGTCGCCCGTTCGAATCGGGCCGGGGTCACCAGTTCAGGGGCGCAACGCTCAATGAATGAAACGCGCCGCGCTGAAGGCGAGTGTCGCGACGGCCAGCATCATAGTGGCTGACCATTTGATCAGGTCGGACCGCATGTTGCCCATATCGGCTCGCACGCTGCCCATGGCGGTGAGCAGCTCGACCTTGATCTCCGCCATCTCCTGACGCAGTTCACTCTTCACCGCACCCAGGCCGCTTTCCAGGCGCGCCGCCAGGCGCACCTCCAGTGCGGCAACCGACTCGGCCGTGGCGGTATGCTCCAGTGTTGTCTCTATGCGAATGAGACGATCGCGGGTTTCGGCCGCGTGATGTTCCAGGCTGGCGATGCGATTTTCCATGGCGTCATCGTGTGCGGTGCCCAGCGGCGGGTCAACACGTCGAAGTGCGCGACCGCGCGAAGCCTTGGCGTGCGTGGGTATCGGTCGTGTCATGGGGCGGACCATCTCGAAGTGTGCAGGAGCCATCGGTAAGAAGTTCCTGAGGTTGATGCAAGCGAGGCTTGCCTTGGCGGTGTTGGCGAACTTTACGCAGCGGTGCTCGGGCCCGGTATCAGCGCGTCGCGCGTGTCGCCCTAATCCATGCCCTACACGTTGTAGGCTTGGCTTCGGCAGCAGCGCTCGATGTCACGGGCATGCAAGCTATCCCCACTGGGTTATGTCAAACCTGATAGGCCCAGCCGTGCACCGACAAGCAGGAGCGAACGCATGCCTCGTACTTTTGACGCGATTATCGTCGGCGCTGGCCAGGCCGGCCCCGCGCTCGCCGGACGGCTGACGGCGGACGGCAAGACCGTCGCCATCATCGAGCGCCATCTTGTCGGTGGTACGTGCGTTAACACCGGCTGCAAGCCCACCAAGACGCTGGTGGCTAGCGCATACGCGGCCCATCTCGCACGACGTGGCGCGGAATATGGCGTGCGCTATGCATCGGATCCGGGCGCCATGGAGTTCGACCTGCCCACGGCAGCCGCCCGTGCCCGCCAGGTCATCCTGGACTCGCGCAAGGGCAACGAGGACTGGCTGGCGTCCATGCCCGGGCTCACCTTGATTCGCGGCCATGCCCGGTTCACCGGCCCACGCCGGATCGAGGTGAACGGCGAAGTGATCGAGGCGCCACAGGTGTTCCTCAATGTCGGTGGCAGGGCCAACGTGCCCGACTTCCCCGGTATCGACGAGGTCGATTACCTGACCAACAGCACGATCATCCCGCTGGAGCAGTTGCCGGAACACCTCGTGGTCGTCGGTGGCAGCTACATCGGCCTCGAATTCGCGCAGATGTATCGACGTTTCGGTTCGCGGGTCACCGTCGTTGAGATGGGGCCGCGCCTGGTCGGCAGGGAAGACGAGGACGTCTCCGCGGAGATACGTGCCTTCCTGGAGGCCGAAGGCATCGAGGTCCGGACCAGTGCTTGCTGCATCACGCTCGGAAAACACGGGAAAAATGTGACCGTCGGCGTCGACTGCACCGAAGGCGCGCCGGTCGTGGAAGGCTCGCATGTCCTGCTTGCGGTCGGCCGACGCCCGAACACGGATGACCTTGGCCTCGACAAGGCGGGCGTGGCTACTGACGAGCGTGGATACATCAAGGTCGATGACCACCTGCGGACCACGGCCGAGGGTGTCTGGGCCATGGGCGATTGCAACGGGAAGGGCGCCTTTACCCACACGGCCTGGAACGATTACGAGATCGTGGCGGCCAACCTGCTAGATGGCGCCAACCGCAAGGTCAGCGAGCGGATCCTCGGCTATGCGCTATACGTCGATCCGCCGCTCGGCAGGGTCGGCATGACCGAAGCCCAGGCGCGGGCATCCGGGCGACCCCTGCTGATGGCGAAGCGGCCGATGAAACGCGTGGGCCGCGCCGTCGAAAAGGGCGAAACATGGGGTTTCATGTCTATGGTCGCCGATGCGGAGACCCGCCAGATCCTGGGTGCTGCGGTGCTCGGCACCGGTGGTGACGAGGTCATCCACGGCGTGCTCGACATGATGAACGCCCGCGCGACGATCGAAACCTACCAGTGGGCGGTGCCGATCCATCCGACGGTTTCCGAACTGATCCCTACGCTGATCGGCAGTCTCGCGCCCGCGGAAACGCCAGGTTAGATATCGCGCATCACCATGAGCCGGATCTCGCTCATGTCGTCGATGGCGTAACGCACGCCCTCACGCCCGATGCCGGACGATTTCGCGCCGCCGTAGGGCATGTTGTCCACCCGGAAACTGGGCACGTCATTTACGATGACGCCGCCCTGATCGAGGGCATCCCACGCATGCATCGCGTGCCGGAGGTCGTTCGTGAACACGCCCGCCTGGAGGCCGAAATCCGAATCGTTGGCGATTGCCACCGCTTCCTCGAAGGTCATGAAGCGCTCGAGGATGGCCACGGGACCGAACGCCTCCATGCGCTGCAGCTTTGCATCGTGCGGGACCTTCTCCAGCAGCGTGGCCTCAAGCATCGCGCCCTTGCGTCCGCCTCCGCAAAGCAGGCGCGCGCCACCTTTCTTCGCTTCGTCGATCCAGCCCTGCAGGCGTTGCGCAGCGCCCTCATCGATCATCGGGCCAAGGAACGTGCTCTTTTTCTTGGGATCGCCCGCTTTCAGGGTCTTCACCCTGGCCACGAGCTTGCGCTTCAGCGCATCGTAGACATCGTCATGGGCGAGGATCCGCTGCACGCTGATGCAGCTCTGCCCGGATTGGTAGAACGCGCCGAAAACGAGACGCTCAACCACCGCATCGAGGTGGTCCACCTGGTCGGCGTCCACGATGCAGGCGGCGTTGCCGCCCAGTTCCAGGGTGACCTTCTTGTGGCCTGCCTGCGCCTTGAGGTCCCAGCCGATCAGGCCGCCGGTGAACGAAAGCAGCTTCAGGCGCGGATCGGTCACGAGCGGTGACGCCGACTTGCCGTCCAGCGGGAGGATCGAGAAAGCCCCCTTGGGCAGGTCGGTTTCGGCGAGGATCTCGCCGATGATCAGTGCACCCAGTGGCGTCCGTTCCGAAGGCTTGAGGACGAACGGGCAGCCGGCCGCGATCGCCGGCGCCACCTTGTGGGCCACGAGGTTCAACGGGAAATTGAACGGCGTGATGAACGCTACCGGGCCCAGCGGGACCTTGCGGGTGAAACCCTTGTAGCCGTTCGCGCGCTCGGAGATTTCGAGGTTAATCGTTTCCCCGTTGATGCGGACGGCTTCCTCGGCTGCGATCTTGAAGGTCTCGATGAGGCGGGTGACTTCACCGTGCGAATCGTGGATTGGCTTTCCCGCCTCGACGCACAGCGCGTAGGCGAGTTCATCCTTGCGTTCGCGAAAGCGCGCCACGCAGTGCTCGAGTACCGCCTGGCGCTGCCAGGGGCGGAACGCCTTCATCGCGCCCGTGGCCGCCGCGGCCGCGGTAATCGCGCGTTCCAGCGCATCCGCGTCGGGGAGGGCGACCCGGGTTGCCACCTTGCCGGTGTACTTGTCGAGGACATCCAGCTTCGCCCTGGCCTTCACGGGCTTGTTGGCGAGGTAGTAGGGGTAGCTCTTCTCGAGCATGGGCGGGCCCTCGTTGGCGGCAATGCCGGCCATGATCCAACCGCCGGCGTTCAGTTGTCGTGAGGCGGTTTGCCGCGCGGGCTCAGGCGTCGCGGAGGAGGCGCAGCTCGCCTTCGGCGAGCATGACGCGTACGCGCTCGCCGATGGCGACGTCGTTCGCCCGGCGAACAACGGCGTCGCGCTGGTCGAATACGATGGCGTAGCCACGCTCCAGTGTCGCCAGCGGGCTCACCGCATGCAGGGTACGGCCTTGCTGCTGCAGGCGCAGGCGGTCGCGCTCGAGCCTGCGGGCGATGCCGGCCGCAAGGCGCTGGTGGAGCGCCGCGACGCGCTGCTGGACGGGCATGAGGCGCAGGCGCGGATGCTGGGCACCGAGGCGAGCCTGGAGGCGATCGAGGCGAGCGCGGCGCAGGGTGCCTGACTGGGTTACCGCCGTGTGCAGGCGGCGGCGGAGCGCTTCCAGGCGCTGCGCATCGCGCGCGAGCCGCGCCTGCGGCCGCTGCCCATTCAGGCGGGCATGCAGGTGATCCACCCGTTGGGCGGCCGACTGGAGCCGGCGGTCGACGAGCGTGGCCATGCGCTGGCGCAGGCGCGCGAGGCTACGCGCAAGGTCCGTGCTGTCCGGCACCAGCAGCTCAGCCGCCGCGGAGGGCGTCGCCGCCCGCAGGTCCGCCACGAAGTCCGCGATGGTGAAGTCCACCTCGTGACCCACGGCCGATACCACCGGCACGGCGCTCGCATGGATGGCGCGTGCCACCTGTTCGTCGTTGAACGCCCAAAGGTCCTCCAGCGAACCGCCCCCACGCGTGACCAGCAGGACGTCGTAGCGCCCGCTGGCGGCGGCGCGCTTCACCATCGTCGCGATCGCAGGCGGTGCTTCGCGGCCCTGGACCGGCACCGGCAACACCTCGACCTCGGCCAGGCCAAGCCGCCGCCCGAGCACGCTCAGCACGTCGCGAATGGCCGCGCCGGAAGGCGAAGTGATCACGCCGATGCGGCGGGGAAAGGCTGGCAGCGTACGTTTGCGGTCGGCGTCGAACAGTCCCTCGGCTCCGAGCCGCGCCTTCAGTTGCTCGAATTCGCGCTGGAGGGCGCCTTCACCCGCCGGCTCCATGTGGTCGGCGACCAGCTGGAACTCGCCCCGCGCCTCGTACAGGCCGACCTTGGCTCGCATCAGCACGTGCATGCCGTCGGCCGGGCGGAAGCGAAGCCGCGACGCCGCCATGCGGAACATGGCGCAGCGGACCTGTGCGTTGGCGTCCTTCAGCGTGAAATAGATATGGCCGGAAGAGGGCCGGGCCACGTTGGAGAGCTCGCCTTCTATCCAGACGCCCATCGGGAGGGCATCTTCCAGCAGATCGCGCACCAGCCGGTTCAGGCCGGATGGCGTGAAAATCTCGGGTGCCGTGCTGTCGAAGGAATCGGACATGGGACCGGCGAGGTTATCACGCCGGGAACCGTGGGGGCGCGCTTGAGCGCGATGGGGCTTGAGGCACGGCCCATCGCGCGCAAACGCGCTCCCACGGGATGGGTTACATGCGGAACACGCCGAAGCGGCCTTGCTCGATGGGCGCGTTCATGGACGCCGAGATAGCGAGGCCCAGCACGCGACGCGTGTCAGCAGGGTCGATGATGCCGTCATCCCACAGACGGGCGCTGGCGTAGTACGGGTGGCCCTGCCGTTCGTATTGCTCGCGCACGGGTGCCTTGAACGCTTCTTCTTCGTCGGCGCTCCATGTGCCGCCGCCGGCCTCGATGCCATCGCGGCGGACGGTCGCCAGCACCGAGGCGGCCTGTTCGCCGCCCATCACGCTGATGCGCGCGTTCGGCCACATCCACAGGAAGCGTGCACCGTAGGCGCGGCCGCACATGGCGTAATTCCCGGCACCGAACGAACCACCGATGACCACGGTGAACTTGGGTACGTGCGAGCAGGCCACGGCGGTCACCATCTTCGCGCCATCCTTCGCGATACCCGCGTTCTCATACTTGCGACCCACCATGAAGCCGGTGATGTTCTGCAGGAACACGAGCGGGACATTGCGCTGGTTGCACAGTTCGATGAAATGCGCACCCTTCTGCGCGCTCTCGCCGAAGAGGATGCCGTTGTTCGCGATGATGCCCACGGGATAACCATGGATGTGGGCGAAACCGGTCACGAGGGTCTTGCCGTAGCGCGCCTTGAACTCGTGGAAATCGGAGTCGTCGACGATGCGGGCGATCACTTCGCGGATATCGAACGGACGGCGCGTATCCTCGGGAATGACGCCGTAGAGTTCCTCCGCACCGAAGCGTGGCTCGAGCGGCGGGCGAACCGCGAGTGGCATGGGCTTGATGCGATTGAGCGAACCGACGATGTCGCGCGCGATGGACAGCGCATGCGCATCGTTTTCGGCAAAGTGGTCGGCCACGCCGGAGACAGCGGTGTGCACGTCCGCGCCACCCAGCGCTTCCGCATCGACCACTTCGCCCGTCGCCGCCTTCACCAGGGGCGGGCCACCCAGGAAGATGGTGCCCTGCTCACGCACGATGATGGTTTCGTCACTCATCGCGGGCACGTACGCGCCACCCGCGGTGCAGGAACCCATCACCACGGCGATCTGCGGGATGCCCTGCGCGCTCATGCGGGCCTGGTTGTAGAAGATGCGGCCGAAGTGTTCGCGATCCGGGAAGACCTCGTCCTGGAGGGGTAGGAACGCGCCGCCGGAATCCACCAGGTAGATGCAGGGCAAGCGGTTCTCCATCGCCACTTCCTGGGCGCGGAGATGCTTCTTCACCGTCATCGGGAAGTACGTGCCGCCCTTGACGGTGGCATCGTTGGCGAGCACCACGACCTCGGTGCCC
>NZ_JBQCFT010000157.1:0-2401 GCF_051958795.1 Luteibacter sp. | reverse complement strand
GCCCCCCCCCCCCGCCCCCCCCCCCCCCCCCCCGGGGCGCCCGCGCCCGCGCCGGGGGGGGGGGGGGGGGGGGCGGGGCGTGGTGGGGCCCCCCGCCCCCCCCCCCCCCCCCCCCCCCCCCCCCCACAACGGTCCACCGCGGTTCTGTTGACGGAGGCACGATGGCATCCGGCTTCACCGAACAGGCCCTGCCCAGCTGGCGCCGGGCTGTCCTCAAGGTCGGCAGCAGCCTGCTGACCACGCCGGAGGGCGCGCTCACCGGCGAAAACGCCGACGCGCTGGCCGCCTTCGTCACCGCAAGCCGCGACGCGGGCAGGGAAGTTGTCATCGTCTCCTCAGGCGCCGTGGCGGCTGGCCGTGGCCTCGCGCCGGCCCCCGACCGCAGTACGGGCCTCAGCGGCCGCCAGGCGCTCGCTGCACTCGGCCAGACGCGGCTGGTCGGCCTGTGGCAAACCTTCTTCGATGCGCCGGTCGCCCAGGTGCTGCTGACGCACGACGACCTGCGCAACCGCCGGCGCTATCTCAACGCCCGCACGACGCTGCGCGAGCTACTGGCCCTTGGCGCCATCCCGGTCATCAACGAAAACGACACGGTCGCCGTCGACGAGCTGAAGCTCGGCGACAACGACAACCTCGCCGCCATCGTCGCGGCGCTGGTGGATGCGGACGTGCTCTTCATCGCATCCGATATTCCCGGCCTCTACACGGCGGATCCGCGCACCGTTCCGGCCGCACTCCCCGTGCCTGACCTTGCCGAAGTCACGCCGGCGCACCTCGATAGCGCGGGCGGGGCAGGTAGCGCCGCCGGTACGGGTGGCATGCGGACGAAGCTCGACGCCGCGATAAAGGCCGCGGCGGCCGGTATCGAGACGGTGCTGTTCGACGGCCGCGACACCCGCTGCATCGCCCGCCTCGCCGAAGGCATGCTTACCGGCACCCGCCTGCGTGCCCCGCAGTCACGCCTTGCCGCGCGCAAGTACTGGCTGCGGCATGCACCCGCGGCGGGGCGTATCAGCGTGGATACCGGTGCGCTGGACGCACTGCGTGGCCGTGGCGCATCGCTCCTGCCCGGCGGTGTCGTCGACGCCGCTGGCGAGTTCGCGCGCGGTGATGTCGTCGAAATCCTCGCCGAGGGAACGGTGCTGGCCCGCGGCGTCGCCCAGTATTCCGCCACGGATGTCCGGCGGATCGCCCGGCGGCATACGCGCGACATCGAAGCCGTGCTCGGCTACAGCTACGGCGAGACCATCGTCCACCGGGATGATCTCGTCATCCTCCCCGACCCTGCGAGGACCGCATGACCCACCTTCGAGAACAGGCACTGGCATGCCGCGACGCCGCCCCGGCCATCGCCGCGCTCGATACGGTCGCGAAGCAGCGGCTGCTGCACGCCATGGCCGATGCGCTCGCGGCAGCCTCTCGCAGCGTGCTTGAAGCGAACGCGCGCGACATGGAGGCGGCGCGCCGGAACGGCACCAGCGCGGCCATGCTCGATCGGCTGCGCCTGGATGACGAACGCCTGGCGGGCGTCGTGGCGGCCATTCGCCAGGTCGCCAGCCTGCCGGATCCGGTGGGCCTGGTGACCCGACGTGAGGTCCGTCCGAACGGCATCACGGTCGAACGCGTGCGCATTCCGCTCGGTGTCATCGCGATGATTTACGAGGCCCGGCCGAACGTCACCGCCGATGCGGCGGCGCTGTGCCTCATGGCGGGCAATGCGGCGATCCTGCGCGGTGGATCGGATGCCATGCATTCGAACCTCGCGATCGCGGACGCATTGCGTAGCGCGTTGTCTGCCGAAGGTCTCCCGGCATCAGCGATCACCGTCATCGACGACCCGGGCCGTGAGGCCATGGTGGAACTGCTCCAGCTCACGGATATCGTGGACCTCGCGATTCCGCGCGGCGGTGAGGGCCTCATCCGCTTCGTCGCCGAGCATGCGCGCGTGCCCATGATCAAGCACTACAAGGGTGTCTGCCACCTCTACGTCGACAAGGATGCGGACGAGACACTCGCGCTCGATCTGCTCATCGACGGCAAGACCAGCCGCCCCGGCGTATGCAATGCGCTCGAGACCTTGCTGGTCCACCACGATATCGCCGCGTCGTTCGTCCCCAAGGCCGTGGCCGCGTTGCACGCCCGCGGCGTGGAGGTGCGTGGCGACGAGACGACACGCATCCGGGTCCCGGATGTCGGTGTCGCCACCGACGAGGACTACGCCGCCGAGTTCCTCGACCTGCTGATCGCCGTGCGCGTCGTCGCGGACATCGACGAGGCCATCGCCCATATCCGCCGTTTCGGCTCCGATCACACGGAGGTCATCGCCACGCGCGACATACTCGCTGCCGATCGCTTCGTGAAGGCCCTGCGCTCGGCGGTGGTGATGGTGAACGCCTCGTCC
>NZ_JBQCFT010000156.1:0-19507 GCF_051958795.1 Luteibacter sp. | reverse complement strand
CGAACCCCCCCGGCCCCGGGGGTTTTTTTTTGGGGGGCCGGGTGCGGGTGGTGTCCCGCGCCCCCCCCCCCCCAACACGGCCCCCCTGTGTGGGTTGGGGGGGGCGGTTCCCCCCGCGATCCCGGTTGCCTCAGATCCGGTAAGCGACAGCCTTCATCACGGCCGAAGCCGCATGCATCAGTCCCGGGAACGGGAAGGGCAGGTCGATCCCCCCGCGCGCCTGCGCCGCATCCGCATGCCGGACCTCATCCTCCTGCATCTGCTTCAGGATGGCCCGCGAACGGTCATCCTGCGCCGGAAGCTTCTCCAGGTGCTCGGCCAGGTGGGCCTCCACCTGACGCTCCGTCTCGACGACAAAGCCCAGGCTGATCGGGTCGCCCACGGCCGCCGCGGCCACGCCGATGGCATAGCTGCCCGCATACCAGAGGGGGTTGAGCAGGCTGGGGCGGGACTCGAGCTGCTTCAGCCGCTCGGCGCACCAGGCCAGGTGGTCGGTCTCTTCCTGGGCGGCGTGCAGCAGGTGGGCCTTGGTTTCTTCCGTGCGGGCCAGGGCGGCCTGGCCCATGTAGAGCGCCTGCGCACACACCTCGCCCACGTGGTTGATCCGCATCAGGCCGGCGGCGTGGCGGCGCTCGGCGTCGTCCAGGGCGGCATCGGGCACGGCATCGCCCGGCGAGCGGCGGTGCGCCTCCGGCGAGCCGCCCACGGCCTCCATGGCGCGCTCCAGCCCGGCCAGCAGGCGATCGAACGGGGTCAGGGTGCGGACGGACACGGGGATTCCTTTGAACGTGGGAACCTGCACACGTTACAATGGACGGGTGCCCTGGCGGGGTGATCGTGTTGCGGCTGCTTGTCGCGGCGAGCGGACCCGGCCAACGGCATCACTTGTGTAAAGGCCGCGTCATCATGCTATGATTGTCGGCCCGAAGCTCACCTGTTAGGTGGGCTTGCGCGATGCAGGATAAATCGCTATTCTCTCGCGTCTTTGCTTTCACCGATTCCGTGTTCCGTCCCTGTAGTGGGCGGCAAACCAGGTATTTTCGAAATGAAAACGTTCAGCGCCAAGCCGGAGAGCGTCAAGCGCGATTGGTTCGTGATTGACGCCACGAACAAGACCCTGGGTCGTCTGTCGACCGAGGTCGCGCGCCGTCTCCGCGGCAAGCATAAGCCCGAGTTCACCCCGCACGTCGATACCGGCGATTACATCGTCGTGATCAACGCCGAGAAGGTGGCTGTCACCGGTGCGAAGCTGGACGACAAGATGTACCACCGCTTCACCGGCTACGTCGGCAACCTGAAGACCACGAGTCTCAAGGATCTGCTGGCTACGCACCCGGAGCGCGTGATCGAGATCGCCGTCAAGGGCATGCTGCCGAAGAACCCGCTGGGTCGCGCCATGTACCGCAAGCTCAAGGTGTACGGCGGTGCCGAGCACCCGCACACCGCCCAGCAGCCGCAGCAGCTGGACATCTAAGGAAACGCCATGGCTATCCAGCAGAATTACGGTACCGGTCGCCGCAAGACCTCGGCAGCTCGCGTGTTCCTCCGCAAGGGCACCGGTGGCATCGTCGTCAACGGCAAGCCGCTTGATGTGTTCTTCGGTCGCGAAACCTCGCGCATGATCGTCCGTCAGCCGCTCGAGCTGACCGAGAACAGCGAGAAGTTCGATATCATGGTCACGGTTGCTGGCGGTGGTATCACCGGCCAGGCCGGCGCCATCCGCCTCGGCATCGCCCGCGCCCTTGTCGAATACGACGAAGCGCTGAAGTCGCCGCTGCGTAAGGCTGGTTTCATGACCCGCGACGCCCGCGAAGTCGAGCGTAAGAAGGTCGGTCTCCACAAGGCCCGCCGCGCCACCCAGTTCTCGAAGCGCTAATCCGCTTCTACTCGACGCTCCAAGGTCAGAGCGCGTCGACAGGTTTCTTGGGAGATCGTCTAACGGTAGGACAACGGACTCTGACTCCGTTTATCTAGGTTCGAATCCTAGTCTCCCAGCCAAACCGGAAAGGGCCCTGAGCAATCAGGGCCCTTTCTTTTTGTGCGTCACTCAGCCGCGAACAGCGGGATTACGAACCACTTCCGTGAGTTCACCGGTGTCGGTGTTGTAGAACAGGCCGAGGATGTCGGCGTGCTTCGGTACGCCCGGCGCTGCGCGCAGCAGCGCAACGTCGTAGGCCAGCGAATCCTCGTAATCGCTGATGCTCACCGAGCCTGCGTCGTACGCTTTGGAAATATCGGCGCCGTCGTGTTCGTGGGCATAGTTCGCGACCATCCGGTCGGCCGTGTACGACGTAGCGCCGCAGTTCGAGTGGTGCACGACCACCACGGTCTCGATGCAGAACAGGTATTCGCCCACCGTGACCGAGCGGATGGCATCGACGGCGCGGCCGGCGGCGACCGAGACAGTGCCCATGGTCGTCGTCGAGCCCACCCGGCTGCCATTCGCGTCGAGGATGACTTCGCCCGGGTAGACCTGGTTGCCCAGGAACTTCGCCACGGCCTGCGGGATCTCGCGAACGCGCGGGTCATAGCAGTAGATCACGACCGACGTGAGCGGTACGGCGTGCGAGAACGCCTCGCGCAGGGTCGGTTCGTCGTAGCCCGGCTGGGCACTGAAAACATAGTCGCTGAAGCGGGAAGACGTGCGGGTCATGGTTGCCTCCACAGGCAGGGTGTTGGGTGTGGAGACCAGTCTGTGCAGCGTCCAATGGGCCGGCAATTACGCCCCAGGAATAACGGCGGCGTGCCAGGCTTCGGTGGCCTCGTCCACCGGTGACATGCACTCCAGTCGCCACTCCTCGGGCCCCAGCGCGCGTGGCGTCCCTACTGTGGTAACGAGCGAGAAGTAGCTGAGCCGGCGTTCGCCATCGCTCAGGGTCAGCGGGATGACGGGAAGATCGGGCGCAGAGGGTTCGAAAGCGGCGGTGTCATCGACACCGGGGTAGGCACGCAGCTGGGCCAGCAAGGCCTGGGTGTCCTCATCCATCACGCCAGCCACCGCTTCGCGCCGTACCCGCTGCAGGAGCGCTGCGGAGAAACGCGGCCAATCGGGCACGAAAGGCCGCAGCCCGACTGGATCAAAGAACAGGTGCAGAAGGTTTCGCGGGCGCGGCCAGCGGTCCAGGTCGATGAAGGCATTGAACAGCCGGGTGGTCGCGCTATTCGCCATTACGACATTCCACCAGCGATCCATCACGACCGCGGGATACGGCTCGTGCTGGCGAAGCATGCGTTCCAGAGCATGGCGAACGACCGCCATGCCGGCGGCATCCCAGCTTTCTTCCGCAAACTGTGGTGCGTAGCCGGCGGCTAGCAAGAGCTCATTGCGTTCCCGGAACGGCATGTCCAGCCCATCGGCCACGGCCATCAGGGTCTGGCGACTGGGAACGGTGCGTCCGCTCTCGATAAAGCTCAGGTGCTTCTGCGATACGCCCGTTTCCAGCGATAAGCCGAGCTGGCTCAGGCCCCGCATGCCGCGCCAGGCCTTGAGCATGCGGCCGAGCTCGCCGCCAGGAGTTGGCTCTGGGTGTGGCATGGGACGGCGCCTGCACGGGGATCCTGCCGATGATTGTGGAAGGGACGCCAGCACGCAGGCAACCGGCGGGTGCAACGCCGGGGAAGCTCAATGGCACCTACAGCACCGGTTCCAGGAACGGCGTGGCATGACATACCGCAATATCCAAGGCATGCGTGCCATCGCGGCGCTCATGGTGGTCTCGTGCCACATGTTCTGGAACCTCGGCCCGACCCGCCTCTACTGGGTCAAGCCGTTCTTCGCGGCCATCGGCCCGGCCGGCGTGGATGTCTTCTTCGTCATCTCCGGCTTCATCATCTACAACGTGCTCCAGCGCTCGATCGGCGAGCTCGGGCAGGTAGGCCGGGGCAGGGCCGTCTTCGTCTTCGCGATGAAGCGTTTCATCCGGATCTACCCGCTCTACTGGATCGCGTTCGCCGCGGCCTTCCTCGTCATGCTGTGGGGGCCACCGCTGCCGCGCGGGCAGGAGAAGCCGCTGCTGGAGCTGCTGACACTGGTCAACGGCGCGCCCAACTACATCGTGGGTGTCGCATGGACACTGACCTATGAGGTGTATTTCTACGCGGTGGCCGCGCTCAGCCTATGGGCGCTTGGGAGGAGAGCCATGCTTGGGCTGGCGGCGTGGTTCGGCTTGCTCGTGGTCGCGACCGCGGCAGGCGCCGGACATGCCGCGTCGCCATGGAACTACCTGTTCGCGCCCATCCTGCTCGAGTTCTCGTTCGGCGTCGCTATCGGCATGCTCGTCCGGCGAGGCTTCCAACGTTGTCACGGGGCGCTCTGGGTAGTTGCCAGCATCTGGATGCTAGTGGGCACCTGGTTCGTCGCGCACGACCCGGTGTCGTACCCGCTACGCGTCATCGGTTGGGCCGCGCCCGCCGCCTTGTTCATCCACGGGTTCGTGGTCCTCGAACTACAGGGCCGCTGGATCATGCCGCGGAGCCTCCAGTACCTCGGTGATGCCTCGTTCTCCATCTACCTCTGGCATCTGATCGTCTTCGAAGGGGTCGCCGCTGTGTTCGCGCGGCTTGGATGGATCGGCGTCGTCGATCCCGCCCTGCTCATGGCCGGCATGGTGGCCGCGGGCCTCGCGTTCGCCCTGGCCAGCTACCACTGGATCGAGAAGCCCTTGTTGGCCTGCCTCCCCGGTGTTGCGGGCCTGCACCGAGGCCCCGTCGCGCGTGCGGAGGCCGCCCCGCGACCTGAACCATGCTAGCCTAGCGACCCGGCAAACGCCGCTCCGGCCGCCCGGAATGGCCTGTCTCGCCTCCTGAGACATCCGCCCCCTACCGTATTCGTTTTCTGCCGCACAGCGGACGGCAGCGGAGTCGTGATGAGCAAGACCAAGGGAATCTCCGAACGGCGCAGCGAGAAGTTGCTCGATGAGCTGCTGAGCTCCCAGGGGTGGTCCCCGAAGAAGCCTCCCGTCGGCGATGTCCTGCTGCAGAACGAATACGGCGCCTTCCCGCTGATCGAGAAAGCCCTGAAGCAGGCCAGCAAGACCGGCGGCGGCAGCGGTTACCCCGAGGCCCTGCTGGTCGACAAGGTCACCGAGAAAGTCCTGGCCGTGGTCGAGGCCAAGAAGCTCAGCAGCGAACATGGCAAGGCCCTGCGCGAGGCGCAGCATTACGCCGAGCGTTTCAAGCAGAAGGGTTATGCGCCGCTGGCGATCGGCCTGGCCGGCACCTCCGACGATAGCTTCGAGCTGCGCGTCTCGCGCTACGCCGATGGCGAATGGTCGATCGTGACCTACGGCGGCAAGCCTGTCTCCTGGATCCCGAACCGCGCCGACCTCGAGCGCGTTGCCTCGCCGCACGGCCGGCCGGAACTGCGCCCCACGATTCCTCCGCCGGAGGTGCTTGCGCGCCGGGCGGAAGAAATCAACCGCCTGTTGCGCGAGGCGAAGATCAAGGACGAGTTCCGCCCCGCCGTGGTCGCCGCAATCATGCTGGCGCTCGCGAGCTCGAAGGGCCGGATCCGCCGCGACGAAGACCACATCCTCTCCGACATCAACGCGGAGTGCCTGCGCGCGTTCGAAAAGGCAGGCAAGCCCGCGCTGGGCCGCAGCCTGCATGTCGAGGAGGCGAACGCGAAGCTCGCCACGCGCGCGGTGGAAATCGCCCGCATCCTCGAAAAGCTCAACGTCAGCGTGCTCACGGCCGAACACGATTATCTCGGCCAGCTCTACGAGACCTTCTTCCGCTACACCGGTGGCAACACCATCGGCCAGTACTTCACGCCGCGCCACATCGCGCAGTTCATGGCCGATGTCTGTGAAGTGGGCCCGCGCGACCACGTGCTCGATCCCGCGTGCGGTACCGGTGGCTTCCTGGTCGCCGCCATGGATCGCCTGCTTCGCGCGCATGACCTGAGCCGCGCGGAGATGGTCAAGGTCGCACGCAAGCAGCTCTACGGGTTCGAGACGGAACCCGTTACCGCCGCGCTGTGCGTCGCCAACATGATCCTGCGCGGTGATGGTGCCACCCAGATCCACCAGGAAGATTGCTTCACCGCGCCCGACTTCCCCGAGGGGAACGTGGACGTGGTGCTCATGAACCCGCCGTTCCCGCACAAGGCTTCGGATACACCGTCCGAAGACTTCGTCGATCGCGCGCTGGATGCGCTGAAGCACCGTGGCAAGGTGGCCGTAGTGCTGCCGACGAGCCTGATCGTGAAGAAGAGCAAGGGCGCATGGCGGCAGAAGATCCTGAAGCATCACCGCCTGCTGGCGGTGTGCCAGCTGCCGGATGAACTGTTCCAGCCGTATGCCTCCGCCACCACCTCCGTAGTGGTGCTGGAGAAGGGCGTGAAGCACGATCCGACCGTTGCCACGGTGTTCGTACGGCTGCACCACGATGGCCTGACCCTTCGCAAGGGCATCCGGGTGGAACGGCCGACCGAGCCGAACGATATCCCGCAGGCGGTGGACGCGATCGTCAACAAGCGCGCCATCCCGGGTTTCTCGGGCCTTGGCCACGTATCGGGCGAGCGCGAGTGGGCCGCAGGCGCCTACGTCGATTCCGCCCCGCCCAGCCGCGATGAAGTGCAGGAAGCCGTGGATGTGCACCTGCGCCGCCTGGCCTCGTTCTACACGCGCTATGCGCGCGAGGTCACCGTGCAGCGCGACCAGGTACGCCAGGGCGGCATCCGCATGTCGGGCTACCGCAGCCTGATGTCGCAGGCGAAGAAGGACAATGCGAAGGCGCTCTCCGATGCGGCCCGCCCGGGCACGATCGGCGATGCCTTCGATATCGTGTACGGCATGAAAGAGTTGCACAGCCGTGATGGCATCGCCGATGGCGAGACGCTGGTGATCTCGCCGACCGAAGCCTACAACGGCTGCTACGGCTGGCTGGAGTTCGGCCAGGTCATGCAGCCGCCGTTTGTCACCGTCGCGCAGACCGGTTCGATCGGCGAGGCCTTCGTGCAGTTCGAGCCGTGCGCCGTGAACGACGATTGCCTGGTGCTGCTGCCACGCCGCCGCCTGAGCGAAGCGATGCTCGTGATCGCTGCGGCCTGCCTGCACGAAGAAAAGTGGCGCTTCTCCTACGGCCGGAAGCTGACGCCGGCGCGCATCGCACAGTTCGCGTTGCCCGACGACCCGGTGCTCGAGGCGTGGGTGGAAGAGCGGCTCGCCCAGACGCGCCGCGTCGTGCTCACGGCATTGACCGGCTACGCCGGCACGGAAGACGCGGCGTTCTTCGTCGACTGATCGGGCCGCTCCACCTTGTCGACGAGCCAGCCGCGTGCTTCGTCGACCGCGCCCAGCGCACCCGGCAGGACACCGTCGGCCACCAGCGCGGATGCCACGCGCAACAGCACTGCGGTGAGCACCTGCCAGCTCGCCTCATCGTGCGGGCCAAGTGCGCGCATCCGCCGCTGGAATGCCGGCGACTCACCCCATCGGCGGATGGCCGCCTCAAGCCGCTCATCGATGCGGCGTAACGGCGTGACACGCGCGATCAGCAGGTAACCACGTTTGCGGATGGTCTGGATGTAGCGGGGGCGTCGAACGTCGTCACCCAGCGCGCGGCGAAGTATGGCGATCGCCTTGTGCACCGGGTTGTCCCCGAAGAAGCCGCCCATCCAGCAGGCATCCAGCAGTTCTTCCACGCTCACGACCTGACCCTGGCGGGATGCAAGCACGCACAGGACATCGACGTGCCTGGGCTCGAGCGCGCGTGTTTCCCCACGGCTTTCGATAACCCGTCGATCCGGGTGGACAACCCAGGCGCCAATGAGAAAGGGAGAAGACACTTCGGAATGCTGCATGCCGCCAACGGTGGTTGCCGGCACAGGCAACTACTTGAATATAGGTATGTTTGTCGGCCCGTAAGGTTCCCGGAAGGACGTGAGAATGTTCTCTCGCCGACGGTACGCGCCTGCCCAAACAAGGAGTAGGTAAATGCAAGGGAACCATGTAGGCGGACACCGTGCGGATCGCATTCTGTCACAGGGGATGGACCGCCCTGTTCGCGTAGTCCTCGCGGACGACCAGGAGCTGATGCGGGAAGGACTCGCCGCGTTGCTGTCCCAACAAGAGCGGTTCGAAGTCGTGGGAACGACGGGGGATGGGCGCGACTGCCTGCGCCTGTGCGTCGACCACAAGCCCGACCTGTTGTTGTTCAACGACAGCATGCCCGGGCTCAACGGCATCGAGGCGGCCCGCCGGGTCGCGTCACGCTGCCCGCAGACGCGCATGCTCTGCCTCTCCGAGACCGGCGACCGGCCCTGCGTGCGTGCGGCGTTCGATGCCGGCGCCCACGGCTACGTCCTCAAGCGCTGCACGTTCGCCAACCTGGTCGATGGCATCGACAGCGTGCTTTCATCGCGCTACCACGTCAGCCCCGAGCTGGCGCACGTTCTCGTGGAAGCATTCTGCCGCGACGATGATCCGGCATCCGTGCTGACGCCACGGGAAAAGGAGGTCGCACAGCTTTACGCCGAGGGCCTTTCGACCCGGCAGATCGCGGAGCGGCTGCATATCAGCATGAAGACGGTGGGCACGCACCGCGAGCACATCCTGGCAAAACTTGAGGTCGATGGCATCGCCAGCCTCACGCGTTATGCCCTGCGTGCGGGGTTGGTGTCGCTGGACCCGTGAGCACGCGGAGATCAGCACATGTGCGACCGGGATATCAGTGCATCGCCGATAGCACCCGGGTCGCGGTAAATCCATAGTAGGCCCACGGCGACGCACACCATCAAAGGAGATACGGATGTCGATGCAAGTGAACGGGAAGTTCCGCTGTGTGTGCGTCGCTCGATGACGGCTACGCCACTGGAAGGGATGATCGAGGCGATGGCTGGTGCCGTGGTCGAGGCCCAGGCTCGCATCGAGCAGGCCCAGGTTGCCCACCTTGGCGAATATTTCGATGAAGACAACCGGCCGAAGAGCGTGGTGATCCGCATGCCCTCGATGAAGGTGGGTACGGACGATGGCGATGAGGATCTCTACCGGGCCCCGCTGTTGCCGCTGGTCCCGACGACATCGCTACGGATCAAGGATGTCGAGATCTGTTTCGATGCCGAGCTTGGTGAGTTCAGCGACAGCGGTGAGACGGATGGTGACGGTATGCCTGATTTGGAGCAAAGCCGCTGGGCTTTCCTCTCACGATCGAGGAAACAATCCGTGCAACTGGATACCGCTGCGCGCCACCGGAACGACCAGGGCGGCAAGGTGCACGTGAAGCTCCGCGTCGAAGGCGTCGAACCCACGGATGGTGTCGCCCGCCTGACCAACCATTTAGCGATGACCCAAGGGGTCTTCCAGACGTTCAGGCCGGGCGACTAACCCCTCCCCGATTCCGGCCGAACCCCGCGGCACAAGAAGTGCGGCGGGACCCATGTCGATACGTAAAGGAGTTACATCATGACTATTTCCGAACAGTTCCGTGGCCTTCCCATGGGCGACCTTGTCGGCGCCCCCCTGCTGGCTGCGTGTGACGCACAGGTGCGTCTTGCGCAGGCCACGGCCGATTTCATCAGGAGCGTCGGCTTTGAGCAGAATGAGGACGGAAGCACCGGCGCGACCCGTACTTCAACCTTTCAGTTCACCCGTCCGGTGCAGGAAGCCGATGGGACCTGGAAGGACGAACTCGTCGAGATGAACGTTCCGTTGCTCTCGATCGTCAAGGTGCCGACCCTGGCCGTGGAGAACGTCGACATCACGTTTGACATGGAAGTGAAGGCCTCGACGCACGACAAGAGCTCGCTGGATGCGACCGTGGGCTTCGACGCCTCCTGGGGTGGGTTCGGCGCGAAGGTTTCGGTCCAGGGCTCGGTGGCTTCCCATAAGGAAAACACTCGCACCACGGACAACTCGGCCAAGTATCACGTCAATGTGCAGGCGCGTGATGCGGGCATGCCCGAAGGCCTTGCGCGGGTGATGGATATCCTGCAGACCGCCGTTGTGGCGAAGCCAGGCAAGGTCGTCGAACCGCCTGCGCCTGGGTCCGGTATCCAGTAACACGCGCATCGTGAACCGATAATGGTCGTGGCACCGCGGTGCCACGATCGTGTGAGGAGCAACCCATGTTCGATGTCACCGATGTTCGGTTCGTGAAGCGCATCGTCGTCGGCAGCAACAACCCGAGCCAGATGTCGGGCGAGGAACAAATCGAGGAAGCGCGCGCCATGCTCAACCGTTGCCTCAATGAGTCACCACGCGGCCACGTGATGGCCACGGAGAAGAGCTTCACGATCCTGCAGATCGGTGAGCACCAGGTGGTGCTGCAATGGATCTGTTACCACGTAGGTTTCGCTCGCAAGCCCCCGTGGCTGGCGGACTGAGATGGGTCGCCGTCCGATGCTTGCGACGACGCTCCTGGCTCGCGTTCGTTCCGCCGTCGAGTCTGCGCAGGCGCTTGCCTTGCGCCGCCGCACGGAAGCCCTTTGTGGCCCGCCGTTGCCGCTGCCGTGGCTTGAAGGTGCAACCACGGAACGAGCGCGATGGGTGCCCCGTGTGGCCGGGGTCCGCATCGTGTTCGAAGGAACGACGCGTGGCGAAGGACTCACGCTGCAGGTCATACCGGGACGGCCGCGCTTTGCGCGACTGACACCCTGGCGGATCCACCAGATCGAAGTGTGCTGTGACGCCGCGAAAGACGGGGTGGCACGGCTTTACATCGACGGCCGTGCCGTCGATGCCACGGGGCCAGGTCCCCAACCTTGAAGGAGAGCGACATGTCACATGGAACGTTGACGAAGATACGAGGCCTTGGTTTGTGCACCATCCTGTTTGCCGCCTGCGGTGTTGCAGACGCGCGCATCCCCGACGGCCAATGGTCGGGAGTGCTGAGGGCCGGGGATGATGCAACGCGGGTGGTCGCCATGCGCCGCGGCGAGAAGCTGCAGCTGCGCTTTCGCGAACCGCATAACTGCCAGCTTCCCGCTGAACTGCTCGACGAGAAGGATGGCGAGGCCCAGTTCCGTTTCAATCCACCACCGAACGGAGGTGGCTTCTGTGCCGGCCTGTATCCGGGTGACGTCCTGATCCGCGAAGGGGAATCGAGCCTGCGCCTGGCATTCGAGCGTTCCGGACGCGCGTGGTCCGGTGACCTGTCACCTTCGCCCGCCCCCTGGGGCAAGCGCTAAGGAGAACGGCATGGATACCCTTCTGCTGAATCGCTTCTGGTTACTCCTCGCCGCCGTCGGCGGTGCCGTCCTCCCTGTCGCCATGACGAGCGTCGCGTCGCGGGGGCGTGCCGTCATGCAGGTCGTTTGCGGCACGCTCATCGCCGTGTTCCTGGCACCCGCGTTCCATCGTCACTTCCTTCCGGATGCGGGTGTGGAAATCCAGGCCGGGGTGTCATTCCTGGTCGGGTGCTTCGGGCTCAAGCTCACATCGATCGCGCAGCACGTGCTCGATCGCCATGGCGAGGGCATGGCCGATCGCCTTATCGGCCGGGTCACCGGAGGTGGCAAATGACCGCGGGTTTGCTCGGGATCGATTTCCTCGCCTGCACGACGGTGATGCTCACGGCCGGCTGGTTGCTGACCGATCGCCTGCTGTCTCGCATCGCACGCGTGGCATGCGCCCTGGTGGCTGCGGGTGCCTGCGTCAACGCCATCGGCATCTACGGGATGCTGACCAGCGTCGATGGCTTCTTCTACGGCGATGTGTGGCCTAGCGAGGTGCTTGTCGATGTCGGCCTGGCGGCCCTGATGGTTCGCTGGGCGATGCGACTGCACCTTGCGGCGAGCGAGCCGGCGTGCCCGTGACGGTCGGTACCGGTGGGGGCGCCTGAACACCGGCGCCCCCACCAGTGCGCGGAATCGGCATACCGGGCCGCTATTCTCCAGCCGTTGGGGGAAAGTCGGGAGCATCGACCATGGGGCCAGCGCCCGTGGGCGCCCCCCAACGTCGATTTGCCGGTAACCGTCGCGTGGTGCGGCGGCCCGGATACCATGAATGGGGATTCCGTCATGTCTTTTTCGCTCCGTGCGCTCGCAGTTTCGATCTCGTTCCTCACCCTTGGCTTCGGCGTCGCCCAGGCGCAGACCGCCACGTCGGGACTTGGCCAACAGTGGCCTAACGCTACCGACGTCAGCAGCAACCCGAACTACCACGTCTACGTATTCCAGCGTGGCGCCATCAAGTACGTGCAGGTCAATGACGCGAATGGCACGGTCCGCGCGGCCGTCATGCTTACACCGACCGGGCGCTTCGGTACGCCGGTGGGTAGCGATGCCAACAACGTAGCGACCTCGGATGAGCCGCAGGCCGCGCCGGCGAGCACGGCCAGCCAGACGGTCTACTCGGACGGCGCGAACCAGATCGCCGTGGCGCCACAGTCGAACGGAACCATGCGCGTGATGGCCGTGGCGGTGGAATGCAAGAACCCGGTGGAGTGCTCGTCGCGCGGGCCGTAAGCGCTGCGCGGTGACGCCGCCGGGCAGGATGCCCCGCGGCGTCACGCCCCGTCAGTGACGGGGCGACGGTGAAGGTGCGGGGGCGATGCCGGGATGCGTCGCCGCCCGTGCCGCCGCAATCCGCTGGGCGATCTTCACGCCGAAGATGAGCGCCGTCGAGGCCACGAACGCCAGGACCGCCTGGGCGCGGATCATCGACGGATCCTGGAGGTGGAACGAGGTGCTGGCCTGGGCCACGCTGGCGAGCATGCCGCCCACGGCGGCGCCATGCCAGCCATGCCGGAGGGTCATCAGGATAACGGGCACGACCATCCCGAACCGGACGCAGGTGAGCAGCCCGTCATCGTCGCTCGCACCGCCGGAGACCAGCAACAGCAGGGCCAGGCAGGGCACCACGAAGAGCAGGGCATCGCGCAGGAGGGGGCTTTCACGCACGGCCCGCCAGGTCACGACGCCGCCGGGCAGCGTAGCCACGCGTTCGCGGATGGCAAGGATGAGCGGGGTCAGGGTCAGGGCGCCCAGGTAGCAACCCAGCAACCAGGCCAGCAGGATCGGCAGGGTGATCGCGGGCGCAGGACTGCCGTCACCCATGCTGACGGTGGAAAGCACCAGGGCATTCGCCCCCATGGTGATCACGGCGCAGACCAGGGTGGCGGCCAGGATCAGCCCCATGTTCACGTGGCCATCGGGGCGCAGCAACGTGAACCGGCTGCGCAGCCAGGCCATGGCCGGCATGCAGGCCAGGATCGGCGGAATCGAGGCCATGCCGGCCCAGAGGAAGCCGAAGCTGGTGGCGTGGAGCGCCGCCATTTCCGCGATGGGCAGGGCTTCGCCGACGGCCAGGGCCGGCCAGAACCGGCGCGGGACGAGGAGCAGGCAGGCCAGGCGCAGGCCGGCGGGCAACATCCAGTGCGAAAACGAGATGTTGCGGGTGAGCTCATAGCACGCGGCATACGCGCCCGCGACCGCCAGATAGCGGCCCCAGGCCAACGGATCCTTGTTTGAAGTGCCCACCGCCACCCTCAATGCCGCGATCGCGGCCTTCAGCCCGTTGCCGACGGAAACGATCCCGTTACGACTGACGCTTTGCAGTTGGATGATATAGCGGCAGGCCCGAGGCGGAATACAGAGCCCCGGCCAACATTTGCCGAAATAGCATTCGGATCGGTGCCGCGTGGTGAACCACGCAGTTTCTGCACATCGCTGGTGCTACCGTCCAGCCATGAACCTTCGCGACCTGCAGACCCGTTTCGCTTCGACGCTCCGCGGCGGCCCGGCCGTGGAGGGCCTCGATGGGCGCGGCATGGCCGTGTACACCAACCGGTTCCGCGACCAGCTCGTTGCCTCGCTCCGGGATACCTATGCGAAGACCCGCCTGTGGCTGGGCGACGGGGTGTTCGATGAACTGGCCGAGGAGTACGTCGCGGCGACTCCGCCCGCTTCCTGGACGCTCAACGCCTACGGCGAGAGCTACATCGCCTGGCTCGATGCCCACTACCCCGCAGACCCGGAGATCGCGGAACTGGCCTGGCTGGACTGGCACCTGCGCCGGACCCTCTCGGGTCCGGACGCGAGGCCGATCGGCCTGGACGGACTGGTCTCGGCCGACTGGGAAGCCGTGGAAATGCGCTTCGTGCCGACCCTGCGCTTTCGCTGGACGCGGAGCAATGCCGCGGCCATCTGGCATGCCCTGGCGAGCGAGACCATGCCGCCGGCCGCCGAGATCTTCGATGTGGATGCCGGGGTGCGCGTATGGCGCCGCGACTGCTCGCCGCGCTTCACCAGCATGCTGGCGCCGGAATGCGCCTGCCTCGACCTGGCCCTGGCCGGCGCCTCGTTCGGGGAGCTGTGCGAGGCCCTGACGCGGCTGCACGAGCCGGATACGGCTGCCCGCCAGGCGGGCGCGCTGCTGCGGAGCTGGGTGGAAGACGGCATTGTCGATGCCCTCGTCGGGGACTGACCCCGGGGTGGGGCGCGGCCCCGCGATTACACTGGCGGGATGATCGATGACGCCCACCTCACCCACGGCCTGGCTGGCGATGAACTGCCGCCGGACTGGCCGGCACGGACCGACGACGAAACCGCGCGCCTGCTTGCCCGGATTCCCTCGGCAGGGGCCGCGCGCCGCATCCGCTGGCGTTCCCCGCGGCCGCTCTCGGCGGCGGCGCTGGTGGATACCACGATGGGCACGGTGTTCGTGAAGCGCCACCACGTGAGCGTGCGCAGCGCGGCCACGCTTTCCGAGGAGCACCGGTTCGCCGCCCACCTGCGCGCGGGCGGCATCCCCCTTCCGGCGCTTTACCCGGACGACAGCGGTGAGACCGCGATCGTCATGGGTGATTGGGTCTACGAGGTGCACGAACGTTCCCGCGGCACGGATATCTACCGTGACGCGTTCTCCTGGTCGCCGGTGGGCGGATGGCAGCACGCTCGCGCGGCCGGCGAGATGCTCGCGCGCCTGCATCGCGCGGCGGAAGGCTACGTGGCACCGCAGCGCGCGACGCACATCCTCGTGGCGCGTGCGGAGGTGCTTGGCGCGGACGATCCCGTCGCGTCGCTCGAAGCCCAGCTGGCAACGCGCCCGGCACTCGCGGGTTACCTCGCGGACCGTGACTGGCGCGGCGAGCTCCAGGCGACCCTGGCACCCTGGCATGCCGCCGCCCACGCCGGCATCGCCCGCCAGCCGCGTCTCTGGACGCATGGCGACTGGCACGTATCCAATCTTTGCTGGAGCGATGCCGGCGACGCCGCCACGATCACCGATGTGCTCGACCTCGGCCTCAGCGCGGCGACCTTCGCCCTGTTCGACATCGCAACGGCCGTCGAGCGGAACGCCATCGCCTGGCTCGATATCGCCCGGGGCGAGATTGCGCATGCCGAGCTTGCGTTGGCACTGCTCGATGGTTATCGCGCCGTACGTCCTCTCGATGCTGGCGACCTCGACGTACTCGCCGCCCTGTTGCCGATCGTCCACGTCGATTTCGCCCTGTCGGAAGTGGAGTATTTCGCGGGCATCACGCGGCGGCGCGATCACGCCGACGTGGCCTGGCACACCTTCCTGCACGGCCATGCGGCATGGTTCGGGACGGCCCCCGGGAGCCGCCTGCTGGAGACCCTCCGCCACGCCGGTCGCTGATTCGTGGTTCAATAGGCGTCTTGAAGCGGGGGTGCCTGGCGTTGCCAGGCTGAGAGAGTCCCTTGGAACCTGACCCGGTTAGTACCGGCGTAGGGAGCTTGCAGAGCCACGGTACCAGCCTCGGAGGCGGTGCGTGGCCGGCCGTCGCTTCGTTTGTTTCCCACGAAGACGACCATGATCCCGAACCGTACCCCGCTCGCCCTGGCCCTGCTTTCGCTGGCCACTGCCGTCCACGCCGCCGACGACGATGCGCCCCAGCAGGCGCGTACGCTGCCCTCCATCGATGTGCGCGCGACCACGTCCGATGGCTACCGCGCGGCGGATTCGCAGCTGGACACCTTTGGCAGCTTCGGCAGCGCACCGCTGCACGACACGCCGGCGGCCATCACGGTCATCACCCGCGCACAGATCGACGACCGCCAGCCGCGTTCGCTGAGCGAGCTCGTGCGCAGCGATGCGGCGATCAACGACAACTACGCGCCGGCGGGCTACTACCAGGATGTGTCGATCCGCGGCTTTCCGCTGGACCTGGCCACGGGCTTCCGCTTCAACGGCATGATCATGTCGGCCGAGCAACTGCTGGCGCTGGAGGGTAAGGAGCGGGTGGAAGTGCTGAAGGGGCTCGGCGGCCTGGAAGCAGGCGTCGTCGAGCCAGGTGGCCTCGTGAATTACGTGAGCAAGCGTCCCGCCGATGTGCACACCGTCACCGTCGGCACCGATTCGCACGGCTCCGCTTACGAAGCCCTCGATCTCGGTACGTGGTTCACCTCGTCGTTCGGCATGCGCATCAACGCGGCGAACGAGCGCACGCATGCGGTGGTCGAGCATACCGATGCACGGCGCAGCTTCGTGTCGATCGCGGCAGACTGGAAGATCAGCGATGCGGCGACCTTGCTGCTCGATACGGACTACCAGACGAGCGGCGGCCGTTCCGTCTCTGGCTACCAGATGCTTGGTGGCACCGTGATCCCGGATCACCCGAGCCGTACGCGCCTGCTGGGTTACCAGCCATGGCAGCGCCCGGTCGGCATCCATTCGAGCAACACGTCGCTGCGTTTCAATTACCGTTTCAGCGACCAGTGGAACGCGCAGGTGTCGGCGGGCCATAGCCATACGGTGATCGACGACAACGTGGCCTTTGCTTATGGCTGCTTCTATGCCGAGTCGTGTGCGAGCGGTGCTACGCCGGGCAATTACTTCGCGCCCAACGGCGATTACGATGTCTACGACTATCGCAGCCCGGACGATACGCGCCAGAACGATGAACTGCGTGCGTCGCTGACGGGTACGTTCGCGACCGGCACCGTCGATCACGAGCTCAACGTGGGCGCATCGACGTTCCGCCGCACGGTCGACCAACGTGCGGATGTGTACGACTACGTCGGCACGGCGAACATCTACGACACGGTCGTGCCGGTGTTCCCCGCGTCGCCGAACCAGCCGGGCCCCTCGGAGCGTCGCCTGACGAGCTGGCAGCGGACACTGTTCGCGATCGACCGCGTGCATCTTTCCGACACCTGGCAGGTGCTCGCCGGTGCGCGTCTCGTGAAGTTGAACGAGCGTGCTTACGACGATGCCGGCGTGCTCGAACGCGATACCCGCATGACGAAGACGCTGCCGCAGGCGGCGGTGCTCTGGCAGCCGGTCGCTGCACTGACCACCTATGTCAGCTATGGCGAGGGGATCTCGCTGGGCCGCGAGGCACCGTACTGGACCGCCAATGGGGGCACGAACCTGCCGCCGCTGCATTCACGGCAGATCGAACTCGGTGCGAAGTACGCTGTCAACGATGCGCTGGATCTCCAGGCCGCGGTGTACCGGATCCGCCAGCCGTACCAGTTCGCCCAGCCGGATGGCAGCGCGGAAGGCTTCACCTTCGTCCAGCGCGGGCAGGAAGTGCACAGCGGCGTTGAGCTGAGCATGGCGGGCAGGGTGACCGACAACCTGCGCCTTACCGCCAGCGCCAACGTGATCCGCGCGCGCGCGGAAAACACCGGCACGGCATCGTACGAAGATCACCAGGTGGTGAACGTGCCGCGCTACCGCACGGCGGTCTATGCCGACTACAGCCTGCCATTCGCGCCCGGGCTCGCCGTGCTCGGCGGCTGGCGCTATGCCAGCAGCAATGTCGCCACGCCCGATGGCGCTACGCGCGTGCCGGCATACCACGTGGTCGACGCCGGCCTTCGCTTCGCCACGTCGCTCAGCGGCCATGCGATGACGTGGCGGCTGAGCGTGGATAATGTGTTCAACCGCTTCTACTGGCGCGACACGGGGTCGTCCGGTGGCGATAGCTACCTCTTCCCCGGCATGCCGCGGCTCGCCCGCCTGTCGATGACCTATGAACTTTGAACTTTCCCTGTTCGAACTCGCCGCCGCGCTGGTCAGCGCGGCCGGCGTGTGGCTCACCGCGCGGCGCAGCCCGTGGAGCTGGCCCGTGGGTCTCGTATCGGTCATCGCGTATGCGTGGATCTTCGTCGATGCAAAGCTTTATTCCGACACGCTGCTGCAGGTGATCTTCGCGCTGCTCATCGTCTACGGCTGGCACCGCTGGATGCGCAACCTCGATGAAACCGGGCATGTCCGCGTGGCCTCGCTCGACTCGCGCAGCGCCACGCTGCACCTGGCCGTGGGCACGGCGGCGGCGCTCGCCCTCGGTTACGCGATGCACCGTTGGACCGACGCTTCGCTGCCCTGGCTCGATGCGTCGCTCACCGCCTTCAGCCTCGTCGCCCAGTGGTGGCAGGCACGCCGGCACGCGGCGGCCTGGTGGCTATGGATCGCAGTCGACGTGATCTACGTCGGCGAGTACGTCTACAAGTCGCTGCCCATCACGGCCGTGCTGTACGCAGGCTTCGTGGTGCTGGCCGCCATGGGCTGGCGCGCGTGGAACCGCGAGCGTGCGGTGAGCCCGGCATAAGGGCGTTCGCACCGGCCCCCGGTCTTATGGCGTATAGGCTTGGCGGGCGAGCCACGTAGAATCCGCCAGACACCTCGCCGGAGCCTTCGCCATGCATCGGATCCTGCTATTCCTGGCCCTTGCCGGCCTGTCGTCGCTGGCCTGCGCTAGCCCACCCCCGGCGGTGCCGTCGTTCGAGGCGAGTGGCACGCTCTCGGGTGAAGGGCTGGATAGCACCTGGCACCAGGCGGTCGATACGGCGAGCGGGGCCTGGCGGATCGACGTGACGCATCCCGCGCGATCCTATGCCGATGGCGCCGATACCGGCGGACGCTGGCATCGCGATGTCTCGGGTGGTGTGCACCCCTTCGACTCGGCCGAGGGGCGCGCGATCGCCAGCACCGAGGCGTGGTTGTTGCGCTTAGGCTGGCTCGACACCGACAGGGCGGCCATGGGGCCTTCGGTGATCACGCGCGAACGCGGCCTCGACCTGCGCCGTACCGTGGCGACGCCACCCGGGGGCCGCGAGGTCACGTTGTGGTTCGACCAGACCAGCGGCCACCTCGTCCGTGCCAGCTTCCGTGCGTCCTTCCTCACCGTGACGCGCGATTATGCGGATTACCGCGACACACACGGCGTGGCATTGCCCTACCGCGTGGAAAGCGTGGCGAAGACGGATAGCGGTACCGAAGACAGCCGGGAGACCGTCCGCGTGGATCGCTACGACGTGCCGTCGGCTTCCGGCCTGGCCAAAGCGATCGCGCGGCCGCCGGCATTGCCTGGCGATGTTGCGATGCGCGGCGGAGCGGCGGTGGCGCACGTGCCCATGATCCTGGAAGGCGGCGCGCTGCTGGTCATGGCCTCGATCAATGGATCGAAGCCGTTGCCCTTCATCCTCGACACCGGCGGCCACGCGATCCTCACCGAAAAGACCGCCGCGATGCTCGGCATCAAGGGCCAGGGCAAGGGCGTGAGCACGGGTTCGGGTCCGGGCTCCATGTCCATCGCGTACGCGCGGGTGGAGAGCCTCGCCATGGGCGAAGCGGACATCCGCGACCAGACCTTC
>NZ_JBQCFT010000155.1:0-6866 GCF_051958795.1 Luteibacter sp. | reverse complement strand
TCGGCGGATTCCACGGCGGCCTTGGTCGCCTCGACCTTGCTGATGCCGGCCACGACCGAGCGGTAGTAGTTCAGCGTGTCACGGACGACCTGGCGGCGGGTGGATTCCAGCGAATCCTGCGCCGCGTCGCGCTGGTAGATGCTCTGGCGAACGCGCGACTGCGTGGCACCGCCCGAGAAGATCGGCACGTTCAGCGTGAGGCCCACCGAGGTCGCACCGCGGCCATTGGCCGAGGTGAGGCTCGAACCCGCCGTGCCGGCGCCCGCGTTCTGGTTCCACGCGGTGCTCTTGCTGTAACCCAGCGTCGCGTCGATCGTCGGCAGGTGGCCAGCGCGCGCCGACGAGATGGTGTGCTCGGCGGAATCGACGTTGTACTGGGCGGCAATGATCGTCGGGCTGGTCTTCACCGCTTCGGCGACCCATGCCTGGGCGTCGTTCGGCGACGGCGGATCCATCGGCAGCTGCTCGCGCAGCTTCTTCAGGTTGTCGGCCGGCTGGCCCGTGATCTGGGTCAGCGCTTCACGCGAATCGGCCAGCGTGTTTTCCGCGGTGATCACCTGGGCCACGGCGGTGTCGTGCTGGGCCTTGGCGTCCTGCACGTCGGTGATGGCCGAGAGGCCCACGTCGAAGCGCTGCTGCGCCTGCTCGAGCTGGCGGGCGAGCGCCTGCTCGTTGGCCTTCTGAAAGGTCAGGGCGTCGTCGTTCGTGAGGACCTGAAAATAGGCCGTCGCCACGCGCGTCGAGAGCTGCTGGAGCGCCGCGTCGTACGTCGCGTTCTGCGAGTCCGCCGAGGAACGGGCGGCCTTCAGGTCGGCGTACTTGCTGAAGTCGACGACGCTCTGGCTCACCGTCGCGCCCACGTCGCGGGTGCGGGTGTGGCCGATATCGCCGGAGAAACCGACGACGGTGCGGCCATCGGCGCCATAGATGGGCTCACGGGTCGGACCATTCGGGTCGCTCTGGTTCAGGCTGAGCTGTGCGCTGACCTGCGGCAGCAGCAGCGCGCGGGCCTGCGTCACGCTCTCACCGGTTGCGAGGCGAGTGGAATCGGCCTGCGACAGCACCGGATCGTTCGCCCGGGCCTGGCGGTAAGCATCGAGCAGGTCTTCGGCATGGCTCGCGAAGGGAGCCGCTGCCAGGGCCAGCGCAACGGTGAGTAGCTTCAAGCGCATGGGTTCGCCTCGTGGGTGATGGGGGATCTTTTGAAGGTCAGAGCACGAAGCGCTTCACCGGCGCGGCATGCGCCAGGTAGGGAAGGTCCGTTTCGAACAACGATTCCTCGCGGTAGCGGCCCTCACCTTCGTGGGTGAGCAACACCGCCGTCTGCGCCGGCGAATCGCCGCGCACCACGAACATCCGGCCGCCCGGCTTCAGCCAGCGGACGAACTTCTCCGGAACGGCGTGCACCGCACCCGTGACCACGACGACGTCGAAAACGCCGGCCGGGGTGTAGCCGTTGACCGCCTCGGCCACTTCGAGGGTGGCGTTGGCCACGCCGGCGGCGGAAAGGCGCTGCTTCGCGGCCTCCACGAAATCGGCGTGCATGTCGATGCTGGTGACCTTGCCGGCCAGGTTGGCCAGGCAGGCGGTCAGGTAGCCCGAGCCGGTGCCAATTTCCAGGACCTCGTCGGTCTTGTTCAGCGCCACGGCCTGGAGGACCCGGCCCTCGATCACCGGCTTCATCATGACTTCGTCATGGCCCAGCGGGAGGTTCAGGTCGGCAAAGGCGACATTGCGGTGGGCCGGGGCCACGAAATCCTCGCGGCGGATGGTCTTGAGCGTGTCGAGTACCGAGTACTCGAGCACTTCCCAGGGGCGGACCTGGTTCTCGACCATGTTCAGGCGGGCCTGCTCGAAATTCATCGCCATGGTGTTCAATCCCGGACGAAAAGCTGAAAAAAGATGCGGAAGGATAACGGGTTACAGGCCGCTTCCTCCGATATGCAACGGCTGCGGTCCCGGTGCTTCCCGGCTAAGTGCCGGAAGTCACCGGGCGGGGCTGACGGAAGTCACCCCCCTCGCTGGCCCCACGCCGGCTGAATGGCCGGTAGGTGGGGGTTGCTGGCAACCATGGAGACCGCACGCGGGCGGCCCCACCTATTCTAAGGTAGGACGGCGGTTCCGCTCCTGTTCCGACCTGCTGTCGCGGCAAAAAGATGCGCGCCATGCTGGAAATAACTAAACCGCTGCGTATAATAAAGTCATAATTTTTGTTTGTGAAGGTGCAGCCATGAACGCCAGCCCGAAAATGAAGACGCAGGGCCCGGGGCGTCCGAAAGACATGGAGAAGCGCGCGGCCATCCTCGATGCCGCCAAGGCGCTCTTCACCCAGGGCGGTTTCGCCGGTACCAGCATGGATGCCGTCGCGGCATCGGCGGGTGTGTCCAAGCTCACCGTTTACAGCCATTTCGGCGACAAGGACAACCTCTTCCGCGAGGTCATCCGCGCGCACGTGCAGGAGCGCCTGCCCGATGACCTGTTCGATTTCAGCGCCGGCGGCGATATCCGCGCCACGCTGACCAACATCGCCAGCCGCCATGCGGCCATGGAAACCAATACGGAATCCGTCGGCACGTTCCGCGCCATCCTTTCCGATTGCCAGGCCGGCGGTAACCCGCGTTTCGGCCGGCTGGTCTGGGAAGAGGGTCCGGTGCGCATGCACAAGCTCATGAGCCGCCTGCTGGGCGATGCCGTGGAGCGCGGGCAGCTCGAGATCGCCGACGTCAGCCGCGCCACTACCCAGATCCTGGCCCTGCTCAAGGGCGACCTGCTCATCCGCCGCCTGTTCGGCTGCGAGGATTGCGCGGTGCAGTTCGCCGAAGAGGTGAACAACAACGCCCTCGCCGCGGTGGATATGTTCATGCGCGCCTACGCGCCCCGCGCGTAATCCTCGCGTTCCTCCCCGCTTCGTGCTTGAATCGGCCCCGAAGCGGGGGTGCCGGCGCGTTGCGCGGGCTGAGAGAGTCCCTTTGAACCTGATCCGGTCAGTACCGGCGTAGGAAGCTTTGTCCACGGGAGCGGTGCGCGTGTGCGCGCCGCCGGTCCGTGGCGGCGCGTCCGCTTCTCCCTCCCGCCGAGTCGAGAAGCCGATGAACGCCATATCCCCTGAGCTCGCCCGCGCCACCCGCGACCTGTCCGCCTCCGTTACCACCCCGTTGCCCGGTTCCCGCAAGGTCCACGTGACCGGCAGCCGGCCGGATATCCGCGTGCCCATGCGCGAGATCGCGCTAGCGCAGACGCCCACCCTGTTCGGCGGCGAAGCGAACCCGCCCGTGGTGGTGTACGACACCTCCGGCCCGTACACCGACCCGGACCACACGGTGGACCTGGTCGCGGGCCTGCCGCCCCTTCGCGCCGCCTGGATCCAGGGGCGCGGCGATGTCGTCAGGCTCGATGGGTTGAGCTCCACCTTCGGCCGGGCGCGGGCCGGCGATGCCCGGCTGGACGCCATCCGCTTCCCGGCACCCCGGGCGCCCCTGCGCGCCATCCGCGGCGCCAACGTCACCCAGATGCACTACGCACGCCGCGGCATCGTCACGCCCGAGATGGAATTCATCGCCCTGCGCGAGAACCTGCAGGCGGAATTCATCCGCGACGAAGTGGCCCGGGGCCGCGCGATCATCCCCGCGAACATCAACCACCCCGAGGCCGAGCCCATGATCATCGGCCGGCACTTCCTCACCAAGGTCAACGCGAACATCGGCAACAGCGCGGTGAGTTCCGGCATCGCCGAGGAAGTGGAGAAGCTGGTGTGGGCGACGCGCTGGGGCGCCGACACCATCATGGATCTCTCCACGGGCAAGCACATCCACGAGACCCGCGAATGGATCCTGCGCAATTCGCCCGTGCCGGTGGGTACCGTGCCGATCTACCAGGCGCTGGAAAAAGTGGGCGGCGTGGCCGAGGAGCTCACCTGGGAAATCTTCCGCGACACGCTGGTCGAACAGGCCGAACAGGGCGTGGATTACTTCACCATCCACGCCGGCGTACTGCTGCGCTACGTGCCGCTCACCGCGGGCCGCGTCACCGGCATCGTGTCGCGCGGCGGCTCCATCATGGCCAAGTGGTGCCTGTCGCATCACCGCGAGAATTTCCTCTACACGCATTTCGAGGAGATCTGCGACATCATGAAGGCCTACGACGTGGCCTTCAGCCTGGGCGACGGCCTGCGCCCGGGCTCGATCGCCGATGCGAACGATGCGGCGCAGTTCGGTGAACTGGACACGCTGGGAGAACTCACCAAGGTAGCGTGGAAGCACGAGGTGCAATGCATGGTGGAAGGCCCCGGCCATGTCCCGATGCACCTGATCCGCGAGAACATGGATCGCCAGCTGGCCGTGTGCCACGAGGCGCCGTTCTACACGCTGGGCCCGCTCACCACTGATATCGCGCCCGGCTACGACCACATCACCAGTGCGATCGGCGCTGCGATGATCGGCTGGTTCGGCACCGCCATGCTCTGCTATGTGACGCCGAAGGAGCACCTCGGCCTGCCCGATCGCCAGGACGTGCGCGATGGCATGATCGCCTACAAGATCGCCGCCCATGCCGCCGACCTGGCGAAGGGCCATCCGGGCGCACAGCTGCGCGACAACGCGCTGTCGAAGGCACGGTTTGAGTTCCGCTGGGAGGACCAGTTCAACCTGGGCCTGGACCCGGAAAAGGCGCGCGCCATGCACGATGAGACGCTGCCGAAGGACGCGCACAAGAGCGCGCACTTCTGCTCCATGTGCGGGCCGAAGTTCTGCTCGATGAAGATCACCCAGGATGTGCGTGATTACGCGGCGGGGATGGATGCCAAGGCTGCGGAGTTTCGGGAAAGGGGTGGTGAGGTCTATACCAAGGCGTAAGCCGGTAGGAGCCCACCCTGTGGGCGACATCTTTCGCGGTGCCGCTAAAGGGCCTGTGGCGCTTTCGCGAACGGCGTCGCCCACAGGGTGGGCTCCTACGCGATGGAAGTGCGTCGCATTTGGAAGCCTTCACCCCGTTTTTTCAGGGCCAGACCTAACGTCGGGGGCCTACCCAACTCCCGTCCCCTGGAGCACAGGCAATGGCCAGCGCAAAACCCTTCGTCACCGATATTGAGAACATCCGTAAGCGCGCCCGCGAGCATATCGACAACGGGGCCGTCACCGCCGGCTACAAGGCGGACCGTGAAACGGTCATCAAACTGCTCAACGAAGCGCTGGCCACCGAGATCGTCTGCGTGCTCCGCTACAAGTACCACTACTACATGGCGCCGGGCATCCATTCGCAGAGCGTCAAGGCGGAGTTCCTGGAACACGCCACCCAGGAGCAGGAGCATGCCGACCGTATCGCCGAGCGCATCACCCAGCTCGACGGCACGCCCAATTTTAACCCGGAAGGCCTGCTTTCCCGCAGCCACGCGGATTACGTGGAAGGCGCGGACCTGATCGACATGATCAAGGAAGACCTCGTCGCCGAACGGATCGCGATCGACAGCGACCGCGAGATCGTGACCTACATTGGCGACGACGATCCGACCACGCGGCGGATCATGGAGGACATCCTGGCGCAGGAGGAAGAACACGCCGAGGACATGGCCACGCTGCTCGAGAACCTGGGGAAGAAGGGCGAGCCCGCGGCACCCTCGAGGCACTGATTAGGTAAGCTGGGGGCATCGCTCGCCACCGAGAAGGATCATCATGAACGCGACCGCCGCCCCTTCGCCTGCCCCGCGCAGGCGCCGCCGCCCGCTCAGCCTGGCGATCGCCCTGCCGATCGCGGTGCTGATCCTGCTGGTGCTGTTCTTCATGTGGTGGTGGGACAAGGAGCCGGAGCAGTTCGATCCGGTGCAGGTCACCACCGCGCACATGAAGGAAATCGGCCGCCCCATGAGCACCGGCGCGGTCACCACGTACACGCTGATCAAGTCGGTCGATACCCTTACCGACAAGCGCGGTGGGTACCTGAGCAACGACAAGCTCCCGCCCGGTTCGATCATGGACAACATGCCGAACTGGGAATTTGGTTCGCTGACCGCCTCGCGCGATCTCGTCCGCGCGCTGCGCAACGATTTCAGCCGCTCGCAGACGCAATCCACCGAGGACAAGTCCCTCGGCGAGGCCGATCCGCTGCTCAACAGCCCGAACGATCGCTGGCTCTTCCCCAGCTCGGAATCGCAGTACGGCAAGGCGGTGGATGATCTCAACGATTATCTTGGCCGCCTGAGCGATGCCGAGGATGGCAACGCGCATTTCTACGCGCGCGCCGACAACCTGGCGGATTACCTGCAGACGGTCTCGGCCCGGCTTGGCTCGCTGTCACAGCGGCTTTCGGCGAGCGTGGGCCAGCTCAAGGTGGATGCGGCGCCCAATGCGGATGTCGCCGCGAACGCGGGGCCGGCCAAGGCCGTCTACGTGAAGACGCCCTGGAACAAGATCGACGACAACTTTTACGAAGCGCGCGGCTATACGTGGACGCTGCTTGAGCAGCTCAAGGCGATCCGCCATGACTTCGCACCGATCCTGCGTAGCAAGAACGCGGATGCGAGCCTGCAGCAGGTGATCCGTGAGCTCGAGGAATCGCAGAAGTCGCTCGGCAGCCCGGTGGTCCTGAACGGCTCGCCGTTCGGCTTCTTCGCCAACCATTCGCTGGTGATGGCGAACTACATCTCCCGCGCCAACGCGGCGATCATCGACCTGCGCGGCCTGCTGGGTCGCGGCTAAAAAAAAGGCCGCCATTCGGCGGGCTTTTTTCGCGTTGTAGGAGCCCACCTGTAGTGGCCGGGTTTTTCTGGACCACCAGTAGGAGCAAAATCTCCTGCGAGGTGATCTATGGGTTTCAAGATAATTTCCCCGGCCGTCAAGGCTGAAGCCATCCGACTGGTGGTTGAGGCGGGCTAC
>NZ_JBQCFT010000154.1:0-2153 GCF_051958795.1 Luteibacter sp. | reverse complement strand
TTTCGTTATGACTATGAGACGCGCGCCTTGCTGTCCGCGGACGAAGCCGTGCCCGGCCACGCGTGTCCGCAAACCGGATACGAAGCGAAATCCGGCTCTCCCACCATGAACCTCAGTACGTCCGGGAGGCCTTGGGGCCCCACCACGAAGCGAGTTCCGCACAATAGAGCGGCCGTAGGCCAATAAGTACATTTGCGCCGGAGGCGCACTCCGGTACGAACGCGGAGGACCTGTCTGAGCAGCGAGGGTGGGCCCCAAGGCCTCTTTCCGGAGACGTCCGAGCGCAAGGCGGCGTCAGCCGCTCAACACATGCATTCGCGCCAGCGAATGAACCGATTGCATAGCGCGAGGCCGAAGGCGAGCGCGCCCGCACAAAACCGTGCGTTTTCGAAAGGGGAACGTATGGGCTAGCCGTATTGCAGATGGGCCTGACCGGCTGGCGGGGGTACATTGGTGTTTGCCCTTTTGCCCCGGGCGCATCAAAGGCAACCGCGATGATCGCTCGAACGCGCGTCCTGCTAGCCATGCTCGCCTGCACCGGCGCAGCCCATGCCCAGGAAATGCACGACCACGACCACCCCGTGCCGGAAAAACTCGGCACGGTCTCGTTTCCCATTGCCTGCGCACCGGCCGTGCAGCAGCCGTTCGACCGCGCGGTCGCCCTGCTGCACTCCTTCGCATTCAGTGCCGCGCAGAAAGCCTTCAGGGAGGTCGCCGCGAAGGATCCTAAATGCGCCATGGCCCACTGGGGCATTGCCATGACCGACTTCCATCCGGTCTGGCAGCCTCCCCTGCCCCCGGCAACCTTCGCCGAAGGACAAAAGGAAGCGCAGGAGGCCGCGAAGCTGCAACCCGCTGCCGGGCCAGACCGCGATTACATCCGTGCTCTGGGCCAGCTTTACCGGGCCGACCCCAAGCTTACGAGCGCACAACGAACCATGGCCTACGAACAGGCGATGGCGGTGGTGGCAGGCAGCCATCCGGATGACATCGAGGCGCAGGTGTTCTACGCCGTGGCCTTGCTGGCCAATGCATCACCCACCGACAAGACGCATGCGCGACAGAAGCAGGCCGTCGCGATACTCGCGCCCCTGTTCAAGGCCCATCCGGACCACCCCGGTATCGCGCACATCCTCATCCATGCCTGCGATAGCGCCGAACTGGCGAAGCAAGGCCTCGACGCCGCGCGCAAATACGCGAGCATCGCGCCATCCGCCTCGCATGCGTTGCACATGCCTTCGCACATTTTCACCCGGCTGGGTTTGTGGGATGACTCGATCGCATCGAACATCGCCTCGGAAAAGGCGGCCCGCGCGCAGGGCGACCTGATGGGCCAGCTACACGCCATGGATTACCTCGTGTATGCGTACCTGCAGACCGGGCGCGACAAGGAAGCGCGGCAGGTCATCGCCGAGATGAAGAAGCTGCCGCGACTCGACATGACGGATTTCGCCATCGCCTATGCGTCGACGGCCATGCCAGTGCGCGTCGCCGTGGAAGAAGCACGCTGGGACGAAGCCGCCGCGATCACGCCACCGCAGGGTGCACCCGAATCGGTCGTGGCGATCGCGCTCTGGGCGAAGGGCATAGGGCTCGCGCGGACCGGCCGCCCCGACGAGGCGCGGGCACAAGGTGAGCGCCTGCGTGCGATCGAGGCTCGCCTGCACGTGGCGGGCGACACGTACTGGGCGGAGCAGACCGGGATCCTTGCGACCGAGGTCATGGCCTGGGCGGCGCAGGCAAGCGGAAATCCTGCAGGCGCCGTCGCCTTGCTGAGCGACGCCGCGGAGAAGGAAGACCGGATCGAGAAGCGCCCCGTCACACCCGGCCCCATCGTACCGGCGCGCGAGCAGCTCGGTGAATTGCTGTTCGAGCAGCACAAGCCAGGCCCCGCGCTCGCCGCGTTTCAGGATGCGCTTGTACAGGCACCGGGGCGTGCGGGGGCGCTTCGCGGTGCGGCAAAGGCGACCGCCAGCAGCGCGTCGCTTTAGCCTGCCGTTCCTTTTGGGAGCGGGGGTGGGCGCTTGCTGTGTTGGGGCCTGGCCTAACCCTGGATTTGCCCTCCAGCGCGCTCCCACAAGGAACGGCAGGCTAAAGCGACGCGCTGCTGGCGGTCGCCTTTGCCGCACCGCGAAGCGCCCCCGCACGCCCCG
>NZ_JBQCFT010000153.1:0-2750 GCF_051958795.1 Luteibacter sp. | reverse complement strand
CTTGCCGCGGTTGTAGTACTGGCGAACCAGTTCCTGCTGAACGCGATCCAGCGACAGGCGGTCGAAGGTTTCGCCCTCGGACAGGCCGATCTCCTTCAGGCCCTTGCGCAGGTCATCTTCCTTGATGTCCTTGTTGCCGCGCAGGGTGAGCTTGGCGATGGCCGGACGCTCGACGACCTTGACGACCAGGATGTCACCTTCACGGTTGACTTCCACGTCGCTGAAGAACTTGGTCTGGTACAGGGCGCGGATGGCGGCCTGCACCTTGTCATCGCTGACGGTGTCGCCCTTCTCGATCGGCATGTAGCTCAGCACCGTGCCCTGCGCAATGCGGGTCAGGCCGTCGATACGGATATCCGAAACGACAAACGGCTCGAAGGCAAGCGCATTGGCGGACAGGGAGGCAAGCAGGATCAGGGCGGCGATACGCTTCATCGTCGATTCCAATGGGTTAATTCCAGTCACCGGCGGACGAGGCCGGTGACCGAAGAGGAGCACGTGCCGGACTCATGCCCGGCATCGTCTGGCCGTGGGTGCTGACGCCCCCGCGGCCTGGGTAAAGAAGGTGCGCGCCCGTCACGAAACGAGCATGCGCTGGATGTCGTTGAAAAACGCCAACCCCATCAGTGTGAACAGCAAGGCGAGCCCGACGTACTGGCCGGCGATCATGGTGCGTTCGCTGACCGGGCTGCCTTTGACCAACTCAATAAGGTAATACAGCAGGTGTCCCCCGTCCAAGACGGGGATCGGCAGCAGGTTCAAGATCGCAAGACTCAGCGACACCAGCCCCAGGAAGTTGAGGAACCAGCCGAGCCCCTGGTTGGCCGCGCTGTTGGCGACCTGGGCGATGCCGATGACACCCGAGATGTTCTTCGCCGAAGCCTGGCCGGAGAGCATCTTGCCGATCATCCCCAGCGTGGAGGTGGTGCCGGCCCATGTGGCGCGCAGCGACTCGGTCAGGGCGCGGCCCGGCCCGTAGCGCAGCATGGCGGACTCGAGCGGCTTGCCGGCGATGCCGACCAGCCAGCGCGTGGGCTGACCCTGCTCGGACTTCATGCGCGCCGTGACGTCGACGCTGGAGGCGTGGCCATCGCGCTCGATGCCGAGCGCGAGCTTCGGCGATTTCGCAGCCTGGTCCTGCACGAGTTTCGTGAACGCGGCGAAATCTTCCACCGGCTGGCCGTTGACCTGGGTGATGCGGTCGCCCGGGCGCAGGCCAGCGACGGCCGCCGGATCGCCAGGCACCACTTCGCTGATGACCGCCGGCGGCGACTCGAGGTCGAGGCCCAGCTCACGGAAGCGTTTGCCGGCATCGCCGAAGGCCAGGTTCTGCACGGGCAGGACCACGTTGCGCTCGCTGCCATCGGTGCCGCGGACATGCACCGGCACGGGCTCGTTGCCGAGCAGGCCGTTGAAGAGGATGTCGGTGGCGTCGCTCCAGGTGGAGACGCGGGTGCCATCGACCGCAAGCAGGCGATCGCCCGCGTGGATGCCGGCGACGGCGGCGGGCGTGCCCGGCGCGGCCGAGATGATCGGCGCGAGGTCGGGGCGGCCCACCATGTACATGGCCCAGAACGCGACGATGGTGAAGACGAGATTGAAGACCGGGCCGGCGGCCACGATGGCGATGCGCTTCCAGACCGATTTGCCGGTGAATTCCTGGCTGCGCTCGCTCTCGGGCACGTCGCCCTCGCGGGCATCCAGCATCTTCACGTAACCGCCGAGCGGGATGGCGGCGATCTGGTATTCGGTACCGTCCTTCGCGACACGGCGCCACAGCGGCCGGCCGAAGCCCACCGAGAAACGCAGGACGCGCACGCCACAGCGGCGGGCGACCCAGTAGTGGCCGAATTCGTGGAAGGTCACCAGGACGCCAAGCGTCACCAGCAGCCAGAACACGGAACCAAGGAATGGGCTCATCGGAGGGGGCGGGTCTCGAGAAAAAACGTTTGGGTGGAACGAGTTTAGCAGTAAGCGCGGTGGAGCACGCCCCGGGCGGCCCGCCGGGCTTCAGCGTCACGCCCGACAAGGGTCTGGACATCGACCACTGGATTGGCCGGCAGTTCCTCAAGAACCCGCTCAACGACCTCCGCGATGCCCAGGAAGGGCAGGGTCCCGGCCAGGAAGGCATCCACGGCCACTTCGTTCGCCGCGTTCAGGATGGCCGTGGCGTCGCCCCCGGCGCGCAGGGCGGCGAACGCCAGTGCCACGCAGCGGAACGTAGCCAGGTCAGGCTGTTCGAAGTCGAGGCGGGCATGGGCGGCCAGGTCGAGGGGGGCGACCCCGGCCTCGATCCGCTCGGGGTAGGCGAGCGCGCAGGCGATCGCGGTGCGCATGTCGGGGTTGCCGAGCTGGGCCAGCACGGAGCCGTCCACGTAATCGACCATGGAGTGGACGAGGCTTTGCGGGTGGACGACCACGTCGATCGCATCCGCCGGCGCGCCGAACAGGTGGTGCGCCTCGATGACCTCGAGGCCCTTGTTCATCAACGTCGCCGAATCGACCGAGATCTTCCGGCCCATCGACCACTTCGGGTGTGCGCAGGCCTCATCCGGCGTGATCGCGCCGAGTTCGGCGCGCGTGCGGCCGCGGAACGGACCGCCCGACGCGGTCAGGATCAGGCGGCGGACGCCTGCCCCTGCAAGGCCAGGGCGGCCGCCGGGCAGGCACTGGAAGATGGCGTTGTGCTCGGAATCGACCGGGATGAGGTCGCCGCCGCCCTCGCGCAGGGCCTGCAGCAGCAGTTCCCC
>NZ_JBQCFT010000152.1:0-3336 GCF_051958795.1 Luteibacter sp. | reverse complement strand
AGAGGACGTGCAGCTTTACTACCAGATCACCACCAACGGCCGCCGCGAGCTGCCGATGGCGCCGGATGCGCGCATCGGTTTCGAGATGGTGCTGCTGCGCATGCACGCGTTCCGTCCGGCGGATGCAGGGCAGGGTGCGCCGGCGCCGCGGAGCGTGCCGGCGCAAGCCACCGCCCCGGCCGCAACGCGCCAGTCGCCATCGCCGGCTGCAGCGGCACCGCGCCAGGCGCCCGCCGCCCCGGCCCAGACACAGGCTGCACGCACCCCCGCACCCACCACGGCCCCCGCGGCCCCGCCGCCGGCACCTGCCGCGCCGCCTGCGCCGCCGCGTCCCATCAGTACCGATGCCAACGGGCTGCCGGACTGGCACGACATCGTGGAGCGCGCGCACCTTCGTGGCCCCATCGGCCAGCTGGCGCAGAACTGCACGCTGCGCGGGCTCGAGGGTGACGCGATGGTGCTCGCCCTGCAGCCGCAACACATGCATCTTGCCGTCGAGCCGCTCACGAGCCAGATGGAAGAGAAGGTTTCGAACGCCCTGGGGCGCCGGGTGCGCTTCCGCTTCGTCGCGGAAGGCGGCAACCTCGGCACCCCTGCAGAGCGCCGCGCACAAGCCGCGAGCGATGCCCAGGCCAACGCCGAGGCATCGATGGATGCGGATCCCCTCGTGCAGGCGCTCAAGCGCGACTTTGGTGCGCGCGTAATTCCCCAATCGATCAAACCCGTGGAGCCAGGAACATGAAAGGTCAAATCGGTCAGCTGATGCAGCAGGCCCAGCGCATGCAGGACGAAATGAAGCGTGCGCAGGAAGAACTGGCGAAGACGGAAATCACGGGTAGCGCGGGTGGCGGCCTGGTGACTGTCACCATGACCGGCGGCCACGAAGTGCGCAGCGTGCACATCGACCGCCAGACGTTCGCCGACGACCCGGAAATGGCTGAGGATCTCGTCGCCGCCGCGGTGAACGACGCGGTGAACAAGATCGCTGAAGTCAGCCGGAGCCGCCTCGGCGGCGTGACGTCGGGCCTGAACCTGCCGCCCGGCTTCAAGATGCCGTTCTAAGCAGGCGGCACGTCACGATGAGCAACGGTTCCCGCCTGCTCGGCGAACTGATCGACGCCCTGCGCTGCCTGCCGGGTGTCGGTGCCAAGAGCGCGCAGCGCATGGCCTTCCACCTGCTCGAACGCGAGCGGCAGGGTGGCTTGCGCCTGGCTTCCGCGCTGGATTCCGCCATGAGGGACGTCGGCAACTGCACGCGCTGCCGTAACTTCAGCGAGACGCCCGTCTGCACCTTGTGCGCCAGCGCCACGCGGGATCGCCACGTGCTTTGCGTGGTTGAATCGCCCTCGGACCTCGCGGCCATCGAGCAGGCGACCGGCTTCCGCGGCCACTATTTCGTGCTCCTGGGCCGGCTCTCCCCGCTGGATGGCCTGGGTCCTGAAGAGTTGGGCCTGCCCCTCCTCGTGTCGCGCCTGGGCGAGGGGGAGGTGGAAGAGATGATCATCGCGACCAACCCCACCGTTGAAGGCGAGGCCACCGCGCATTACATCGGCCAGCTGGCCCGGGCGGCCGGTATCCGCGCCACGCGGCTGGCGCACGGCGTGCCCCTTGGTGGCGAACTGGAGTTCGTCGACCGGGGCACGCTGGCCCACGCTTTCGGCAGCCGGCAATCGCTCGGCTGAAACCCTTCAGGAGATGGCAGTGACCGATACGATTTTCGCCAAGATCGTCCGCCGGGAGATCCCGGCCGATATCGTCTACGAGGACGACGAGGTGCTCGCGTTTCGCGATCTGAATCCGCAGGCGCCGGTGCACGTGCTGTTCATTCCCAAGCGGGCGATCGCCACGCTGGATGATGCTGTCCCAGGTGATGCGGAGCTGCTTGGCAAGCTGTTGCTGGCTGCGGCGGCGTATGCCCGGGCGCAGGGGCTCGAGAAGGACGGCTACCGCACGGTGATCAACACCAACAGCCACGGTGGCCAGACGGTGTTCCACATCCATGTCCATCTGCTGGCGGGCCGCCAGATGCACTGGCCGCCAGGTTAGGGTTCATCGGATAACGAAAAAGCCCGGCGCGAGCCGGGCTTTTTCGTTGGCGGTTACCTGTGCGGGCGCGGCGGCGGCGCCGGGCGCACGATCACCGTGCGCGGGCGGTACCAGAACGGATCGCCCCACGGGCCATAGCCATACGGGCCCCAGCCTGGACCCCAACCCGGGCCCCAGCCTGGGCCCCAGAACGGGTCGTAGAAGCCTGGCGGGTAGCGGGTCACCGGTACCCGCTTCGGCCACAGGTAGACGACGTCGGCTTCCACGCGCGGGTAGGCGTAATCGAAATCGCCCACCTTCTGCGAGACGGCGCCATGCAGGGTGCCGGTGACCGTGATCTCGCGGCCGCGGGTGAAGACTTCCGGATCGTAGAAACCATCGCGGCAGGCGACGAAGCGACCCTGGCTCTCGGCCTTGCTGGCGGTCGGGCGGGCCTCATCGTCGAGCGGCTGGGAAAGCACGAAGAAACAGGTCTGCTGCGGGCCCGGCTCGGTCTTGATGATCTCGCCACCCCAGCGCACCTTGGCTCCCGGCGCGCCGCCCTGCTGCGCACTGACGGTGCTCACGTCGTTGAACTGGCCCTGCAGCGGCTGCGGTACCGTGGCGCACGCGCCCAGCGCGAGGGTAGCAGCGGCGATGGCCAGCGGTTTGTACATGGACATGTCACTCTCCTGGAGGCGACGGACACAGCCGTCGCCATGACCTATTTGACCACGCCGCGCGCCCGGAATTCCCTCACCGCCTGCCGGAATTGCTTGACCAGTTCAGGTGGCGGTTCGTCGTGCGCGTAGCGTGAACTCAAGTAAAGCTCGCTCAACCTTTCCAATGCATTTCGATGCGCAGGCAGTGAGCGAGCCGCCCTTGCCATGAAATGCCTTGGGCCTTCGCCCGTGCGTCGCACTACGCCTGCCCTGGCAAGCTTGCGTTGCAGGCGGCGCATCCACGCGTCCAGCGCATCGCCTTCACGTCGCTGGAACAGGGCCCACCCCAGTGCGGTGGCAATGAGGAGCGTGCAGCCCACGGCGAAGATGATGGCGAGGTCGCCGACATCGGTGCGCCGTATACCGAACGGCTGAAGCATGCCGCGCTGGCGTAGCGCGTCAAAACCGTTAACGGCCTGGTTCCACCATTGGTTGACGACATCCCAGCGGTCGCGCAACGGACGCAGCCATCCCCCGTTGAAGAATGACATGCCCTCGCCGCTGGCCGACGCGGCGGAGGCTGCGCCAAGGCTGACACGCTCGGGGCGCACGGCGCCGGTAGGATCGAAGCGTACCCAGCCCCGACCCG
>NZ_JBQCFT010000151.1:0-4303 GCF_051958795.1 Luteibacter sp. | reverse complement strand
TGATGGGAGTTGTCGCTGGGCCCATCGCGCGCAAGCGCGCTCCCACAAGGGGTGTTTAGAAGCTGAAGATCGTGTATCCGTCTGCGGCGATCTGCGCGATGCTCGGCAGGCCGGAGGTGCCGGGCACGCTGTTGTCGGTGATCAGGTTGAAGCCGGCTTGCTCCACTTCTTCGCGTGCACCGAACACATCGGCGCAGCCGCAGGAGACGCCGACGACCTTGTCTTCAACGGCCTTGAACAGCGCGTGGATCGGGTGCTTCGCCGCCTCGCGGGGCGGCGGATGGCTCACCCTGGGTATTGCGCGACACAGCGGGAACGTCGCATGAAGCAAGGCTTCATTGCGTCAGGCGGAATGCTCAGGCCAGGTGCGGGTGGCTGCGCAGGTGCTCGGCCAGCAGGTCGATGAAGTGGCGCACCTTCGATGAGCCGTACTTGCTCTCGCGGTGAAGGATGTGAACCGGCCAGGGCGCCTCTTCGTACTCGGCGAGGATGATTTGCAACCGGCCGGCCGCCAGGTCGTCGCCCACCTGGTAGGAGAGCAGGCGCGCGACGCCCAGCCCCGCGACCGCACCGGCGATGGCCGCATCGTTGCTGGAGACGGTGAGCCGCGGCCGCATCCGGACCATCGTCGGGTCGTCGACCGCGCCGAACTTCCAGTCGACGCGAGGGGAAATGCCACTCGCGGCGATGACCGTATGGTGCAGGAGGTCGGCAGGATGCTTCGGCACGCCGTGTTTTGCGAGGTAGTCCGGCGAGGCGACCAGGATCCGGCGCACCTGGCCTACCCGCAGTGCCTTCAGGCTGGAATCCGGGAGGTGGCCGATGCGGACCGCGACATCCATGCCCTCTTCCACCAGGTTGACCACGCGATCGAGGAAGAAGGCAGAAACCTCCACCTCGGGGTGTTCCTGCAGGTAACGGACGATGCACGGCATGATGAACCAGCGGCCGAACAGCACCGACGAAGTGACTGAAAGGTTGCCCTTGGGTGCCGCGTTCACACCGGCGGCGGCCTCGTTGGCCTCGGTGATGCTGGCCAGGATGTTGCGCGTGTCGTCGAGGTAGCGCCTGCCGGCTTCGGTAAGGCGCACGTTGCGCGTGGTACGCGCGAGCAGCTTCACGCCCAGCTCCTCTTCCAGCGCCGCGATGGCACGGGTGACGGCCGCCGGCGAGAGATCGATGCGTCGCGACGCGGCGGCGAAGCTTTCTTCTTCGCCGACGGCGACGAAAACCCTCATGAGGTGGATCTGATCCATGGCATTGCGTCCGGCGAAATGCTGCGTTGACCCATGAGGCCATTATTTCGCGAGTATTCCTTGGAAATCCCTGCCCCGCAACGGCCAGGCCGCACTGCAGGCCTCCCACGCCGGTGCCGGCATGCCGCCGGGCGCAACAGTCAATTGCGAGCCGTCTCGTTCCCGGCGCAGCCCCTCTTCCGAAGAATGGACCCATCGAAACGAGGGTTCTCCCATGACCGGCAACAAGGCATTCCACGATGGCGAACGTACCGTGCAGGTCCGCGCGGGCGAGGATGCCATCGCCGACCGCAACATCGCGATGATGAGCGATACGGTGATCGGTGGGGCGCGTCCGTTCATCGCGAAGCAGTTCATGGTCGCCCTGGGCAGCACCGACACTAACGGCAACGTCTGGGCATCGCTGCTGTTCGGCAAGCCGGGCTTCATGCACACCGCCGATGGCCATGCCATCGAGATCGACGTGCCGGTGAATCATCGCGACGCCGACGAGCCGTTCTGGGCCAATATCGACGCGAACAAGGACGTGGGCATGCTCTTCATCGAGCTGGGCTCGCGCCGCCGCTACCGCGTCAACGGTACGGTCACCCGGCTCGACGCCACCGGTATCGAAGTCAGCATCGCCCAGGCTTACCCGAACTGCCCGCGCTACATCCACCGCCGCCACCTGCGCGCACTGGGCGAGACCGGGCTCATGTCGCAGACCGCGTCAGGTACGGTCCTGCGCGGCAGCGTGGAAACGCTGATCGCCGGCGCGGACACGCTGTTCATCGCCAGCCACCACGCTCAGACCGGCGCCGATGCATCGCACCGCGGCGGCGGCACGGGCTTCATCCACCAGGTGGACGAACGCACCCTGCGCATCCCGGATTTCAACGGCAACAGCATGTTCAACACCTGGGGCAACCTCACGCTCGATCCCCGCGCGGGGTTGTGCATCCCGGATTTCGCGAACGGCCGCCTGCTGCAACTCACCGGCACCGCACGCCTGCTCTGGGACCAGGACGACCCGGGCGACAACACCGGCGGCACCGGCCGCTTCCTCGAATTCCATGTCGACCGCTGGGTGCTTCGCGACGCAATCCCGCGTGCCGAGTGGGAAGAACTCGACCCCTCACCCTTCAACCCACCCGTGACCCGTTGAGGGTCGCACATCAACACGCCCTCACCGCAAACACACTGGAGATATCACCATGAACACCCAAGCCAAGCCCCCGGTCGTCTTCTACCGCAACGAAAAGATCGACGGTCTCAACATCGCCTACCGCGAAGCCGGCCCGGCCGACGCACCGGTCGTCCTGCTGCTCCACGGCTTCCCGACCTCGTCGCACATGTTCCGCAACCTGATTCCTTACCTCGCCACGCGCTATCGCGTCATCGCGCCGGATTACCCGGGCTATGGCGAAAGCGATGCGCCGGACATCAAGGATTACCACTACAGCTTCGAAGGCTTCGGCAACATCGTCCGCACGCTGCTCGAACGCCTGAAGGTCGACAAGTACGCCATGTATGTCATGGATTACGGCGCGCCGGTCGGCTGGCAGCTGTTCCTGAAGAACCCCGAGAAGCTCACCGCGCTGATCGTGCAGAACGGCAACGCTTACGACGACGGCATGAAGGCGTTCTTGGATCCGATCAAGGTGTACTGGGCCGACGGCGCCGCCAAGAGCCGCGACGCGCTGCGCTGGCTGGTGAAGCGCGAGACCACGATCTTCCAGTACACCGATGGCGTGGACGACAAGAGCCGCATCTCGCCCGATAACGTTGCCCACGACCAGCCGCTGCTCGACCGCCCGGGCAACGAAGATGTGCAGATGGACGTGATGTACGACTACCGCAAGAACGTCCCGCTCTACCCGGAAGTGCAGCGCCTGTTCCGCGAGTACCAGCCGCCGACCCTGATCACCTGGGGCGAGCGCGACACGATCTTCCCCGCCGACGGCGCCCACCCGTACAAGCGCGACCTGAAGGACCTGGAATTCCACCTCTTCCCGACTGGCCACTTCGCGCTGGAAGACAAGGGCGACGAAATCATGCCGCTGATCGGTGATTTCCTTGATCGGAAGGTGGGCAAGAAAGCCTGAGGCTTGTCTGTAGGAGCCCACCCTGTGGGCGACATGTTTCGCCTCAAGGCATGAGCCGTTATCGCGAAAGGCGTCGCCCACTGGGTGGGCTACTACAGGACAGGTGGCGGCATTGGCTCTGATTTGGCCGGATTGGATGCTTCGCGTCTGATCCGGCCACTACCCTCAGGGGCTGAAATGGTCCCTACCAACCACCCAGAGGGCACCACCATGGCCACGACCGTTGCAGGTATCACCGTTCCCGATAGCGCCCTGGCGCGCGAGATCACCCAGCTGGTTCGCGATACCGAGACCGACCTGCTCTACCACCACTCGCGCCGCGTCTTCTTCTTCGGGGCCCTGACCGGCAACGCCAAGGGCCTCAAGTACGACCCCGAGCTGCTCTACGCCGGCGCCATGTTCCACGACATGGGCCTCATGCCCGCGCACTCAAGCAAGACCGAGCGGTTTGAGGTCGATGGCGCGAATGTCGCCCGCGACTTCCTGCTTTCCCGTGGCATCAGCCCGGAGCAGGTCGACACGGTCTGGGCATCGATCGCCCTGCACACCACCCCGGGCATCCCGCAGCACATGAAGCCGGAGATCGCCCTGCTCACCGCGGGCGTCGAGATGGACGTGCTTGGCCTGGGGTTCGATAACGTGCACACGCACGATCGCGAGCTCGTGGCCGATGCCCATCCTCGTGGGCCCGCGTTCAAGACCGGCATCATCGATGCGTTCTACAACGGCATCCGCAACAAGCCCGAGACGACGTTCGGCAACGTCAAGGCCGACGTCATGGCGCACAAGGAACCGCACTTCCATCGCACCGACTTCGTCCATTGCATCCTCGGTAATGGCTGGCCGACCTGAGCGGCGGCGAGAACGAAGCGGCGACTCATAGCTACAAGCTATCGGGCTGAAAAGAACTTTGAATTTCACATCCCGCGTGAAGCTCCCTAACGTGATGCCTCCCGGGCCTGA
>NZ_JBQCFT010000150.1:0-3984 GCF_051958795.1 Luteibacter sp. | reverse complement strand
GCGCCGCCGCCTCCTGGCGACCGCGGTGCTGTCGTCGATGGTGGGTTCGCTCGCCTTGTCCCGCGCCGTCGCGGACGAGGGGATGTCGAACGAACTGCTGACGGTGGGGCGCCAGTCGGCCCTGTCGCTGATCGAAGCCGGCTGATTACTTAGCCGGCACCGGCGGCTTGCCCATGGCAGCCGCCTTCTCGGCGATCTTCGCCCTGATGGCGGGGATCGCTGCGAGCGCCGCGCGCTCGCCCTCCAGGATCGCGACGTTCTTCTGGTCGAAGTCCGTGGGGCCGATCTGGCCGACCTTGGGCCGGATGACGATATCCGCGCGGCCCAGCTCCTGCTCCGCCAGCTTCCGCCCCATGATGGTGATGGACTGGCCGACGATACCGGCCATGCTGGCGGGATTGCTCCCATCCGGGCGGGCCGAGATATCCACGGCGATGACGATGTCCGCACCGAGCTGGCGCGCGGCGTCGACCGGCACGGGGCTGACCACGCCGCCGTCGACAAAATGCTTGCCGTTGATTTCCACCGGTTCAAACACGCCGGGGATGCTGCTCGACGCACGCACGGCCTGGCCGGTGTTGCCGCGGACGAAGATGGCGCGATCGCCCGTCTCCAGCACGGTGGCGACAGCCGCGAACGGCGTGTGCAGCTTCTCGATCGGTTGCTGCTTCACCAGCTGGTTCACGTAATCCTGCAGCTTCTGCCCCTGGACCAGGCCGCCGGAGAACAGCCGCACGTCGCGCACGGTGGCCTCATCCAGCGAGAACGCCGTTTCCTGCAGGCGGAAGGCATCCATGCCGCTGGCGTAAAGCGCGCCGACGACGCTGCCCGCGCTGGTGCCCGAGAACACGTCGGGATGTATCCCAATGGCCTCGAGCATCTTGATGACGCCGATATGCGCGAAGCCCTTGGCCGCGCCGCCGCCCAACGCCAGGCCGATGCGTGGCTTGGCGGCGAGCACGGGCACCGCGGTGTCGGGGCGCTCGTTGGGCTTCACGGTGTTGCCACCGCCAAAGCAGCCGGTGAGCAGGGTGGCGAACAGCAGCGGAACCAGGCGGCTAAGGCGGCGGGACATCATGTCGTGGGGTTTCTCGGGGAAAGGATCAGCCGCGGGTCTGGTCGGCTTCGAGGTGGTAACGGGTAGCGACTTCGATCTCGTTCTTCGAGCCAAGGAACACCGGTACGCGCTGGTGCAGGGCCGTCGGCTGCAGCTCCATGATCCGCTCACGGCCCGTGGTGGCCGCGCCACCCGCCTGCTCGATGATGAAGGCCATCGGATTGGCCTCGTACATCAGGCGCAGCTTGCCGGTGCCGCCCTTGGCCGTGATCTTGGCGTCGAGCGGGCAATAGAACACGCCGCCGCGGGTCATGATGCGGTGCACGTCGGCCACCATCGAGGCCACCCAGCGCATGTTGAAGTCGCGGCCGCGCGGCCCGGTGGTACCCGCCAGCAGTTCGCCAATGTAGCGCTGCATCGGGGCTTCCCAATGACGCTGGTTGGACATATTGATGGCGAATTCGGCGGTTTCGGCCGGGATGGTCATGTCGCGGCGGGTCAGCACGAAGCTGCCGTGCTCGCGATCCAGCGTGAATTCGTGGACACCGTGGCCGAACGTGAGCACCAGCAGGGTGCTCGGGCCGTAGACGACATAGCCAGCGGCGACCTGGGCCGTGCCCGGCTGCAGGAAGTCCTCGGTGGTCGGTTCGGTCACGCCATCGGGGCAGCGCAGCACCGAGAAAATGGTGCCGACCGAGACGTTGACGTCGATGTTCGACGAGCCATCCAGCGGATCGAACAGCAGCAGGTGGTGGCCCTTGTGATAGGCATCCGGGATCGGCTGCGGGTCTTCCATCTCCTCGGAGGCGCAGGCGGCGAGGTGGCCGCCCCAGGCGTTGGCCTCGAGCAGGATCTCGTTGGACATCACGTCCAGCTTCTTCTGCGCCTCGCCCTGCACGTTATCCGAGCCGGCATTGCCCAGCACACCGCCCAGTGCGCCCTTGCCCGTGGCCACGGAGATGCGCTTGCAGGCGCGCGCCACGACCTCGATCAGCAGGCTCAGCTCGCTGTACACATGCCCGGCGCGCTTCTCTTCGATCAGGAACTGGATCAATGAAATCGGTTTCGTCATCACTCAGGGTCCGGGCGCGAAAGCACGCATTGTCCGGGTGCCGCGTGAACGGCGCCAGAGGGGGCTGCTGACAGCACGTTGTCAGTAGCCCCCGCGCAGACTCTTACCCACTGACACCACGGGAGGGGTCGCCATGAATCCGCTGCTTGAGCGCATTGCCCGGGCGTACGCACCGCTAGGCCAGCTCGGCCGGCTGATGGATGGCCAGTACCGCTTCGAGCCCGAGCTCGCTCCCACAACACACCAAGCCACGCTTGAACCACGAGGGAAGGGAATGAACACCAGCCGCATCGTTTTCCACCATGGCCCGCACAGCCGTTCCACCAGCACGCTCATGCTGCTGGAGGAGCTGGGCGCCCAGTACGACATGCACGTGCTCAACCTGGCGGCGGGGGAGCAGCGCCAGCCCGCTTACCTCAAGGTCAACCCGATGGGTAAGGTGCCGGCCATTTCCCACCATGGCCAGCTGGTGACCGAACGGCCCGCCGTGTTCACCTACCTTGCCGACCTGTTCCCACAGGCCGGGCTGGCCCCGGGCCTTGGCGATCCGCTGCGCGGCCCCTACCTGCGCTGGCTGGCCTTCTACGGGTCGTGCTTCGAGCCGGCGGTGATGGATAACTACATGAAGAACGCGGTGGCCCCGGCGACCACGTGCCCGTATGGCGATTACGAGTCGGTGCTCGGCCTGGTGGAAGCCCAGCTCCAGGGCGGCCCGTGGCTGCTCGGCGACCGCTTCACCGCCGCCGACATCCTGTGGGCCAATGCGCTGGACTACACCATGTCGTTCGGCCTGGTGGCGCGGCGCCCGGTCTTCGAGGCCTACGTGGCCCGCCTGAAGGTTCGCCCGGCGATCATCCGCGCGGCCGAGCAGGACGAAGCACTCGCCCGCGCCCAGCAGCGGGCCGCGGCCTGAGCGCCCGGGCATGGCACGGCGTGACCATCGTCGCTTCCCGCGCGCCGCGCGGAAAGCGATGATGCGCGAATGCGCCGCGCCGACCGCCTGTTCCTCATCATCAACGCCCTGCGCGGGCGGCGCACCGCGCTGCCTGCGCGCCAGCTGGCGGAAACCCTGGAGGTCTCGCTCCGCACCGTCTATCGCGACGTGGCAGACCTCCAGCTCTCCGGCGTCCCCATCGAGGGCGAGGCCGGCGTGGGTTACCTGCTGCGCAAGGGCTCGGACATCCCGCCGCTGATGTTCAACGCCGACGAACTCGAAGCGCTGGTGGCCGGTACGCGTTTTGTGCGTGCCTTCGCCGGCGAGCGGCTGGCCCGCGAGGCGCAGGCCGCGCTGATCAAGATCGAAGCGGTGCTGCCGCCGGAACTGCGCGAGCGCGCGGCGCAGTCGAAGATTTTTGCGCCGATCTGGCGCGATCCCCATCAGAACCACATCGCGCGCATGCTCGACCGCCTGCACGAAGCGGTGTTGCAGCGACACGTGCTGTGCCTCGAATACCGCGATGCGCAGGGCCGTGCGAGCACGCGCGAGGTCGAGCCGCTGTGCCTGTCGTTCTGGGGCGGCGCCTGGACGCTCACCACCTGGTGCCGGCACCGGCAGGACTTCCGCAACTTCCGCCCGGACCGCATCGAATCCTGCCGCGAATCCGGCGAGACCTTCGAAGACGTACCCGGCCGTGACCTGAAAACCTTCCTCGAGACCATCCGCGGCTATTACGCCGGCCTGGAATAACCGCGGGCATCCCCAAAGCCGTTGGGGGCGCGGGGGGGGGGGGGGGCGGGGCGGCCGCCCCCCCCCCCCCGCCCCCCCCCCCGGCCCCACCCCCCGAGGGGGGGGGGGCGGCGGCCCCGGGGCGCGGGGGGGGGGCCCCGCCGCAAACCCAGCGGGGGAACGCGCCCC
>NZ_JBQCFT010000149.1:0-6976 GCF_051958795.1 Luteibacter sp. | reverse complement strand
TGTCGCCCACCGGGTGGGCTCCTACGGGGGGCGCGACGGTGATGTCGCGCCCCTGGGGGCTTACCAGATCTTCACCCGCTGCTTCGGGTCGAGGTAGAGCTTCTGCCCGGCCTTGGGCTGGAAGGCGTCGTACCACTGGTCGATGTTGCGGACGGTCTGGGCGCGGAAGTTGCCCGGGGCGTGGACGTCGCCGACGATCTGCTGGCGCAGGGCGGCGTCGCGGGTCTTCTCACGCCAGCTCTGGGCGAAGGCGAGGAAGAAGCGCTGGTCGCCGCTGAGGCCGTCGATGACCGGTGCGGGTTTGCCGCCGAGGCTGTTCTTGTACGCGGCGTAGGCGATGGTCAGGCCCGACACATCGGCGATGTTCTCGCCGAGGGTCTGCTGGCCGTTCACATGCAGGCCGGGTAGGGCTTCATACGCGTTGAACTGCGCGACCAGCTTCTGGCCGGCTTCCTTGAAGTGCTTCTGGTCGGCATCCGTCCACCAGTTGGCCAGGCGGCCCTGGGCGTCGAACTCGGCGCCGAGGTTGTCGAAGCTGTGGCTGATCTCGTGGCCGATGACGGCGCCGATCGAACCGTAGTTCGACGCAGGGTCCGCCTTCGGGTCGAAGAACGGCGCTTCGAGGATCGCGGCGGGGAAGTTCAGCGCGTTCTGCAGCGGCAGGTTCACCGCGTTGACGGTCTGCGGGGTCATCCACCACTCGTCACGATCCACCGGCTTGCCGAGCTTGGCCTTCTGGTGGGCGTATTCGGCGAGGCCTGCGCGCATGTGGTTGCCCACGGCATCGTCCGGCTTGATCTCCAGCTTCGAATAATCGCGCCAGGTATCCGGGTAACCGACGCCGACCTTGATCGTGGCGATCTTGGCCTTGGCCTTCTCGCGCGTGGCCGGGGTCATCCACTCCAGCTGGCCGACGCGGTCGTCGAACGCCTTCAGGATGTTCTTCACCATATCCTGCACTTCCGCGCGCGACGAGGCGGGGAAGTACTGCTTGACGTAGATCTGGCCAACGGCATCGCCAAGGTCCGCGTTGACGCGGCCGACGCCACGCTTCCAGCGGTCGCGCTGCTTCGGCGTGCCGGTCAGCGTCTTGCTGTAGAAATCGAAGGCGAGGTCGTCGAACTTCTTGCCGATGAGGCCGCTCGCGTTTTCGTTGATCGCGTGGAAGCGCAGCCAGGCCTTCCAGGTATCGATGGGTTCGCTGCCGACGAGGGCGGCGAGCTTCGTCACCGTGTTCGGCTGCCACACCACGAAGGTGGACTGGTCGGTGAGGCCGGCGGCGGTGAAGTACGCATCCCAGTCGATACCCGGCGCCTTCGTGGCGAACGCCGTGCGCGGCCAAGGGTTGTTGGCCTTGTGCACGTCTTCGCTGTCGACGATGGACTCGTGCGCCTCGGCGATCTTCGTCTCAAGGGCGACGATGGCCTTGGCCTCGGCTGCCGCGTCCTTGTCACCGGCGGCGGCCAGGACGGCCTGCACGTAGGTGGCGTACTTGGCCCGGGTCTCGGCCATGTCCTTGTCGGTCTTCAGGTAGTAATCGCGGTTGGGCATACCCAGGCCGCCCTGGAGCAGGTAGGGCACGTTCTTCGAGGGGTCCTCGAGGCCCTGGGCCACGAACAGGCCGAGCAGGTGCTCGGTGTCGAGGTTGGTGGCGTTGATCGGATCGACATCGGCGCGGAGCTGGGCGCCCAGCCCGGTCGAGAGCGCCTTGCGGTCCTTGATCGCCGCGATCGCGTCGAGTTCCGGCTTGAGCGGGGTGAGGCCGGCCTTTTCGATGCCGGCTTCATCCATATAGGCCTTGTAGTAGTCGGCGATCAGGCGCTGGTTGCTGCCCGCGGCCGGGTTACCGGCGCCGGCGGCCTTGATCAGGTCGGCGTTGCGCTTCTCGGCCAGCTGGAAGACCTGCAGGAACACGCCGGTGCTGGAGCGGTCGGCGGGGATCTGGGCGGTCTTGATCCAGGCGCCGTTGGCGTAGCCGTTGAAGTCATCGCCGGGCTGCACGCTGTGGTCGATGCCCTTCAGGTCGATGCCGGAGGGCGCGCCGGCGGCAAGGGCACCGGTGCTGGCAAGGCCGCAGGCGATGGCCGCGGCGAGGATCGTGGATTTCATGGGCGTGCGGCCTCGTGGGTGAACAGGTGCCAACGATAAGCCCGCGCAGGCCCGGCCGGGCCCATGACCATTGGCCTACAAGGCCGGTAGGAGCCCACCCTGTGGGCGACGCCGTGCGCGATAACGCCACAGGACCTGTTCCGTCCGGGCGAAAGCTGTCGCCCACAGGGTGGGCTCCTACGAATCGGCTACGACACGTGTGAAGACCCCTTGTGCCCTAATGACGATTCGGCACCCGCAACGGGTGCCGGCGGGGCGGGCCGCGGGACGCCCGGGCCTGCCCTGAAACCTCAATGGCAGTGATCTTTAGGGAGATCGACATGAATGCACGTTTTGAACTGACCGGCCCGCAGATGGACATCACCAGCTATCCGCTCTGGGCGCAGGACATGGTTTCGTCCTGCGAGGATGCACGTCGGGCTATCGTCAGCCACGAGATGTGGTCGCAGATGATCGCGGCCCAGCTGGATCCGGAGGCCACCCGCAACTTCATGGTGGGGGTGTGGCCGGTGATCGAGCGCTTCCCGGGCTATATGGCCCACAGCCTGCTGAAGACCCGCTTCGGCCGCAGCCCGGGCGATGACCTGGCCCGGCGCTGGCTGGTGCGCAACATCCGCGTGGAGCAGAACCACGCGGAGTACTGGCTGAACTGGGCGGAATCCGCGGGCGTGTCGCGCGAGGAGGTGCTGAACGCCGAACCGCCGAAGGGCTCGCAGGCCCTGGCCGACTGGTGCGAGGAGGTCAGCCGGCACGATTCGCTGGCCGCCAGCATGGCCGCCACGAACTACGCGGTGGAAGGGGCGACCGGCGATTGGTCGCAAATTGTCTATGAAAGCAACGCTTACGCCGAGAGCTTGCCGATTTCGGGCCGCAAAGCCGGCCTGCGCTGGCTTCAGCTTCACGCCGCTTATGACGATACCCATCCGTGGGAAGCGCTTGAGATCGTCTGCACCCTGCTGGGGACCAACCCCCCGGTGGACCAGGTGGAGCACATCAAGGAGTGCGTGCGTCGCAGCTATGTCAGCATGGCTATCACGCTGGATCGCTGCATGGATGTGGTCGGCTCGTATCGCACGTTGAACGAGGTGGCCGCGTAACTCGCAAGTTGGGTCGTTAGCGCACTATCCTCCTTGGAAAGGGAATCTGTTAGACGATGCACCGTGTTGAATCCAACCATCTGCAACCGCTCACCAGGCGCCTCCGGCCCCTGGCGTACGCGCTTGTCGCGGGTGCGGTGCTCGTCCTTGCCCTGACCTGGGTGGCCATGCAGACCCAGGTGACTCTCGCCGGTTTCCTCAACGGCGAGAGTCTCTGGTCGAAAGCGCAGAAGCAGGCGGTGATCGACCTGGACGCCTATGCGGCACAGGGACGCCGTGCCGACCTGGAGAGCTTCCGCAGCAATTATGCCGTCCTGACATCCGACCGCTGGGCGCGCGATGCGATCGCCAGCGGCCACTACGAATACGATGAGGTCGAGGATGCCTTCGCCCGCGGCGGGGTCATCCCCGAGGCGATCCCGGGCATGGTGTTCATCTTCGCCCACTTCAGCGGTATGCCTTATGTGCGCGAGGCGGTGGCCGAATGGCGCTCCGTCGATAGCAGCCTGGTCGAGCTGGAAGACACCGCCGACCGGCTGGAACACGCGTACGAGACCGGCACCATGGATGCGACGGCCGCGGATCGTGAGCGTGCGCGCATCGAGGAGCTCAACCGTTTCATCGAGCCACGCGCCAAGGCCTTCTCGCTGGATATTGCGAACGGCGCCTCCTGGCTGGGGCGCGTGTTGTTTTTCACCGTCACTGCCGTGGCCTTGCTGGCCGCGTTGCTCTGGGTGCGTTTCGCGCGGCGCGTGCTCGCCGGTATCCGCGGCACCGAGGAGCGCTACAGCCTGCTGTTCGATAGCGCGGCGGATGCGATTTTCATGGTGGACGAGGCCACCGGCGCCATCCTCGATGCGAACCACCGAGCGGCCGCGTGGGTGGGCTGCCAGCGTGGCGAGCTGATCGGCCTGCCGCTGGCGACGTTGTTCCTTGAAGGTTCCGCCCATTCCGGCGTCGGCCTGCTGCGTTCCGCGAATGGCGGCACCCGCCCGGTGGAAACGCAGAGCAGCCTGGTGGTGTGGGGCCAGCAGCAGGTGTGCCAGGCGATCGTGCGCGACATCTCCGCCCGCGTCGCCATGGAGCTGGAGCGCAAGATCGCCGCGGAAGCGCTGGCCAGCATCGCCGAGGGCGTGATCATCGCCGATGCCGATCGCCGCGTGACCACCACGAACGCGGCGCACCAGAAGCTCACCGGCATGCCGTTGAACATGCTGCGCAACAAGCGGCTCGATGCGACGCGCACCTTGCCGGATGGCCGGCCGCTGCCGCAGTCGCTGTGGGACGAGATCGCGGCGGGTGACAACTGGCTGGGCGAGGTGGAGAGCCGCCGCGCGGATGGCACGGTATATCCGGAGCTGATGAGCATCAGTAGCATCCGCGACGCCGAGGGCCGGCCGCAGCATTACGTGGCGGTGGTGTCCGACATCACCACGCGCAAGGCCGACCGCCAGCGCCTGCAGCACATGGCCACCCACGATCCGCTCACGGGCCTGGTCACCCGCTCGGAATTCGAACGTCGCTGCGCCGAGGCGATCACCCGCGCGGCGCACGCGCGTGGTGCGACCGCCGTGCTGTTCGTCGACCTGGATGCGTTCAAGGTCGTGAACGACAGCTACAGCCACGCCACGGGCGATGCACTGCTGATCCGCGTGGCCGAGCGGATCCGCGCGCTGCTTTCACCGCATGACGTGGCCGGCCGCATCGGTGGCGATGAATTCACCGTGCTGCTCACCGACCTGCGATCGCGCGAAGAAGCGCTGGTGCTGGCCGAGGCGTTGCTGGCCGCGCTGTCGCGACCGTTCGACCTGGGGGACTACGAGTTGTTCGTCTCGGCGAGTATCGGCATCGCCGGCTATCCGCTCGACGGCAACGATGCGGTGACGCTGATCGCCAATGCGGATGCGGCGATGTACGTGGCCAAGATGGAGGAGCGCAACGCCCTGCGCTTCTATACGCCGAAAATGCACGCGGATGCGCGCCGCCGCCTGAAGCTTGCGGCCGAGCTGCGCCAGGCCCTGCAGCGCAATGAGTTCCACCTGGTGTACCAGCCCAGCGTGGAAATGAAGACGGGTCGCATCGTCGCCGTCGAAGCGCTGATCCGTTGGCAGCATCCCGAGCGCGGGATGATTCCGCCGGATGAGTTCATCCCGATCGCCGAGAGCCTCGGCCTGATCCGCCAGATCGACCAGTGGGTATTGCAGCGTGCGCTGGAGCAGCTGCGCCTGTGGGATGACGCGCGCCTGCCGCCGCTGCGCATGGCGGTGAACGTCTCGGCCGGCTCGTTCAGCCACCCGGATTTCCTCGCGGGCGTGGGCCAGGCCCTGCTGGCGAGCGGCATTCCGCCCAAGCGCCTGCTGGTGGAGCTCACCGAAAGCGCGATCCTGCGCATGGGCGAGGATACCGAGCGCGCCATGCTGGCCCTGCATAATCTGGGCGTGGCGGTGGCGATCGATGATTTCGGCACCGGCTATTCCTCACTGGCTTACCTGAAGCTGCCGGCCGTGGCGTACCTGAAGATCGACCGCAGCTTCGTCACCGGCCTGCCGGCCAGCGGCAACGATGTCGCGATCACCGAGGCGATGGTCGCGATCGCGCGCAGCCTGGGGCTGCATACGATCGCGGAAGGCATCGAGACGGAGTCGCAACACGATTTCCTGCTCCGCGCCGGCTGCCAGGAAGGCCAGGGCTACCTCTACTCCCGCCCCGTCAGCCCCGACGACATCGCACGCCTGCTGGCGCCCAGGCCCGGCGCAACCAGCGGCAAGCACCTGAGCCTGGTGCCGCCGCGCAGGGCGTAACGCGCCCACGGTCGCCATCTCCCGTAGGAGCCCACCCTGTGGGCGACATCGTTCGCCCCGACGCAACAGGCCCCCACGCGCCGCCGCGAACAGCGTCGCCCACAGGGTGGGCTCCTACGAGGTGACGGTACAAGACCGCGGCTACCCCTGTGGTTCACGCTGGCTGTCCCCATATATCCGCCCAGCGTCCCAGCGTAAGGATTCCCCGTGTCCACCCGCGATCCCATCGTCTTTCTCTTCGATGTCGACAACACCCTGATCGATAACGACCGTTTCAGCGCCGATCTCGCCGCGCAGCTGGAATCCCGCTTCGGCACCGAAGGCCGCGAGCGCTACAACGCGATCGACAAGGAGATCCGCGGGCAAGTCGGTTACGCAGACTATCTGGGCGTGCTGCAACGCCTGCGCGGCAAGCAGAGCAGCCCGGATTTCATGCAGATGAGCTTCTTCCTGCTCGATTACCCGTTTGATGAGCGCCGCTTCCCCGGTGCCATCGAGGTGATCGACCACCTGCGCACCCTCGGCCGGCCGGTGATCATGTCCGACGGCGATACCGTGTTCCAGCCGCGCAAGATCCGCCGTGCGGGGCTATGGGACGCGTTTCGCGGCGACGTACTGATCTACGTGCACAAGGAAGAAATGCTCGATGACATGCAGAAGGCTTACCCGGCCGACCACTACGTGATGGTGGACGACAAGCCGCGCATCCTCGTCGCGATGAAGAAGCTGATGGGCGACCGCGTCACCACCGTGTGGGTGAAGCAGGGGCATTACGCCGCGGCGGCGGGCAAGGAGCTGGAAGAGACACCGCCGGATATCACGATTGATGGCGTGGGCGAGCTGGCGTCGATGGGGCGCGAGGCGTTTAGCGTTACGGCTTATGTGATAGTGCGGAATGATCTTCTGTGCGGTGTCGCGAAAGGCGGTGCCCCCCCAGGTGGGGCCAGACCGGGGGGGTGGGGGGGTGGG
>NZ_JBQCFT010000148.1:0-10991 GCF_051958795.1 Luteibacter sp. | reverse complement strand
GACCAATCTCCTGGCCAATGCGAACAGCCACCCGCTCTACTACCCTTTCGCGGTGCGCTACGACCTGTACGCCCACCCGGGCCGCCCGGCCCACCCCCCCCCCGGCACATCTCCCCTTCTTGCGAGACCTTTCTCGACCCGGTGTGCAAGCCGGGTTTTTCTTGGGTGCGGGTTACGGCCTGACGGCGGTGACTTCAATCTCGACCAGGAAATTCGGGCTGGCCAGCGCCGCGACCTGCATGGCGCTGCGCGACGGCAGGTTCGGCTGCTGGGCGGTACCAAAGAACTGCGTGTAGCCGGCCATGAAGCCGGCGAAATCCATCTTCCCACCCTTCGCCGGATCGCCCACCAGGAAGACCTGCATCTTCACCACGTCACCCATCGACAAGCCCATGCCCTTGAGCTGCTTGCCGATCGAGGTGAGGACGCCGACGGTCTGCGTCTTCGTATCGCCGTACGCCTGCGGCGAGTCCTTCGCGGCGCTCGCATCGGCCACCGGGGGTACCACGCCACTCAGGAACACCAGGGTCTTCCCTGCGGGCACTTCCACGGCAGCAGCAATGGGGAACGTGCTGTTCGGAATCTTGTGGCGCACCACATCGGCGGCGAAGGCGGGGGCGGCGAGCAGGCAGCCGGCGGCGGCAGCTAGGGCGAGCGCGTGGCGGAACGTCTTCATCGGGAATCCTCGGGTTTCGGCGGGGGCGGACGGAAAGCCTTGACCTGCTCGGCGGTGAGCGCGTCGGTGTAGTGGTTACCAAAATGCGTGCGCACATAGTTGACCACGTCGGCGACCTGCTGGTCGTTGAGCAGCATCCAGAATGGAGGCATGCCGCCACGGCCATTCATGACCATCACCGCGGGGTACGCGCTGGACGCGAGCTTGGGATTCGACGCCAGTGCAGGGTAATGTCCCGCGCCCGCCGCGCCTTTGGCGTCGGGCATGTGGCAGCCCTGGCAGATGTGGGTGAAGATCTGCCCGCCGGTGATGTGTGCCGCGTCCTTTGCCTGCAGAAACGCCGGGTCATTCGCCTGGGCGTGAACGGAGCTGGACATAGCGACAAGCAGCCATGCTGCCGAGAACAAGCGCGCGCTCATGCCGCACCCCCAGCGACCGCCTTCCGGTGCAGCTGGTCGATCGCCGCCAGCGAGGAAAGGATCGCCCCCTCCTGCCACGCGGGAAGGTACGAGGCGTGCTCGCCGGCAAGCACGATCCGGCCATCGAGCGAACAGAGGTTAGCGTAGTGCTGTTCGCGGGCCTGGTCGGTCCACCAGCCGAAGCAGCCCAGCGTCGATGGCACGCGATGCCACGCCACGGCCATGCCGCTTTCGAACTCCTGCTTGTACTGCGGGTGGAGCATGCTCCCGTAGTCCAGTGCCTTCGCGATGCGGGTGGCCGGATCCAGCGAGGTGAACTCGTAGGCCTCGGCGAAGAACGCGTACGCACCGAGCAGCACGCCCTTCTTCGAGCCGATGCCGTGGCTTGGGTAGGCGATCATGCCGATGGGTGTCGTCGAGGTGCTTACGCCGCCATAGATGCGGTCATCCTCTTCCCAGAAACGCCGTTTAAACTGCAGGCCCACCTTGGCCGAGGCCATGTAGGGCACGGCGGAGATCGCGGCGACCTTCTCGGCGGACACCTGGATCGGGATCTGGCTGAGGATCGATAGCGGGATCGTGCACACGCACCAGTCGGCCTTCGCCTGCAACGGCTTCCCCGGCTTGCCCGTGTCTTCGTAGGTCACCGTGACGCCGCCGGCGTCCTGGGCGATACCGGTGACCTTGCTGTTATAGCGGATGACCTGGGGGCCGATCTCGCGGACAAAGGCCTTGCCGATCGCATCCATGCCACCCACGGGTTGCAGCAGCGTCGTCTGGTATTCGTACAGCGCGCTCATCCCCAGTTGTTTCCAGAGTCCGGACTTCAGCAACTCGGAAATGCCCACCGGCTGGGAGAACCCGGGCTTGCCGTCAGGGCCACCACCCGGTTCCTTGGCGTAACCACGGTGCTCACTGCTGTCATGCCCGGCCACGTAGCGGAACTGGCTGTCAAGGCCACCGAACTGGCGCAGCGATTCGAGGAGGATCTCGCGATCTTCCTTCGTCACGATCTCATCGAGGGCGCCCTTGCCCGACGCCTTGGCCAGCAGTTCCGCGATGCCGCCATGCCAGTCCGACTGGACTTCGCGAAGACGCAGCGGCTTGCCACCGAACGCCTCCGGGTTGTGCATGTACGCGTTGTGGTTCACCTGCACGAACGGCTCGAGCTGTATCCCGAACTGATGGCAGTAATCGAGGACGCCCGTGTGGTGGTACGGGATACGCCAGGGGCCAGGGTTGAAATACAGGCCCTTGTCGAAGCGGCAGGTCTGCGTGTGGCCACCCAGCTCGGTGTAGGTGTCGCCGCCGCGCAGTGTCCAGTTACGTCCGCCGGCGCGCCCGTTGTATTCGAGGATCTGCACCTTGTAGCCGGCCTTGCCGAGCTCGAAGGCGGCGACAAGGCCGGCAAGCCCTGCCCCGAGGATCAGCACACTGCCCTTGCCCGTGCCCTGCAAGGGAGGTGGCCTGCGGTAGGTGGATTCCGCGGCGAAGCCCAGGTTGGTCATCGCCTGGTACATCAACGCGCTGCCGCCGGCGACGCCGATCATTCGCAACAGGTCGCGCCGGCTCATCGACGCGGGCGGGTTTTCGCTCCCCATGCCACTACCCCTTCGCTACCCCGATGGCACAGATAACCATAGGCCGGGTCGCCCAACAACGTGCCGCAAGGCATAGCACCGCGCTGGTGCTATGACAGCGCCCGGCAAACCCTCTAAGCTGGCTCGATCCACCCAGTTGAACACCCGTATGACCGCTACCGACGACCGTGCCACCGCCCGCCTCGCCTGGGCCCGCCACGCCACCGGCCAGGCCGACCTGGCACTCGAGCCCGCGTCGGCGGACGCCAGCTTCCGCAGTTACTGGCGCGGCTACGTGGATGACCAGCCGGTCATCATCATGGATTCGCCGCCGGAGAAAGAGGATCCGGCGCCGTGGGTGGCGATCGGCAAGCGCCTGCACGACGCGGGCCTGCACACACCGACGGTGATGGTCGCGGACCTCGGGCAAGGTTTCCTGCTGATCGAAGACCTGGGCACGCGCACCTACCTCCCAGAGCTCACGGACGCCACGGCCGATGCCCTGTACGGCGATGCGCTGGACGCCCTGCTGCGCATGCAGATGCATGTCGATACCACGGGCCTGCCCGCGTTCAACCGCGAATGGCAGGTCATGGAAATGGAGATCATGCCGACGTGGTTCCTGCAGAAGCACCTGGGCGTGTTCGTGGAATGCGAACAGTGGGATGTGGTCGAAAGCGCATTCGGCGCGATCCTGCACGCGCTCGCCGAACAGCCGCGCGCCTTCATGCACCGCGATTACCACAGCCGCAACCTGCTCATCACGCATGACCGCCCGCCGGGCGTGATCGATTTCCAGGGCGCCATGTCCGGCCCGATTACCTACGATCTCGCGTCGCTCCTGCGCGATGCGTACGTGGTGTGGGACAACGAGCGTGTCGAGGGCTGGGTGGAGGCATACCGCCTGCGCCTGCTCGACGCGCGCCTGCTCGATGAAACCGTGGATACCGACCGCTTCCGCCGCTGGTTCGACATGGCCAGCCTGCAGCGCCACCTGAAGATCCTCGGCTTGTTCTGCCGTCTTTACTATCGCGATGGGAAGGCCGGTTATCTGAACGACCTGCCTCGCGTGCTCAAGTACGTACTGGACATCGCGCGCCGCCACGCGGATGTGGCGCCGCTTGCCGACCTGATCGTCGAGAAGATCGGCAACCGTGATATCCGCGTGCCGGTGCAGGCATGAGACATGCGCTGATCCTGGCCGCGGGCCTTGGCGAGCGCATGCGGCCGTTGACGGACACCACGCCAAAGCCCTTGCTCGAGGTGCATGGCAAGCCGCTCATCGTGCACCACATCGAGAAGCTTGCCGCGGCCGGCGTCAACTACATCGCGATCAACACCTCGCATCTCGCCGATCAGTTTCCCGACGCGCTCGGTGATGGCTCACGCTGGGGTGTACGCCTGCGTTACTCGTATGAAGGGCCGACGCCACTGGAAACCGGCGGCGGCATGCTGAAGGCGCTGCCCTTGCTGGGGAGCGATCCGTTCATCGTGGTCAGCGCGGATATCTGGAGCGACATCGATTACGCCGCGTTGCCGCTGCAGCCGGAGGGCGTCGCCCATCTTGTGATGGTGCCTAATCCCGATTTCCATCCGGCCGGCGATTTCGCGCTGCTGGGTGGCAAGCTCTACGACGAGGATGCGCCAGAAGGCGCCGAGCGGCTGACCTTCGGCAATGTCGGCGTTTACCGACCGGAGATCGTCGCGGGCGAGGCGGCCGGGAAGTTTAAGCTCGCCCCGATGTATCGGCGCGCGATCGCCCAAGGGCGGTTGTCGGGCGAGCGTTACGACGGGTTCTGGCGGAACGTGGGGAATCCGGCGCAGCTGGAGCAGCTGCGGGCTGAGGTCGAGTAAGCGACGGCTTCTTCGCTTCGTTGGGTATCGCGCGCAAGCGCGCTCCCACAAGGGCTTTGTCGCTTCGTTGGCTATCGCGTAGGAGCCCACCCTGTGGGCGACGCCGTTCGCGAAGAAGCCACAGGACCTGCGGCGTTAGCGCGAAAGGCGTCGCTCACAGGGTGAGCTCCTACCGGGATGCTTTTACTGGATGGTTTCGGAGGCGATTTCGCGGAGGCGTTCGCGCCCCAGGGCGAAGGCCTCGTTATACGCACTGGTGACGTCGGTGAAATCGATGGTGCCGGTACCGGCGTCGATCTCTTCGCCTATATGGTCGAGGATACGAAAGCTCGACCGGTAAACCTGCTCACCCGCTGCATCATGGTGCTTTACCGCGCGGGCAACGACCCTGAACTTGCTGTGATTTTCCACCGTGTTTCTCCCCCCTGGGAGTCTCTGAAACTACCGGGGTATCGTGACGGTTTCAAGTGAATTCCATTTCCGGGTGACAAAACGGTGTCAGCGCGGCAGGCTCAGTTCGCCTGCCCCGCCATCGCCGTCGCTTCGGACAGCGCCGCCTTGGCGGCATCGTGGGTCATCACGACGATGCTGATACGGCGATTGATCGCCGACGCCGGATCGTTCTTGTCGAACGGTACGGACGCCGCGAGCCCGACGACGCGCGCCACCTTGTCGGGTTGCATGCCACCATCGGTCAGCGTGCGGCGGGCCGCGTTCGCACGATCGGCCGAGAGCTCCCAGTTGCCATACTGGCTGTCGGCGCGGATGTACGGCGCGCTGTCGGTATGGCCCGAGATGCTGATCTGGTTCGGCACCTGGTTGATGAAGCCGGCGAGCTCGTGGAGGATCTGCACCGTATACGGCTTGAGCGCACCGCTGCCCGTGTCGAACATCGGGCGGTTCTGCTTGTCGACGATCTGGATGCGCAGGCCTTCCGAGGTGATGTCGATCAGCAGCTGGTCCTTGTACGGCGCCATCGCCTGGCTCTGCGCGATCGCCTGCTGCAGGTCTTTCATCAGCTGCTCGAGCCGCTTCTTTTCCTGCTCCTTCGCGATCTTCTCCGCGTCGGCCGACGTCGCCGGCTTGGCGAACTTCTCCTGGTCGCCCGGGCCCTTCGGCAGATCCATCGCGCCGCCCAGCTTGATCATGCTGGTGCTGGCACCGCCCGGACCCATCTTGCCCGAGGGCGCCATGGTCGACTGCCCCTGGGTCATGCTCGGGTTCTTGAAGTATTCGGAGATGGCCGCGCGCTGCTGCTTGGTGCCGGCGCCAACGAGCCACATGACCAGGAAGAACGCCATCATCGCCGTGACGAAGTCGGCGTACGCCACCTTCCACGCGCCGCCGTGGTGGCCGTGGCCACCCTTCTTCTTCCGGCGGACGATGATGACTTGCTTGAGCTCGGTCATCGCGGCTTACCGGGCAGCCTTCAGGTGGCCTTCCAGGTCCTGGAAGGTCGGGCGGCTGGACGAGGTGAGCGACTTGCGCGCGAATTCCACGGCCACCATCGGGTTGTAACCGCGCAGGTTGGCCAGCAGGGCGACTTTCACGCACTCGAACGCCTTGCCGTCGGCATGGGCGCGCGCTTCCATCGCCGCGGCGAGCGGGCCGATAAAACCGTACGAGAGCAGGATGCCCAGGAAGGTACCGACCAGCGCGCCCGCGATGTGCTCACCGATCACCGCGGCGTCGCCATCGATGGATTTCATGGTGATCACGATGCCAAGCACCGCGGCCACGATGCCGAAGCCCGGGAGCGCGTCCGCCATCTTCTGCACCGCCATGGCGGGTGCCGTGGCTTCGTGGTGATGCGTTTCCAGCTCCACGTCGAGCAGCGATTCGAGCTCGTGCGGATCCATGCTGCCGCCCACGATGAGGCGCAGGCAGTCGGTGATGAAATCGACGAGGTGGTGTTCCGCGACCAGGCGCGGATAGGCCGTGAACAGCGAGCTGTTCTCCGGGTTCTCGATGTGTTCTTCCATGGCCAGCTGGCCGTCCTTACGCATCTTCACGAAGATGTCGTACAGGAGCGACAGCAGGTCCACGTAATCCTGTTTCTTGTACTTCGGGCCCTTGAGCAGGCCCATGGCGTCGCGCGCGGCGTTCTTCACGAGCTCCATGGAGTTCGCGCTGACGAACGCACCGATGGCGCCGCCAAAGATGATCAGCAATTCATACGGCTGCCACAGCGCGGCGATGGAGCCGTGCGAAAGCACGTATCCACCCAGCACCGAGACCAGGACGACGATGGCACCAATAATGACGAGCATGACTTCTACTTCCTCCCAGTCGGATGGCTTATCGGCCGCTGGGGCGCGAAGTTGAGGGATCCCGTCACGCTTTCTACACGAATCACGCAGCGCCGGTAAGCGCTCCCGCATAGCGCGGAAAAACGAGCCGAATACGCGTACCGATACCGGCGTCGCTTTCGATCTCCACGCCACCGCCGGCCTGCGCCACGGTGCCGTAGACCTGGGCCAGGCCAAGGCCGGATCCGCCCTGCTTGGTCGTGAAGTACGGCTCGAACAGCCGCTCCCTGACTTCATCCGACATGCCACCGCCGGTATCGGCGACGCACACGAATACCTGGCGCGCGGGCAGGCGCTCACGCAGGCTGTCCGCCATGGCGTCCTCGAGGAGGCGGTCGCCCACCTGCAACACGATCGTGCCCATGTTGCCCATGGCATCGCGGGCGTTGAGGCAGACGTTCATCAGGGCCTGTTCGACGCCGTGGCGGTCCACCCAGATGGGCAGTGCTCCCGGCTGGCGCAGCACCTCGATGCCGACCCGCCCACCCATGCCGTGGCGCGCGAAGTCGGCGAAGCTCTCGACCAGGTCGCCCAGGTCGATCGGCTCGGGCCGCGAAGGCTGGTTGCGGGCGAAGGCCAGCAGGCGGCGGGTCAGTGCCGTGGCATGCCTGGCACCTTCGACGGCATAGGTGAGCATGCGCCGCTGGTGGGCGGTCAGGTCGTCGGCTTCGTCCTGGAGCCCGGAGAGGCTCACGATCACGGTCTGCAGCATGTTGTTGAAGTCGTGGGCGATGCCGCTGACCAGCTGGCCCACGGCCTGCTGTTTCTGCGCCTGGTGGGCCGATGCCTCGGCCAGCTCACGGGCGCGCCCGGCCATCTCGAGCTGCTCGCTCAGGCTGGATAGCCGCATCTCGGCATCGCGCCGCGCATAGTGCTCGTGCTCGAAGCGCTCCATCAGGGTGCCGTACTGGGTGGTCGCGCTCGCCGAGCGTGCCACGGACTCGTTCAGGCGCTCCTGGAGCAGTTCGTTGATCGACTCGAGGGCCGCCTGGAGCTCGATCCGCTCGGTGACGTCCCGGCTGATGACGATGAAGTGATCCAGGGTATCGTCGGCCACGACCGGCGCCACCATCACCTCCCACCAGCGCGACGAGCCATGCGCGGTGCGGCGGGGGCTGACGAAATCGACCCGCTCGCCGGCGGCGGCGCGATCCAGGACCCGCGCCACCATGTCGCGCGCCTCGGCGGGCCACAGGTCGAGCCAGCGGACGCCCACGAGCCGCTCGGCCCCGTCGGGAGCGAGCGACATGCAACCCAGCCCCGCGACGAACCGAATGACGCCGTCACGGTCGAGTTCCTTCATGCAATCGGCGGATGACTCGACGAACTGCCGGTACCGCCCCTCCCCTTCACTCATCGCCGCTACCCCTGGCCCGTCGGATGGCGCTGTACACCCTTATGACGCGCCGCACGGCCGCCTCCTGTCAAGGCGAATCTGTCACGCGGCTACCACGGCGAAGGGGCGAGAGTCGCGCCCATGAAGGACCCAATCGTGACCCCAACCGCCGCGCCGGTCCTGATCGTCGAGGATGACCGCAACGTGCTCGACATCACCAGCTTCGTGCTCGAGTCGGCTGGCTACCCGGTGCTTACCGCGATGAACGCCGAAGAGGCCCTGCTGGTCCTCGCCGGCCACCCCGAAGTGGGGCTCATCCTTACGGACGTGAACATGCCCGGGCAGATGGACGGCATCGACCTGGTCAGGCGCCTGCGGGAGTCGGGCAACCCGGTGCGCTGCGTCGTGGTCTCGGGCGACGCCCTGCACGCGGCCGACCGGCTTGGCGACCTCGCACCCTTCCTTGCCAAGCCGTACGACCGCCGCTCGCTGCTCGGCGCGGTCCAGGCAGCGCTGGTGGCCTGATATCAGCGCGCTTCGGGTCCGTCAGTCAGCTTCGGCTTCGGACGCCTTGTCGTCGTCGAACCCGGTTTCGCCCTCGGCGAATACCGGTGCGCCGTCGTCTTCCACCCCGATAACGAGACCGAGGGCCTTTTCGGCAGCCGCGGCCGCGCTCGCCTCGTCGCGGAAGCTGCGGTTTTCGTACACGGCGAAGTAGCTGGGATAGCTGCCATCGGCAGGATGTGAAGAGATCAGCGCGGTGTAGCGCGACCCTTCACGGGTGGCGGCGCTGCGGAGGGTGAAGTTGATGAACTCGCGTTCTGCCATGTCTGGATAGGTCGGTAGGGCCAGCCGTAGCGGCGTTTTGGAGGGCGCGTTTATGCGCGGTGAAACGGTGTGACGGCGCATGCCGCAACCGCAAATCTGAGTGTACGCCGGGGCTTGGGGGCGTTCTTGCATGCAAGTCCTTACCCTGTCAAGGAATCCGTTCAGCATTCCGGCACTTGCCTGTCTTATTTTTGTAGGGTATTTCCTACACCAAGCGACCTCACAAAGCATTCACGAAGGTCGTGAAACAGGGGAAAAGGGCAGCATCATCATGAACGTCATCACCACCACGGCGCCGTCGCGCGGCCTTGCGTGGACCGTAGCCACCGTACTTGCGGTGGCTGGCATCGTCGGCCTGGCTCTGGCACCGCGCGTCGCGGCCGCCATTCCGAAAACCGCGATCCAGATGGTCTACGCCTGGCTCTGCTGTTCGCTCGTGGGCTCCGCGTACGTCGTCGTCACGCTTGCGAACGATGCGGAAGGCGCCAACGAGGACAGCAAAGAATTCTGATCCCAGGGCCGGGACGTACATGCGCAAAGAAAAACCCGCCTTCCGGCGGGTTTTTCCATTCCGGGGTACCGCAACGCTTACGGGCGGCGCTCCAGCTCCGGGTCTTCCTTCGCACGCGGCATCAGGTCCTGCTTGGACACGCCCAGCCACAGGAGGATGGGGCTGGCCACGAAGATCGAGGACAGCGTACCCACCAGGATGCCGATGAGCATGGTGATGGCGAAGCCATGGAGGACCGGGCCGCCGAAGAAGAACAGCGCCGCCATGGTGATGCCGGTGAACAGCGAGGTGATGATGGTTCGCGACAGCGTGCTGTTGATCGAACGGTTCAGCACCTCTTCCGGCGTGGCGTTGCGGCTGGAGCGGAACAGTTCGCGGACGCGGTCGAACACAACCACCTTGTCGTTGATCGAGTAACCGACCACCGCCAGGACCGACGCAAGCACCGTCAGGTCGAACTCGCGCTGGGTCAGCGCGAAGATGCCCAGGGTCACCAGCACGTCGTGCACCTCGGTCGCGAGCGCCGCGATGGCGAAGCGCTTTTCGAAGCGGATCCACAGGTAACCCATGATGCCGACGATGACGAAGATCACCGCGTAGATACCGTCGGTGCGAAGTTCCGCGCCGACCTGCGGGCCGACGAAGGACTTTTGCTTCATCGTGGCATCCGGACGGACCGACTTCAGGGCCGCCATGATGTCGTTGGACACCTTGGTCGCGGCTTCGTCGCCGGTGAGGCCCGAGGAACCGTGGTCGTCCTTCGGCTGCAGGCGCACCGCGACTTCACGGGTGCCGCCCACGGCCTGAACCAGCGGATTCTCGAGGCCAGCCTTGGTCAGCGCCTGGCGCACGTCGTTCGTGTCGACCGGGTTCTGGTAGGCCACGTTGACGGCGACGCCGCCAACGAAGTCCTGGCCGTAGTTGAAGCCCTTGCCGACGATCAGCACCACCGAGGCGACCATGAGTAGGACCGCCAGGCCGATGGAGAAGCGACGCAGGCCGAGGAAGTTGAAATTGGCGTTGTGGTTGAAGATTTCCATGGCGTATGTCCCCTCAGACCGACAGGGTCTTGAGCTTGCGGCCGCCGTGGATCAGCGCCGTGATGGCATGAGTGACGGTCACCGAGGTGAACATCGAGGTGAGGATACCGATGAACAGCGTGACGCCGAAGCCCTTGATCGGACCCGAGCCCATGGTCATCAGGCCGAGCGCGGCCAGCAGGTGGGTCACGTTCGCATCGAGAATCGTGGCCCACGCCTTGTCGTAACCCGTGCGGATCGAGGCGAGCGGCGACGAGCCGTTGCGCAGTTCCTCGCGGATGCGTTCGCAGATGAGCACGTTGGCGTCGATCGCCATGCCGAGCGTCAGCACGATACCGGCAATACCCGGCATGGTGAGCGTCACCCCGATGGCCGACATGACGGCGACCAGCAGCACCAGGTTGAAGAACTGCGCGACGTCGGCGACCAGGCCGAAGA
>NZ_JBQCFT010000147.1:0-4957 GCF_051958795.1 Luteibacter sp. | reverse complement strand
GGGTGGGCGCCCCCCCCTCGCGCGCGCGGCGGGGGTTCCCCACGCCCGGCGGGGCCCGCGGGGGGGGGGCGGGGGGGGGGGGGGGGGGGGGGGGCGGCGCCCCCCCCCCCCCCGCCCCCCCCCCCCCCCCCCCACAACTTATCGCGAGCATCAGCCCTCGAGGCCGCGCGTGGATCAGCGCTGGACGCCCGTCGCGACGACGTCGGTCCAGAGCTGGTTGGCCAGGTCCTTCGCGGCAGCCTGCAGCAGGGCCGGCACCTGGGTGTCGAAGCGTGGCTGGGCGGCGTTGAGCGGCAGGGCCTGGCTCACGCGGTAGCTCTTCGCCACGATCTTGCCGCGGGCGACGATGCGGCAATCCGCCTGCAGGTCGATCGCGGTACCCGGCACATCCGCCTGCGGGGTGGCCACCACGGCCACGTCCACATTACGGCAGCCGATGATCAGGTCGGTGAAGTACTTCGGCTGCAGCGTCGTGCGCAGCTGGGCCTGGATGACGCCGACCACATCGGGCGACACCTGCACCAGCGCCTTCGCGTCGAGACCCTTCACAGTGATAACCGTGGCGCCCTTGTTCTCAACCGTAAGCCACGGCGAGTCCGGGCTGGCGGCGACCATGCGGGTGGCATCGGCTTCGATCATGGATTTGCCACCACAGGCGGCGAGCAACAGGGCCGCGGCGGCGACCGGCAAACACTTCATCACGTACAAAACCCCTGGTTTCCCCCAAAACAAGCCGGGCAATGTACCTGCCGGGGGCAGCCGCGGCAATGCGTGCCGGCCTGCCAGGCGCAGGAGTTGCGGCGTGGAACGCAGAACCGAGGGGAGTCAGGGCGGCGGCAGCAGGTCGTCCAGGTCGATGCCGTTCTTCGCGCGGGTCATGATTTCGTCGGGAGTCGGGCCCTGTCGGGTCAGGTCCACCATGTCCTGGTTCATGAGCACGTAGGGGCGCATCCGCGCTTCATACGCTGCGAACGCCTCATCGGCGTCCTCGCGGTTCCGCCCAAGCTCGCGCGCCAGGACAAAGGCGCCCACCAGCGCGAGGCTCGTGCCCTGCCCCGAAAACGGCGAGGCGCAATGCGCGGCGTCGCCGGCCAGCACGACACAGCCCTTCGACCACGCCGGCATGCGGATCTGCGCCAGTTCGTTGTAGTAGAACTCGCTGGCCTCGCGCATCGCCCGGATCAGCCGCGGCATGTCGCCACCGAATGAAGCACAGCGGCTGGCGACTTCCTCGCGCTGCGCCGCCGTGTCATCGCGTGCGATCTGCTTGCCGTCCGTGCCGAAGCCGACGCCGACGCGCAGTTCCGTCTTGTCCCGGCTCGGGTAGATGACGAACCCCGCCGTCTCGCTGCGATGCGCGATCTCCCAATCGGCCTGCCCGAGCAGGTTGGGCGTACTGAACAGCGCGAGCACCACGTCGAGCGGCCGGACGACCGCGGCTTCATCGGCAAACACGAGCCGGCGCGTCTTCGAGTAGATGCCATCGGCACCGATGACCAGATCGAAGCGGCGGACCGCGCCGCTCGCGAACGTCACCTCCGGCGCGATGCCGTCATCGTGGATGGCGGCGATGCTCTCGTCGTAGATCTGCTCCACGTCGACGCCGAGCACCGCGGCGAGCATGGCGCACAGGTCATCGCGGAAGATCTCGATGTCATCGCTGTCGAGGCGGCCGGCGCTGAAGGTCCGTTCGGTGGTCCGGGACAGCTCGCGGCCTTCGGCATCGATCACCTGCATGCCCTTCAACCGCGTGCGCAGGGAGCGCGCCTGCCCGAGCAGGCCCATGGCCGCGACGACATCCAGGGCCTTCCCGCGGATATCCACCGCCTGGCCCCCACGCCGTAGCGCCGGCTCGCGTTCGACCAGGGTCACCCGGAACCCCTCGCGGGAAAGCCAGTAGGCGGCCGCGAGGCCGGCCACCCCTGCACCAGAGATGAGGACATTACGGACCATGGCTTCCCTCTCGACCGTGCTTTTATCGGGCCGGTGACACTGTACGGAACCCCCGCGCTTCCGGTTTGTCTCAATGCACGATGTCGGCAGGTTGTGCACCCTGCCGAATTTGTCTCTACGGAGCGACCGGCGCTTGCCGATAGTCCCGGGATGCATATCTGGATTTCACTGATGGCGGGTGGCCCCCAGGATGGCCAGCGTTTCACACGAGAGTTCTACACGCCCCGGAGCGTCCCGCCGGCCATGCGCGCGAGCGATGGCCAGGTGTGCTGCCCGGTCGCGATGCGCGCCACGGCCAAGGCGGCCGTCTGCGTGGTCGTCCATCCGCATGCCCGCCCGGAGGAGATCGAGCGGGCTATTGATGCCATGGTGGCAGCCTGTGAAGGTGAGGCGATTTCCGGCAAATAGCTGTTAAGTGTATGATGTGCCTTTCAATCCTCCGGCAGGAATCCTCGTTTGGCCTTTTCCGCACGCGCCCCTGAGCCCGGCGACGCCCTCACCCGGCTGAACTGGCAGGACTTCGAGCATCTGCTCGCGGAGCACTACCGCGCGCAGGGCTACCGTGTGGAACTGTTTACGGCGCACGACCTGAAGGCGCTGGGCCAGACCGGGCTGGACATGCGTCTGTTCCGCGGCAGCGAGAGCACGATCGTCCAGTGCGGCCAGTGGGACGCGATTTTCGTGGACCTGCCTGAAGTCCAGAAGCTCATGAGCGCCATGCTCAACGAGGCCGCCAGCCGCGGTGTGCTCGTCACCCGGGGTGCGTTCACGCCCGCCGCCCGTAACGCCGTGCTGCGCCAGCCGCGCGTCCACCTGGTGGATGGCGAGGTGCTGCGCGCCATGCTCAAACTGCCCGACCATCTCGACACCGCGCCGGTCGGCACGCGCCCCGCCGAGAAGGTCGCCCGCACCGCCGCAGCCGCTCGCCGCCGTTCCAGCACGAAGGGCAACCCCCGCGGCCTGGTCGTCCCGGCGATCATGGGCGTCGTCATCCTTGGCCTGCTCGGCCTGTTCGGCTGGCGCGCGATGAGCACGCGTGAGGATGCCCCACCGTCGGCCGCCGCATCGGCTTCGCCGCTTTCCACCGCCTCGGCGGCGCCGGCACCCGCGCGCACGCCGCCGCCGGTGATCGAGCCCGCGCCGGCCCCGGCCAGCGCCCCGCTGACGTCGGCCCGTGCCGCCGACGCGGCAGCCAGCGATGGCCTCGCCCGCGAGCTTGCCGCGCGCGAGCGCGCGCGCCTTGAGGACGCCGCGGCGAGCCGCAAGAAAGCGGAAGACGCCATGAAAGTGATGGAGCGCAATACGCGCGAGGTCGGTTCGTACCAATAACGCGCGATCTTTCACGCGTTTGCCATCACCCCGGGCCTAGGCTGGGCAGCGAATCCTGCCGCTCCCCGGACCCTCCCCATGACCGATACGCCGCTCGATCCCGATCTGCTGCGCCGCATGCATGCCTACTGGCGCGCCGCCAACTACCTCACCGTCGGCCAGATCTACCTCCGCGACAACCCCATGCTCGACGAGCCGCTGAAACGCGAGCACATCAAGCATCGCCTGCTCGGCCACTGGGGCACGACCACCGGCCTCAATTTCATCTACACCCACCTCAACCGCGCCATCGTCGAGCGCGACCTCAACATGATCTACGTGATGGGCCCCGGCCACGGTGGACCCGGCCCGGTCGCGCATACCTATCTCGAAGGCTCGTACACCGAGATCTACCCGCGCATCGATCGCAGCAAGGCAGGCATGCGCGAACTGTTCCGCCAGTTCTCCTGGCCGTACGGCATCCCGAGCCACGTCGCGCCGGAAACGCCGGGTTCCATCCATGAAGGTGGCGAGCTGGGCTATTCGCTTTCGCACGCGTTCGGCGCAGCGTATGACAACCCCGAGCTGATCGTCGCCTGTGTCGTCGGTGATGGCGAAGCGGAGACCGGTGCGCTCGCGACGAGCTGGCACTCGAACAAGTTCCTCAACCCCGTGCGTGATGGCGCGGTGCTGCCGATCCTGCACCTCAACGGCTTCAAGATCGCGAACCCTACCGTGCTCGCGCGCATCGAGCCCGATGAACTGCGTGACCTGATGCGCGGCTACGGCTACGAGCCACACTTCGTCGAAGGCCACGAGCCTGAGAAGATGCACCAGGCGTTCGCCGCGGCGCTGGATGCCTGCCTGGATGAGATCCGCCGGATCCAGAAGGAAGCACGCGAAGAGAGCGCCGACAACGCGCGGCGCCCGCGCTGGCCGATGATCGTCCTGCGCAGCCCCAAGGGCTGGACCGGCCCGAAGGAGGTGGATGGCAAGCCCGTGGAAGGCACCTGGCGCGCGCACCAGGTGCCGCTGTCGAACTTCGACAAGGACGAGCATGTGCAGCAGCTCGAAGACTGGATGAAGAGCTACGACGCGCACGAGCTGTTCGATGAGGAAGGCCGCTTCCGCGAAGAGTTCGCCTCGCTTGCGCCGAAGGGCCAGCGGCGCATGGGCATGAACCCGCACGCGAACGGCGGGCTGCTGCTGAAGCCGCTGCACATGCCGCACTTCGCGCCGTTCGCCGAAGACGTGAAGACACCTGGCGACCACAAGGCCGAAGCGACGCGCGTCCTCGGGCGCTTCCTGCGCGAGGTGATGCGCCAGAACATGCATACGTTCCGTGTGTTCGGCCCCGACGAAACCGCATCGAACCGTCTCGAAGCGATCTATGAAGCGAGCCCGAAAACCTGGCTGGCCGAATACGAGGGCGTCGACATGGATCTCGCCCCCGATGGGCGGGTGATGGAGGTGCTGAGCGAGCACCAGTGCCAGGGCTGGCTCGAGGGTTATCTGCTCACCGGGCGCCATGGCTTCTTCTCCTGCTATGAGGCCTTCATCCACATCATCGATTCCATGTTCAACCAGCATGCGAAGTGGCTGAAGACCACGCGGAAGATGGAGTGGCGTCCTCCGATCGCTTCGCTGAATTACCTGTTGAGTTCGCACGTGTGGCACCAGGACCACAACGGCTTCT
>NZ_JBQCFT010000146.1:0-10739 GCF_051958795.1 Luteibacter sp. | reverse complement strand
AGGTGGATCGCCTTGATCGGCTTGCCATTCGCGTCGTCGACGACGGACGCGATCTGCCCATCGGCGAGTGCGACGCGCAGGCGGTGGGCGAGCTCCCCGCCATCCGGGCCCGCGTAGCCACGCGAGTTGATGATGAAACGCGAGCCGTTCTTCGAATAACTGCCCTGGACCTTGCCGGCACCGTCGGCGGTGTAGCCCGCGAAGGTCAGTTCCAGTTCCAGCGCGGCCGGCGACATCGCCCTGCCCGGTTCCAGCAGCAACGGGCGTGCGTAGACTCGGGTTGGCACCGCGAACACCAGGTCGTTGAAACGATCCTGCAGGCGGGCGTTGAGGATCAGCGTGTACGGCAGCAGGAACCCGAACAGCAGGCCCATGACGAGCCAGAAGGGAATACGCAGCCACGGCCAGCTGGCGCGCAGGAGAGAACCGAGACGGTGCAGGAATGCCAACGCGGGAGGATCCTGGGGAAAGGGACGTCACCGGATGATAGGGGCACGATCCCGGCGGACATCTGAACGGAAAGAGGCAGGGCGATGGCTAGGGGGCGCCGCCCCAGGTGGTGGGGTCAGGTCGGAACGGACGTGGATGGACGTCCAGCACCGCTTCCAGCTCCGTATTGTCGGCGATCAGGTCGCTATCGAGTCGCTCCAGCGCACCGCGAAGATCCGGGCGGAAGTTCGCTGCAAGTGCGAGGGCCATCCGCGGTACCGGCGCGGGCAAGGTCGCCGAACCCGCACTCCGGCGGGCTCGGCGGAACATCTCGGCCACGCTGAGACGTTCGCCACCCCCGATGGGAAAGGTTTTGCCACGCGCCCGCGCGTTGGCCAGTGCAGCCACGAACGCCGCCGCGATGTCATCCGCATGGACCGGCTGGCGCAGGCCGTGGGCGGCGGGAATGGGAAACACCCGGCGCCGTATCGCGGCGCGGACGATGGGGGTGATGCTCTGGTCCATGCCGATGCCGTAGACCAGGGTCGGCCGGAACAGCGTCCAGGGCATCCCTCGCGATGCACAGGTCGCGATGAGCCGCGTCTCCGCGGCACGCAGGCGCGAGGCGAGTTCGCGCTCATGCGGCACCTGCGATTCACGCTTCGATTCCGCGCTCATCGACGACGTGGCGATGATGTGCGGCGTCCCCTCGAGCCGTGTGTTGGTCAGCCAGGTGGCGAGGTGATCCAGCGGCCCGGTCGACAGGATGGCAGTGACCGGTGGCATCGGCGGCATGGCGTCGGGGAGCCCTCCGCGCAGCCAGCGGCGGTCCCCCTCGGTTGCCGACCGGCTCAGGCCAATCCACGCGACATCCGCGGCTTCAAGTCGGGGTAGCAGGAAGCGACCGATCTGGCTGGTGGCGCCGATGACGAAAACCGTCATGCCCGGTCAGCGGCCCGTCGCAATCCGTTCGTAGGTGCTCTGCAGGCGCGGATCGTCGGGCGCGTAGCGGCGCGCGCGGTCCAGCGACTGGAAGGCACCCTGGCGGTCACCCTGTGCGGCGCGCTGCACGGCGTTATCAATCCATGCGCTGCCAAGCTTGTGGCGCAGGTCGCCCTGCGCGGCATCGCCCGGCGCAAGGTCCGAGAGCGTCGCGTAAAGGTCTTCCGCACGACGCACGTTCCCGTTCGCGACGGCCTGCTGCATCTGCGTCTCCACCTGGCCTGGCAGCCCCTGCAGGCCGGCACGCGCCGAGGCGTCGTTGCCGTCGATCGAAAGCGCGTTGCGGTAGAGGTCGTATGCGCTATCGCCCGGGGGGTCCATGATGTCGCCGCGCGCGGCCGCCTGCTGCGCACGACGGACCAGCGCGTTGACGCGGGCCTTCTGTTCGGGGCTCACCGCCATGGATGCTTCGGCCGGCGTGTCATCGCCCGCGACCGGCAGGCGATTGCCACCACTGGCGGAGGCCGCGGCCGTTGACTTACCGCCGCCCGCGATGCGTGCGCGTGCGGCGGCGAGTTCGGCCGACTTCGGCGCGAGCTTCGCCGCCTGGTCGAGCAGGCGATTGGCCTGGTCGTCATCTTCGCTGTCGATCGCCGCGTTGGCCTGGACGATCAGCGCCTGCGCGACCTGGCCGAGACCGGCCTTCGCATCGGCATTGTCCGGATCCGCCGCCAGCGCCGCGCGGAACCGGGCCAGGGCATTGTCATCACCTTCACCGGTGAACCGGCCGGCACGCATGGCCTCGTTTCCCTGCTGCACCAGCGTGGCCACCGCCTGGTCATCCTGCTTGCGGTTCTCCGCGAGCGCGGCGCGCAGCGACGGCAGGTCGCCGTAGCCGGGCACGAGGATCGCGATGCGGTCGACGATGGCGTTCGCCTTGGCGCGGTCGTTGTCGGAAATCGCCTGCCGGGCCTGCGCGGCGAGGCCGTCACCCACCTTGTCCAGGCCGCGTGCGGCCACGGCGTTGTTGCGGTCGGCGTCGAGCACGCGGCGGTAGAGCGGCCCCGCACCATCGTCGCCATCGAGCTTGCCCGCGGCCAGGGCCTGCTGGGCCCGCTCGACGAGGGAGTCGGTCTGCTGCTGCGGGTTCCGCGCCTGCGACAGGCGCTGTGAGAGCTGTTCGACGTCGTTGCCGCCGCCGAGCAGCTCACGCGCCACGTTGAGCGCGGCCTCGGCCTCGTCGAGGCGGCCGGCCGTCAGCGCCGCATCCGCCCGGCTGATCTCCGCCTGGCCCACGCGGCGCAGGCCATCGCGCGCCTGGTCGCTGTCCGGCTGCTGGTCACGCGCCTTCTCGAACAGTTCGCGTGCGCTATCGCCCTGCGTGCCGTCGAGCTTGCCGGCATCGAGCGCCGCATTGGCCTGGGACAGGGTGTCGTTGAGCTCGGTGCTTGGCACCAGGTTGCGCAGGCGATCCTGCTGCAGGTACAGCGCGGTCGCTACGCCGATGAGGGCGAGCACAAGGACCGGGATCAGCCAGCCGCGCTTGCGCGGCCCCTGCGGGGTACGCGAGCGCGGCGGCGGCATGGCCCCGCCCGGACGGCGTTCGTCGACGACGAGGTGCGGCAAGCCGTCGTCCACCGGCGGCGCCGGCTTGTCCAGGTCATCCAGGCGACCGAGCGTCGGCTCGGTGCGTTCGTGGGGGTCGCGGCGTCCGCTCATGGCCATGCATCGTCCATAGGAGCGGGCCAGCTTAACATTCGGGCGTGAACGGACGTTGTAGGCGCTTAAAGCTCGACGCGGATGCGGCTGGCCGCCCGCTTCGCTTTTTCCAGCGCCTCGTCCACCGTCGCCGCCCGGGCCAGCGTGACCGCCATGCGCCGGCGGCCGCGCACTTCCGGCTTGCCGAAGATCCGCAACATCGTGCCGGTCTCGGCCAGCGCCTCGGCGATGCCGTGGTAGGTCGGCGCATGGCCCTCCCCTTCCACCAGGACGGCGCAGGAGGCGGCAGGGGCGAACATGTGGATCTCCGGCACGGGCAAGCCGAGGATGGCGCGCGCATGCAGGGCGAACTCGGAAAGGTCCTGCGAGATGAGCGTGACCAGGCCGGTGTCGTGCGGGCGCGGGCTGACCTCGGAGAAAATCACTTCATCGCCGCGCACGAAGAACTCCACGCCGAACACACCCCAGCCGCCAAGGGCTGCGGTGATCGCATCGGCCTGGTGCTCCGCGGCCGCGCGCGCGGCATCGCTCATCGGCTGTGGCTGCCACGATACGCGGTCGTCGCCGTCTTCCTGGCGGTGGCCGATCGGCGCGCAGAACGACACGCCATCGCGGTGGCGCACGGTGAGCAAGGTGATCTCGTAGTCGAAATCGATGAAGCCTTCGACGATGACGCGCCCCTTGCCCGCGCGGCCACCGGACTGCGCGTAGTCCCATGCATGGCCCGCGTCGGCGGGCGTGCGCACCACGCTCTGGCCCTTGCCCGAGGAGCTCATCACGGGTTTCACGACGCACGGGGTGCCGAGCGCCGCGATCGCTTCATCGAAGGCTTCGCGCGTGTCGCAGAAGCGGTAAGGAGAGGTCGGAAGGCCGAGTTCTTCGGCGGCCAGCCGGCGGATACCTTCGCGATCCATCGTCAGCCAGGCAGCGTTCGCGGTGGGAATCACCTTCAGGCCCTCCTGCTCCATCGCGACCAGCGTCGGCGTGTGGATGGCCTCGATCTCGGGCACGACGAGGTTGGGCTTTTCCGCTTCGATAAGCGCGCGCAGCGCCGCGCCATCGAGCATGTCGATGACGTGGCTGCGGTGGGCGACCTGCATGGCCGGCGCGTTCGCGTAGCGATCCACCGCGACCACCTCCACGGCGAACCGCTGCAGCTCGATCGCGACCTCCTTCCCGAGTTCGCCCGAGCCGAGCAGGAGCACCTTGAGGGCGTTGTGGGTGCGGGGCGTGCCGAAGGTATGCATGGGTGGTCGGATCCGGTCGGGAGAGCCGCCATTCTAGCGGTCCGGGCCTCCTACGAATGGGGGGCTTGACTCGGGCGGTGAACGTGGTGTGATGCAGGTGTCCCCGACAATCCGGAAGTACGCCCATGAGACGCTCACGCGCTGTTCTCGCCGTACTGCTGTGCCTGGCCCCGGCGTGCGCGCTGGCCACGGAAACCTGGATGACCGTCATGCTGGACGGTCGCAAGGTCGGCAAGCTGAAAATCGAACGCGAGCCGGACCAGGACAAGGTCACGACGTCGCAGGTCCTGGATTTCCGCCTGACACGGATCAAAACCCCGTTGGCCATGCGTACCGAGGTTCGCTCGGTCGAGTCGTCCGGCGGCACCCCGCTCGCCTTCTACGCCAGATCTTCGATGTCCTCGCAGGAAAACTCCGTGCAGGGCGAGGTCCGCGACGACGGTGCGTTCCAGGTCGCGAACACGGTCGGGGGCCAGTCCAGGGTGAACCTGCTGATCTGGCCGACGGGCGCGGCGCTCGTCGAGGGCCAGCGGCTGAACATGGTCCGCAGGGGTTTCCGCCCCGGCACCACCTACCAGACCCGAAACTTCGATCCGGTGAAACAACAGGTCGCCACGGTCGATGTCGTCGTCGTGGGCGATGAAACCATCGACCTGCCGCAAGGGCGCGAGACGCTGCACCACCTGCGCCAGACCCTCGCCGGCTCGAAGAACACCCAATACGTCGACATCTGGGTGAATGACCATGGCGATGTTCGCCGGGGCATCGCCCCGCTCCTTGGTTTTCGCCTGGAAATGGCGGCCTGCGACGCCGCCTGCGCCAATGCACCGGACCAGGATGTCGACCTGCTGCGCGCGGCCATGGTGGGCGCGCCGCGCCCCATGGCGAACCTGAGGCTCGCACCGGTGCGCTACCTGATCAGCGTGCGCGGCAATCACCTCAATCCGTTCATCGAAACCGACGAGCAACATGTCCACGAGATGGGCGACGACCTCTACCAGGTCGATGTGGGCTTCGCCGTGCCGCGCAGTGACGAGCCCGGCCCGAGCCAGGAAGACACCGCGCCGAACCCGTGGGTGCAATCCGATGCGCCCGAGGTCATCGCGCTGGCGAAACGCGTGGTCGGCGACGCCACGAGCGACCTGCAACGCATGCGTCGCCTGCGCTCGTACATGTCGGATTACATCACCGAGAAGGGCCTTGATGTTGGCTATGCCTCGGCGCTCGAGACGATCAACAGCCGCCGCGGCGATTGCACGGAGCATGCGGTGCTGCTGACCGCGCTGGCCCGATCACTCGGCATCCCGACCCGCGTAGTCACCGGCATCGTGTACGTGGACCGTTTTGGTGGTGCCTCGCGTGTGTTCATCCCGCACGCGTGGACCCAGGCCTGGCTGGGCAACCGCTGGGTGAGCTTCGATTCGGCCGAACGCCGGTTCGACTCCACCCATATCGCCCTCGGTACCGGCAGCGGCGACCCCTGGCGCTTTTTCCGCTCCATGAGCGTGCTGGGCAACATCCGCATGGAGCGGGCCACGCCGGCGTCAGCACTCATGGACATGCCGCCGGCGGGCGGCGACTTTGGCGCCGCGGGCGGTTCCGGTGGAAAGGGCGCGGCAGGCGCCGATTGAATGACTGATATCAATTAGATATCATCGCCTCTACATCCCAAGGGGCCCATCGCCATGAACGAACGTCCTGCCGCGTCCCTGCCCGGCATTCCGTCGCTTGTCGTCCTTTTCCTGGCCGGCCTCGCGGCCGTCGCCTTCATTCTCAAGGGCGCCGACATGCACGGGCAGCCGATGATGCCGTTCGGCGGCGCCCTGTTCCTGGGGCTGCTGGCCTTCCTCGCCAAGGGGTTCTTCCAGGTCCAGCCGAACCAGGGCCAGGTGATGCAGTTGTTCGGCCGCTACAGCGGCACGGAGCGGCGCGAGGGCCTGCGCTGGACCAACCCGTTCTACTCGCGCCGCCCGGTGAGCCTGCGCGTGCGCAACTTCGAAAGCAGCCGGCTGAAGGTTAACGACAACGACGGCAATCCCATCGAGATCGCCGCCATCGTTGTCTGGCAGGTGGTGGATACCGCCGAAGCCGTGTTCTGCGTGAACGATTACGAGAACTTCGTGCAGATCCAGAGCGAATCGGCCTTGCGCCAGATGGCGCAGAGCTACGCTTACGACACCCACGATGATGGCCGCCCTTCCCTGCGCAGCCATGGCGATGAGGTGAACAACCACCTCGGCCGCGAAATCGAGGCTCGCCTGCAGAAGGCCGGCGTGCAGGTGGTCGAGGCGCGCATCAGCCACCTTGCGTACGCGCAGGAAATCGCCCAGGCGATGCTGCAGCGCCAGCAGGCCAGCGCCATCGTCGCCGCGCGCAACCGCATCGTTGAAGGTGCCGTCGGCATGGTCGCCATGGCTCTTGAGCAACTGCGTGAGCAAGGTGTGGTGGAACTGGATGAAGAGCGCAAGGCCGCCATGGTGTCCAACCTGCTGGTCGTGCTTTGCGGCGACCGCTCGACGCAGCCGGTGGTGAACACCGGGTCGCTGTATAGCTGACGCGTGGCGGCGGAGAAAAAAGCCTACCCGCTGCGCATCAGCGCAGCCGTCCTCGAGGCCATGCAGAAATGGTCCGACGACGAGTTGCGCTCGGTGAACGCGCAGATCGAATACGTGTTGCGCGATGCGCTACGGCGCTCGGGGCGGATGAAGGCCGGCAAGATCGAGCCGATTGAGGACCCCGAAGATTGACCCCCGGCACTTGTGGGAGCGCGCTTGCGCGCGATCGCGTAGGAGCCCACCCTGTGGGCGACGCCGTTCGCGAAAGAGCAACAGGCCTTGCGGCGGCATCGCGAAAGATGTCGCCCACAGGGTGGGCTCCTACGGAGATGTGGCTGCGATTTTTCTGAGCGCCATCGCCGCAGCGATCCAGCCGACGATGAAAGCCACGCCGCCGAGCGGCGTGATCACGCCGACCCAACGCGGCGCGCCCAGCGCCAGCGCGTACAGGCTCCCCGAGAACAGCAGGATACCCGCGCCGAACAACAGCAGCGCCGTATGGCGGGCGCGCCCCGCGGGTAGTCCGAGCACACCGGCGAACAGCGCCAGCGCATGCCAGAAGTGGTACTCGACGCCGGTGTGCCACGTCGCCAGCGCCGCATCATCGAGGTGGCCGCGCAGGGCATGGGCGCCGAAGGCACCAAACACCACGGCGCTGGCGCCCGCCAGGCCCGTGAGTAGCGCGGTGGTGGTACTGACAGGTTGTCGCATTCAGGCGTTTCCCAGGGGTAGCCATGCCGTGCACGCAACCGGGTGGCGTATGCTTCGGCGGATCGATCCCCGGAGTGTCGCATGAAGCCGTCCCCGTGCCGCCGGGCCTTCCTGGCCCTGCTCGCCCTCGCCGCCCTGCTCCCGCTTGCTGCCTGCCAGCGCGAACCGCAGCCGGAATGGCGGCTCAACGACGTCGCCGGTCACCTGCCGGATCTCGATTTCCGCCTCACCGACGATAACGGCAAGGCCGTCAACGGCGCCGACTACCGCGGCAAGGTCGCGATCATGTACTTCGGCTATACCCACTGCCCGGATGTGTGCCCACTCACGTTGACGCAGCTGCACGTGGTGCTGGATCGCCTGGGCGCGCCGGCGGACAAGGTGCGTATTCTCTTTGTCAGCGTGGATCCGGCTCGCGATACGCCTGAGGTCATGCACACCTACGTCAATGCGTTCGACAAACGCGCGGTCGGCCTCGTCGGTTCACAGGCGGATGTGGAAGCGCTGGCCAAGCGTTACCGCTCGGCCTTCACCCGCGAGCCGGACCGCGCGGACGGCAACTACGAAGTGAGCCACAGCTCGGCCATCTATATCTTCGACGCGAACGGCAAGGCCCGCCTGCTCGCCACGCCGTCGGCATCGCAGGACGATATCGTCCACGACCTGCATCTGCTCACCTCCCTGGAGCCCTGATCCCGTGAAGCCGTCCCTCTTCATCCTTTCCGCACTGCTCGCCATGGGTGCCGGCACCACGCAGGCCGCTGACAGCACCAGCGTGAAAGCCAGCGACGCATGGATCCGCGTGCTGCCGGGCAACCTGCCCGCCGGCGGCTACGTCACGCTGGAGAACACGGCTGGCACGGGCGTCGCGGTAACAGGCGCGGCCAGCGCCGACTACGGCGACGCCATGATCCACAAGAGCAGCACCGAGACCGGCATGGGCCGCATGGAGATGGTCGACAAGGTGCCGGTGCCTGCGAACGGAAAAGTCGCGTTCGCGCCAGGCGGCTACCACGTCATGCTGATGGAGCCGAAGCATGCGGTGAAGCCGGGTGACAAGGTCGTCGTGACGTTCACGCTGTCGGATGGAACGACCTTGCCGGTGACGTTTGTCGCGAAGCCGGCGAACGCTACGGGGCCCTGATCGGTAGGAGCCCACCCTGTGGGCGACGCCTTTCGCGGGAGAGCCGCAGGCCCTGTGCCGACATCGCGAAAGATGTCGCCCACAGGGTGGGCTCCTACTTTGTCAGGAACTCCGCCGGCACGTCGTGCGCGCCGATCTCCTCGCGGAACAGCTCCTGCACCTCGGCCGTCGCAGGCCCATCGTGCAACCACACCTCGAGCTGGTCGATCGCCGCGGCATCACCATAGGCCACGACTTCGACGCTGCCGTCGATCATGTTGCGCGCATGCCCGGTGAGCTTCAGCTTCACGGCCTGCTCGCGTGCGGAGGCGCGGAAGAACACGCCCTGCACCTTGCCCCTCACGATGAATCGCACGGCGTTCATCTCATTTCCCCCTGGCGATAGCCTCGTTGAGTTTCGCGGCGTCCACCGGCCCGATAAAGCGCTTGGCCACATGGCCGTCCGGTGCGATCAGGTACGTGGTCGGCAGGCCCTTCGGGCTGTCGAAGTCCTTGGGCGGTGCCATGACGTCGACCTGGGCGATCGGGTACACGACCGGGTGCTTGTCGACGAATGCCTTGATGTCCTTCGCGTCGGTGTCCTCGAACGCCAGGCCGATCGCGGTGACATCCTTGCGCGATTGCACGAATGCCGAGATATCCGGCATCTCCTTGATGCAGGGCACGCACCAGGTAGCCCAGTAATTCACCACGACCCACTTGCCGCGCTGCGCGGCCAGGTCGAACGGTTTGCCATCGAGCGTCTTGACCTTGAGCTCGGGCGTGGCGGTGGAGGCCATGGCGGGTACGGCGACAGCAAGCGCCAGGGCGGCGAACAGGCGGGGGATCATGCGGTGGCATCCTCGTTGGGGACGGTAGGAGGAGGGAATAGCTGGTCGAGCCGTGCACCCAGCGTGGCATCGAGCGCCGCGGCGAGCTGGTCGAGCAGCACCAGCAGGTCCGCCGGGAGCTGGATGTCCAGCCGCTCGACCTGCTCGCGTGGGTGCAGCGGAAGGCGGTATTGGGTGCAACGGTAAACCCGGAGAAGCTCGGTGGCATCGAGGCTGCGGCTCAGCATCCATCCACCGCTTTCGCAGCGCTGGATCATGTCGGCGCGCTGCAGGTCTTCGAAATAACACGCGATCGCGTTGCTGGGCAGGTAGGGCTCCAGGACGCGAACGGATGCCGGATCCACGCTTTCACCGCTGCGCTGCGCGGTGACGAAATGCTGCAGCACGACCAGCAGGCCGATGAACTCAGCGCCTTCGGGCAGGGCATCGTGCGGCCGCGTGTACTCGAACGCCGAGATCGATGCGGCGATGGAGGCACCGAGGATCACGATGATCCACGACAGGTAGATCCACAGCAGGAAGATCGGGATCGCGGCCAGAGCGCCGTAGATCTCCTCGTACGTCGGAGCATTACGGATGAACTCGGTAAAGCCCCAGCGGCCAATTTCGAACAGCACCGCGCCCAGCAGCGCGCCGATGGCCGCGTGCCGCCATGACACCCGCCGGTTCGGCACCATGGTGTACATGAGCACCAGCGTGATGAAGGTGATCACGAAGGGCAGCAGGTTCAGCAGACCGGCCTGGGTGGCGATCTGGTCGGCCGCGTCATGCAGCATGGGCAACGCGGTGAGGTAAGACGAGGCCACGAGGCCACCAACCACGAGGATGGGGCCGAGGGTCAGCGCGGCCCAGTACAGCAAGAGGCGCGAGCCCCAGCCGCGTGGCTTGCGCACACGCCAGATCCGGTTGAGGCGGTCCTCGATGCTCACCATCATCGACAGCGCACTGAACAGCATGACCAGGATCGAGATGCCAGTGAGCTGGCTCGCCTTGTCGGCGAACGCGAGCATGTACTCCTGGATCTTGATGCCGGTGGCCGGCACGAAATTCTGGAAGGCGTAATTGGCCAGGCTGCCGCGCCATTCGGCGAACACGGGGAACGCGGAAAGGATGGCGAATACGGCGACCGTGAGCGGCACGAGCGACACCAGCGTGGTGTACG
>NZ_JBQCFT010000145.1:0-5880 GCF_051958795.1 Luteibacter sp. | reverse complement strand
GCCCATCGTGCTGCTGCCGCTGCTGAATGACCTGCGTGCGAGCCGTGGCGAACAGTCGCTGGATGAATCCGCGCTGTTCACCCCCAACCTGGATGCCTCGCTGCCGCTTGGCGTGCCGGGCGCGGCCGATCCGGCCGTGGCCGAGGCGCACCGTGGCGAACTGCCCGAACTGCGCGCGCGTTTCCAGCAGCAGCTGCTTGCCTGGTTCCGTGGGCAGGGCAACGAACGCCAGCTGCTCGGCATGCGTGCCACGCTGGATAGCATCGCCGCGCGTTGTTACACCATTGCGGGCCGTCGCCTGTGGTGGATTGCCGCGGGCGTGCTGGAAGGCCTGGAGCGTGGCGTGCTGCGCGCCCACGAAAAGGACGTGCGCCAGCTGATCGGCCGCGTCGACCGCTCGATCCGCGAACTCGTGGATGGCGGCGAAGAGGCCATGCTCACGGGCGATTCCGATGAGCTGGCCCGCAAGCTCCTCTATTACGTCGCCCAGGCCAAGGCCGGCAGCGAACGCATCGATGAACTGCGCCAGGCCTATCGCCTGGATGGCCTGCTGCCGCGCGCCGCGGAAGTGGAACACGCGCGTGGCTCCATGTCGGGCCACAACCGGGCGCTCCTCGATACGGTCTCGGCCGCGATCAAGGAAGACCTGCTGCGTGTGAAGGAATCGCTCGACCTGTTCCTGCGCCGTCCCGACGGCGACCCGGGCCAGCTGGGCCCGCAGGCCGACGTGCTCGACCGCGTGGGTGACACGCTGGGCATGCTCGCGCTCGGCGTGCCACGCCGCGTCGTGGGCGAGCAGCGCCGGATCCTGGGCGAGATTGCCAGCGGTACCCGCGCGCCGGATGAAGAATCGCTGCTGGATGTCGCCGGCGCGCTGCTCTACGTCGAAGCCTCGCTGGATGACCACATCGAGCGCCTCGGCGCCGAAGGCGAGACCCCGATCTCCGACAGCGGCCCGTCGCCGCTGCCGCGCAGCGAGGCCCGCCATATCCTCACCGCGCTGATGCGCGAGGCCACGGCGAACACGTCGAAGGTAAAGGACGCGATCGTCGCCTTCGTCGAATCGCAATGGAATCACGACCAGCTCGCCGGTACGCCGGAGTTGATGGCCGAGATCGGCGGCGCCATGCGCATGCTGGGCGCCCCGCGCCCCGGCGACCTCGCCGATGGCATCGGCCTGTTCATCCACCGCGAACTGCTCGGCGACCGCCGCGTGCCGAACGGCGCGCAGATGGATCGCCTGGCCGACGCGGTCGCTGCGCTCGAGTACTACCTGGAAGCGGCGCGCGAACACCGCGGTGGCCTGGATCACATCCTTGATGTCACCCAGCAGAGCCTCTCCGAGCTCGGCTACTGGCCCGTGCCGGTCGACGAGGAAGGCGAAGCACTCGGCAGCGAAGCACTGGACCAGATCGAGGCGGAAGCGGTCGAACACATCGCCGTGCCGGCGAGCAGCGAGGACGCCGGCGAAGCGGTGTCCAGTTTCGCCGACACCTTCGACCTCGTCGACGAACCGCCCGTGGCCGCGGAAGAGCCGGCCGCGCCGGTTGCCGCGGAAACCACCGCTCCCGATGAGGACTGGGTGGAGATCGAGGAAGAGATCGAACAGGAAGTGGGCGGCGCCGCTGGCGTGGCCGACTTCGGGGGCTTCCAGATCACGGTCGACGGCATCGACGACGAGATCCGCGAGATCTTCCTGGAAGAGACCCAGGAAGAGATCGACAACCTGCGCAAGGCCCTGGCGGCATGGCTGCCGGATCCGGAGCGCGCGGATGCGTTGATCCCGATCCGCCGTTCGTTCCACACCCTGAAGGGTTCCGGCCGCCTGGTCGGTGCCCGCCTCCTGGGCGAGTTCGCCTGGAAGGTCGAGAACATGCTCAACCGCGTGCTCGATGGCTCGATCACGCCGCACGAAGGCGTGCAGGCGCTGGTCGGCCACGCGGTCGAGGCGTTGCCGCAGCTCAAGGCCGCGCTGGAAGGCGATACCCACGTCACGGCGCCGATCGCCGCGATCATGGAAACCGCCGACCGCCTCGCCATGGGCGACATGGCGTTCGTGGAAGAGGTGGCGCGCAACTCGGTGCAGAAGGTCCGCACCAAGGTGAAGCGCCGTGTCCTGCGCGACACCATCGCCGCCGTGCCGACGGCCGCTTTCGCGGGCTATGGCCACGCCGCGCCGGTCGAGCCCGAGCCGGTACCGGCCGAGGAGCCGATCTACGTTGCGCCGCCGTTGCCGCCGGTCGATGCCGTGCTGCTCGATATCCTGCGCACGGAAGTGGCGCAGTACCTCAACGTGATCCGCGCGAACCTGGCACGTGCCGGCGACGGCGAGCTGCCGGTGGACGATGGCCTGCTGCGCGCCGTGCATACGCTGCATGGCGCGATCGGCATGGTCGACATCCCGGTGCTGATCCAGGTGCTGGCGCCGCTCGAAGGCCTGATCAAGCGCGTCCGCGCCAGCGGCGTGCCGCTGCGCCCTGCGGGCGTGGATGCGCTCACCGACGCTGCCGACCTTGTCGACCACGTGATGGAGCTCTTCGACACCGAAGATCCGCGCGTGCCCGATGTTTCCGCGCTGGCGGCCCAGATCATCGCCCTGCGCGATGAGCAGCCGGAAGCGACGGTTGCGCACATCCTGTACGAACCCGATCCGCTGCCGCTGGACGACGAACAGCCGGCGCACCACGCGCAGGCGGTCGATGCCCCGGTCGTGGAAGAACGGGTCGCCGACGAGCCGGAAGCGGACGAAGCCGTCGCCGATGAGGCCTACGTGGATGAGCCCACGGTGGCCGCGTTCGACGAACCGGAGGTGGTCACACCGGCCGCGGAGCCGCTTTCGGCGCTGGACGAGGCCGAGCTCGATGCGTTCATCAACGAAGATGTCCGCTTCGATGCCGAGGTCCGCGAAGCCGAAGCCCACCTCGCGAGCGATGCCGCCGGCGAAGCTGCCCATGCGCACCCGGCCGACGATGTCGTGCCGGCTGACGCGGGCAACGACTCGCTCGAGGCGGAACTGGAAGCCATGCTGGCCGGTGAGCTCGCCGACCTGGATGCGGTGGTCACGCCTGCACAGGCCGATGAGCCGGTGGCGGAACCGCTCGTGGAGCCGACGTACGCGTCGCTCGACGAGGCCGACCTGCAGGGCACGCCTGACGAGCCCATCGCCCTTGATGCGGAACTTACGCCGATCGAGCTGAGCCCGATCGACCTGGGCGAAGGCGAGCACGACCTCACCGCGGAGCTGCTGGCTTCGCTCGAAGGTTTCGCCGTCGAACCGCCGCCGGTCGATGTCACGCCGGTCAACGTCACGCCGGCCGCGAACTACGACGCGAACGAAGAGGCCGCCTGGCGCGCACTCATCGGCGAAGCCGAAGCCAACGCCGAAGCCGGCACCGAAACCGAGGCCGAAGCGGCAACTGAAGCAGACGCAGAGCCAGCCGCGGAGACCGGCGCTGATTTCACTGCCGAAACAGACCTGCCGCAGCCGATGTCCCACGACGGCGACGTGCTGCACACGGACGATGGCGTCCTCGAGGACGAACCGGTAGCCGAATCGCTCGAGGCCGACGACGCCCTTGTGGGAGCGCGCTTCGCGCGCGATTTCGAGGCCGCGACCCCGGAATCCGAAGCGACCACCGAACCGGCTCCGGAAGACATCCCGGTCACCATCGAAGACCAGTCGCACGAGCCCGTCGCCGAGCCCGTGCACACGCCTGTCGAAGCCGAAGCGCCGGCACTGGTGCCCGAGCTCTCGCCGTACGCCGACATCGACCCCGACCTGCTCGAAGTGTTCGTGGAAGAAGGCCGGGAGATCCTCGATCATGCCGATGCCTCGCTCGCCGCATGGCGCGCGGAGCCGCAGCAGGGTGAGCACGTGGCCGCGCTCCAGCGCGACCTGCACACGCTGAAGGGCAGCGCGCGCATGGCCGGGCTGGCCACCGTGGGCGATTTCGCCCACGCGATGGAAGCGCTGCTCGATGCCGTGGCCGGTGGTCAGCGCGAGAGCGATGGCCCCGCGATCGAAGCGATGGAAAGCGGCTTCGACCGCCTGCATCGCATGATCCTTGCCATCGCCAGGCACCAGCCGATCACGCTCAACGAAGCCGACATCGAGCCGTTCGCACGCCTGGCCGGCGCCCCGATCGCGCCAGATACGCTCACCGCGGAAAGCTACCGCGAGGAGCGCGAGGCCGCGGCCCAGCCGGAGGCGTGGACGCCGCCGGCCCCGCAGCCCGAGCCGATCCCGGTCCTCGACCGCGTCCTGCCCGACCTGCTTCCGGAAATGGAAGAGGAAGAGATCCAGCGCGCGTCGCAGGAGCAGATCCGCGTCCGCGCGGACATGCTCGATACGCTGGTGAACCATGCGGGCGAAGTGTCGATCTACCGCTCGCGCCTGGAACAGCAGACGGCAAGCTTCCGCTCGACGCTGACCGAGCACGAGCAGACGGTCAGCCGCCTGCGCAGCCAGCTGCGCATGCTGGAAATCGAAACGGAAACGCAGATCATCGCGCGCTACCACCAGGAGCACCGCGATACCGCGGCGACGTTCGATCCGCTCGAACTCGATCGGTTCTCGCAGCTCCAGCAGTACTCGCGTGCGCTGGCCGAGTCGGTATCCGACCTTGTGTCCCTGCAGACCATGCTGGACGACCTGACCCGCCAGACCGAAACGCTGCTGTTGCAGCAGCAGAAGGTCAACGCGGAGCTCCAGGAAGGCCTCATGCAGACGCGCATGTTGCCGTTCGATGCGATGGTGCCGAACCTTCGCCGCACGCTGCGCCAGGCCGCCTCCGACGTGGGCAAGCGCGCCCAGCTGGTGGTGGAGGGCGCCAACGGCGAAATGGACCGCAACATGCTCGACCGCATCAAGGCGCCGTTCGAGCACATGCTGCGCAACGCGGTCGCCCACGGCATCGAAGCACCGCAGGCTCGCGAAGACGCAGGCAAGAACCCGGAAGGCACCGTCCGCATCCAGGTCGCCCGTGAAGCGACGGAAGTGGTGGTGCGCCTCTCGGACGACGGTGCCGGCATGGATCGTGATGCGATCCGCGAGAAGGCGATCGAGCGCGGCCTGTTGCGCCCGGATGCCCGCGTGTCCGACGACCAGATCTACCAGCTCACCCAGGTGCCGGGCTTCTCCACCGCGGAGAAGGTCACCCAGGTGGCCGGCCGCGGCGTCGGCATGGACGTGGTCGCCAACGAGATCAAGCAGCTCGGCGGCACCCTCGCGATCGAGTCGCAGCGTGGCACCGGTACGACCTTCGTGATGCGCCTGCCGTTCACCCTTGCGGTGACCCAGGCCCTGATCGTGCGTATCGGCGAAACCAACTTCGCGATCCCGATGACCTCGGTGCATGGCGTGGCCAAGGTCGAGCCGAACGAGCTCGCCCATCGCATGGCCGACAGCGATCCGCTGTTCGAGTATGCCGGTGAGGATTACGCGATCCACGACCTGCCGCAGCTGTTGGGCGTGCATGTCATCGGTTCGCCGGACGAGGGCGATATCCCGCTCCTGCTGGCCCGCTCGGGCGACCTGCGTGCCGCCATCCGCGTGGATGCCGTGCTGGGTTCGCGCGAAATCGTGGTCAAGCCGGTCGGTCCGCAGGTCAGCTCGGTGCCGGGCATCCTCGGTGCGACGATCATAGGCGACGGTTCGGTGCTCATGATTCTCGACCTCGCCCCGCTGGTGCGCCACGGCGTGGCCCGCCGCGCGTTCGAAGCCGAGGCAGCGATCCCGCAGGCCCCGCGCAAGCAGGACGAGGTGCGCGTGAAGCCGCTGGTGATGGTGGTCGACGATTCGATCACCATGCGCAAGGTGACCGGCCGCGTGCTGGAGCGCCATGAGTTCGAGGTGATGACGGCGAAGGACGGCATCGACGC
>NZ_JBQCFT010000144.1:0-11819 GCF_051958795.1 Luteibacter sp. | reverse complement strand
TCGACCTCGCCCGCGGCGACCTTGTCGGCGGCGGCGCGGATGGCCTTGGCGGTGGCCTTGTCGAGCTGGCCAAGCTTGACGTTGGCCTCGGCGGCCGCCGCCTTGACCAGGCCCAGGGCCCGGATGAATTCCCGCGGCATGGTCAGCCCGGAGACCGGGAAATTATCCACGGCCCGCTGGGTCTGCGCCCCGTAGAGGGCTTTGGCGGGCACCTTCAACTCGCCCATGCTGTCGCGTTCAGTACGAAACTTGGTCATTGCGGGGGAATCCGGGTTGTGGGAGCCCCATCACGATAGACCTTTTCCCGTTAATCCGTCATCGCGCCCGGGGGCCGCCCGCGGCCCGCCCGGGTATAATCACCGGCTGCCCCGCTTCTCGCTTCCCAGGACCTAAGCCCATGTCCCACGCCACGCTGACCGCCCTTTCGCCGCTGGACGGCCGCTACGCCGCCAAGTCGGGTGCCCTGCGCCCCATCTTCAGCGAGTTCGGCCTGATGCACCGCCGCGTGCACGTGGAGATCCACTGGCTGCTGGCCCTGGCCCGCCACCCGGGCATCGTCGAGCTGCCGGAATTCCCGGCCGCTTCCGTCGCCCGCCTCGAAGCCATCGCCAACGATTTCTCGGTCGATGACGGCGAGCGGATCAAGGCGATCGAAGCCACGACCAATCACGACGTCAAGGCGGTCGAGTATTTCATCAAGGAAAAGATCGGCAACGATCCTGCACTCGCGCAGGCCAAGGAATTCGTGCACTTCGCCTGCACCAGCGAAGACATCAACAACCTCGCCTACTCCCTGATGCTGCGCGATGCCCGCGAAAACGTGCTGCTGCCGTCGCTCGACCAGGTGATCGGCAAGCTGCGCGCCATGGCGCATGAGTTCGCCGGCCTGTCGCTCCTTTCGCGCACGCACGGCCAGACGGCCTCGCCGAGCACCATGGGCAAGGAACTCGCGAACGTCGTTGCGCGCCTGGAGCGCCAGCGCAAGCAGCTCGTTGCGATCGAGATCCCGGGCAAGATCAACGGCGCCGTCGGCAATTACAACGCGCACGTCATCTCCTACCCGGCGGTCGACTGGCCGGTGCTGGCGTCGGGCTTCGTCGAAGGCCTCGGCCTCACGTTCAACCCGTACACCACGCAGATCGAACCGCACGACGGCATCGCCGAGTTCGCCGACGTGCTCCGTCGCATCAACATCATCCTGATCGACCTGGCCCGCGATATCTGGGGCTACATCTCGCTGGGCTATTTCCGCCAGGCGCTGAAGTCGGGCGAAGTCGGTTCCTCGACCATGCCGCACAAGGTCAATCCGATCGACTTCGAAAACGCCGAAGGCAACTTCGGCCTCGCCAACGCCCTGCTCGGCCACTTCGCCGAGAAGCTGCCGATCAGCCGCTGGCAGCGCGACCTCACCGACTCCACCGTGCTGCGTGCGCTCGGTACCGCGTTCGGCCATTCGCTGGTCGCGCTGGAGTCGCTGATGAAGGGCCTCGGCAAGCTCAACGTCAACGCCGACCGCATCGCGGCCGACCTCGACAACAGCTGGGAGGTGCTCGCCGAAGCCGTACAGACCGTCATGCGCCGCTATGGCCTGCCGGAACCGTACGAGCAGCTCAAGGCCCTCACCCGCGGCCAGGGCATCACGAAGGACTCGATGCGCGCCTTCATCGACGGCCTCGACATGCCGGCCGAAGCCAAGAAGGCCCTCGCCGAGCTGACTCCCGCCACGTACATCGGCGTGGCCGACAAGCTCGCCAAGGCGATCTACAGCCGCCCAGCCGTCGTAGGAGCCCACCCTGTGGGCGACGTGTTTCGCCCCAGGCCAAGCGGCCCTGTTGCATTACCGCGAACGACGTCGCCCACCGGGTGGGCTCCTACAAAAATGCGCCGGGTCGTGATGCGCGGGAGGTCGCGGCGGATACAATCCCGCCCATGGCTATCAAGACCCCCACGCATAAACCCCTCCCCCTCGAAGTCCGTGGTTCGGCTTCGCAGCCGCTCGGCATGAGCACGACGCAGTTCCTGCGCGATTACTGGCAGAAGCGGCCGCTACTTATCCGCAATGCCTTCCCCGATTTCGAGGCGCCGATCGAGCCGAACGACCTGGCTGGCCTGGCCTGCGAGGAAGGCGTGCTGGCCCGCCTGATCATCCATGACGAGAAGCGCGACAAGTGGACGGTGAAGACCGGCCCCTTCAGCGAGGCCGAATTCGGCAAAACCCCGAAGCGTGACTGGACCCTGCTGGTGCAGGACGTCGACAAGTGGGATGCCGACGTGGCCGCCCTGCTCGATACCTTCAGCTTCCTGCCGACCTGGCGGGTCGACGACATCATGATCTCGTACGCCGAGGATGGCGGCGGCGTGGGTGCCCACGTCGACCAGTACGACGTATTCCTGCTGCAAGGCCTCGGCCAGCGCCACTGGGCGATCAGCACCGACCCGGACGCCCCGCTGGATTTCCGCGATGACGTGGAGCTCAAGCAGCTGAAGACGTTCGAGCCGACCAACGAATGGCTGCTCGAGCCGGGCGATATGCTGTACCTGCCGCCGGGCGTCCCGCACGACGGCGTGGCCCTGGGCGATTGCATGACGCTCTCCGTCGGCATGCGTGCGCCCTCGCAGGCCGAACTCACCGGCGACCTGGCGGATTTCCTGGCCGAGCGCATGCCGGAAGAACTCCGCTACACCGATCCGGACCTCGCTCCCGCCAAGCGCGCGGGCGAGATCGATACGGCCGCACTGAACCGCCTGCGCCAGGCCCTGCCCTTCGCGGCCGCGCTTGACCGCGACCTGCTGGCCGACTGGTTCGGCCGCTTCATCACCCGCTACCGCAACGCCCAGGAAGCGGCCCCGCCGCCGAAAGCCACCACGGCCGCGGCGCTGGACAAGGCCATCGAAGCCGGGTCTGTGTTCGTACGCCACCCGTTCGCCCGCCTCGCCTGGATCCGCGGGAAGAAGGACGCCACGCTGTACATCAGCGGCACGGCCTACGAGTGCCCGACCGAGCTGGCGGAGGCCCTGTCGGGCGCACGCGAACTTGCCTTTGACAAGGCGCCGGGTGCCGCGGGCAAGGCCGTGATGCTGGCCCTGGTCAACGACGGCCACCTCGGCATCCGCAAGGGCCGCCGCCGGTGACCGGCCCGGCGGACATGGCTCTCGTGGCGCAGGACCGGGCCGGTCTGGACGCCGCCCATGTCCGCCTGCTCTCCGGCGCCCGCTACCGGGCGTCGATCTACCTGCCGGTGATGGACGCGGGCGTCCTGGAAAGTGACGCGGTTCACACCGAGCTGCGCCGGCTGGCGACCAGTGGCCGCCAGGCCCGGATCCGCATCCTCACCCACGACGCGAACCGCGCCCACCGCGAGAGCCACCGGCTGGTGGCCCTCGCCCAGCGCCTGCCTACGGCGGTCAGCATCCGCGTACCCACGGACGAAACCCACCTGCGCTACGCATCGGCCTTCACCACGGATGACACCAGTGCGTATCTGTTCAGGCCCGTGGCCCTGCGCTTCGATGCCGACGGGTCACTCGATGCCCCCGGTGAAACAGGCCGTTTGACTGCGTATTTCGATGAAGTATGGGAGCGGGCGGAGCCGGCCTGGGAAATCAGACCATTGGGTATTTGATATCTCAGACATACGGCAAAAAGCTTGGCGCGGCGCAATGTCACGGGGCTATACTTAACGAATTCTTTGCCGCGGGCGAGTATTCCCCAGCACCCGCGACAGCCCGCCCTTTCCGTGTTTGCCGGTGGTGACGTGAGCGCAAATCTGATCCGCGAGTTTTCCGAATCTTCCCAACTCGCCGGCGGCAACGCCGACTACGTAGAGCAGATCTACGAGGCGTGGCTTTCCGATTCCGGCAGCGTCCCTGCCGAATGGGATGCCTATTTCAAATCGTTCAAGGGCCGCGAGGCCGGTGACGTCGCCCATTCCGGCGCCATCGCCCGCATCGAAGCCGCCCAGAAGCAGCGCCGCACCGCAGGCGCCGCGACGGTCGCCGCCCCGGCCGACAACGCCTACGCGCAGAAACAGGCCGGCGTCCTCCGCCTGCTGACCGCCTACCGCTCGCGCGGCCACCTCGCCGCCAAGCTCGACCCCCTCGGCCTCACCGCCCCGGACGTCGACGCCCCGGACCTCGGCCTGGCCTTCCATGGCCTCTCCGATGCGGACCTGAACACCGAATTCGATTGCGGCACCTTCGCCGGTGGCGGCCAGCGCATGACGCTGCGCGACCTGTGGGCGAAGCTGAAGGCGATCTACACCGGTACGGTCGGCGCCGAGTTCATGTACATCGCCGATTTCGACCAGCGCATCTGGATCTACTCGCGCCTGGAAAAGGCCGCGGGCAACCCGGGCCTGCAGAAGGGTGAGAAAATTCGTGTGCTCGAGGCGCTGACCGCGGCCGAAGGCCTCGAGCGCTACCTGCACACCAAGTACGTCGGCCAGAAGCGCTTCTCGCTCGAAGGCGGCGACAGCCTGATCCCGATGGTGGACGATGTCGTCCGCGCCGCCGGCGACAACGGCATGAAGGAAATCATCATCGGCATGGCCCACCGCGGCCGCCTGAACGTGCTGGTGAACATCCTCGGCAAGGCCCCGGCCCAGCTGTTCAACGAGTTCGAAGGCAAGTTCGAGCACGACGACAGCCCGATGCACACGGGCGACGTGAAGTACCACATGGGCTTCTCGGCCGACGTAAAGACCCCGAACGGTGGCGTGCACGTCGCGCTGGCGTTCAACCCGTCGCACCTGGAAATCGTCAACCCGGTGGTCGCCGGCTCGGTGCATGCCCGCCAGGGTCGCCGCCGCGATACCGCGCTTGAGAAGTCGCTCGCCCTGCTGATCCACGGCGACGCCGCCTTCGCGGGCCAGGGCGTCAACATGGAGCTCCTGCAGATGTCGCAGGCGCGCGGTTTCGCCATCGGCGGCACCCTGCACATGGTGGTGAACAACCAGGTGGGCTTCACGACGTCCAAGCGTGAAGACTCCCGCTCAACCCTGTACTGCACCGACCTCGCCAAGATGGTCAACGCGCCGGTGTTCCACGTGAACGGCGACGACCCGGAAGCCGTGATCCAGGTCACCCGCCTGGCCTACGAGTTCCGCAAGCAGTTCAAGAAGGACGTGGTCATCGACCTCGTCTGCTACCGCCGCCACGGCCACAACGAGGCCGACGAGCCGGCGGCGACGCAGCCGCTCATGTACCAGATCATCCGCAAGCGCCCGACCACGCGTGACCTCTACGCGCAGGCGCTCGTGAAGGACACCACCATCGGCGCCGACGACGGCCAGAAGATGCTCGACGATTACCGCGGCCGCCTCGAGAAGGGCGCCTCGCTGATCTCGATCGATCCGAACCCGCAGCGCGATATCCCGGTCGACTGGACCCGCTTCATCGGCAACTCGCTGTCGATGGACGTCGACACCGGCGTGCCGCGCGACAAGCTGGCCAAGGTGCTCGATACGATCCTCAAGGTGCCGTCGGACGTCGCCCTGCACGCCCGCGTCGCCAAGATCTACGACGACCGCCGCAAGATGGCTGCCGGCGAGCTCCCGGGTGACTGGGGCTTCGCCGAGAACCTCGCCTACGCCACGCTGATCGCCGAAGGCAACGACCTGCGCATCGTCGGCCAGGATGCCGGCCGTGGCACGTTCTTCCACCGCCACGCGGTGCTGCACGACCAGAACAGCGACGACACCTACATGCCGCTGGCCCACGTGCGTGAAGACGCCCGCGTCGACGTCATCGACTCGCTGCTTTCCGAAGAAGCCGTCATGGCGTTCGAGTACGGCGAAGCCACGACCTCGCCGGACCAGCTCACCATCTGGGAAGGCCAGTTCGGCGATTTCGCCAACGGCGCCCAGGTCGTGATCGACCAGTTCATCAGCTCGGGCGAAGCCAAGTGGGATCGCCTGTGCGGCCTCACCCTGCTCCTCCCGCACGGCCAGGAAGGCGCCGGTCCGGAGCACTCCTCCGCCCGCCTCGAGCGCTTCCTGCAGCTGTGCGCGCTGGACAACATGCAGGTCTGCGTGCCGACCACGCCGGCCCAGGCGTTCCACATGATCCGCCGCCAGCAGGTGCGCCCGGTGCGCAAGCCGTTGATCGTCATGACGCCGAAGTCGCTGCTGCGCCACAAGCTGGCCGTGTCCTCGCTGGATGAACTGGCCAACGGCAAGTTCCAGCTCGTGATCGGCGAGCACCGCGACCTGCAGGCCAAGAAGGTCAAGCGCGTCGTGCTGTGCTCGGGCAAGGTCTACTACGACCTGCTCGAAGAGGCCGACAAGAAGGGCATCACCGACGTCGCCATCGTGCGCGTCGAGCAGCTGTACCCGTTCCCGCGTCCGGAAGTCTCGCTCGAACTGGAAAAGTACCCCTCCGCCAAGGAAGTGGTCTGGTGCCAGGAAGAGCCGATGAACCAGGGTGCGTGGTTCCAGATCCGTCACCACCTGCAGGCCTGCATCGGGTCGAAGCAGAGCCTGTCCTATGCCGGACGCTCGCGCTCGCCCTCGCCGGCCCCGGGCCATCTCAATACCTACCTCGCCGAACAGGCGGCCCTCGTCGAGCAGGCGCTCGTCGCGCCCGTCGGCACCGATCACGCAGCGGAGTAAGGCAAGCATGTCCATCGAAGTCAAAGTCCCGGTCCTGCCCGAGTCGGTCTCCGACGCGCTCATCGCCACCTGGCACAAGAAGGCCGGCGACGCGGTCAAGCGCGACGAAAACCTGCTGGACCTCGAAACCGACAAGGTCGTGCTCGAAGTCCCGGCGCCGGTCGACGGCGTGCTGAAGGAAATCAAGTTCGAGGAAGGTTCCACCGTGACCTCGAGCCAGGTCATCGCCGTGATCGAGGAAGGCGCCGCCGCTGCCGCGCCCGCCCCGGCCGCCGCTGCCCCGGCTCCGGCTGCTGCCGCCGCCGAAGCCCCGAAGGCCGAGAAGGCTGAAGCGCCGAAGGGCGTGGACGAACTCTCGCCGGCCGGCCGCCGCGTCGCCGTGGAAGAAAACATCGACCCGTCCAAGGTCGCCGGCACCGGCCGCGACGGCCGCGTGACCAAGGAAGACCTGGTCAACGCCGGCAAGGGCGGCAGCGCCCCGGCCGCTCCGGCTGCCGCAGCCGCACCCGCCGCCAAGCCCACCCCGGGTTCGCGTCCGGAAGAGCGCGTGCCGATGACCCGCATCCGCACCCGCATCGCCGAGCGCCTGATGCAGTCGAAGAACTCGATCGCGATGCTCACCTCGTTCAACGAAGTGAACCTCGCCGAGGTCGTCAAGCTGCGCAAGGCCCTGGGCGAGCAGTTCGAAAAGGCCAACGGCGTGAAGCTGGGCTTCATGAGCTTCTTCGTGAAGGCCGCCACGGAAGCGCTCAAGCGCTACCCGGTGATCAATGCCTCGGTCGATGGTTCGGACATCATCTACCACGGCTACCAGGACATCTCGATCGCCGTGTCGACCGACAAGGGCCTCGTGACCCCGGTGCTGCGCGACGTGCAGGACATGTCGTTCGCCGACGTCGAGAAGGGCATCATCGGCTACGCCAAGAAGGCGCGTGACGGTAAGCTCGGCCTGGATGACCTCCAGGGCGGCACCTTCACCATCACCAATGGCGGCACCTTCGGCTCGCTGCTCTCCACCCCCATCGTGAACCCGCCGCAGAGCGCCATCCTGGGCATGCACACGATCAAGGAGCGCCCGGTCGTCGAAAACGGCCAGGTGGTGGCCGCCCCGATGATGTACATCGCCCTGTCGTACGACCACCGGATCATCGATGGCCGCGACGCCGTGCTGTTCCTGGTCGACATCAAGAACCAGCTGGAAAACCCGCAGCGGATGCTGCTCGGCCTTTGATGGTCGGTTAACGCCAGATGTGAAGGCGGGAGTCGAGAGGCTCCCGTTTTCATGTTCCGACCCCATATTGGGTGGTAGCCAACCTACCGCCAGCAACATCCGGAGCAAGAGCTATGAGCGACAAGTTCGACGTCATCGTCATCGGTGCCGGCCCCGCGGGCTATGTGGCCGCGATCCGCGCCGCGCAGCTGGGCCTGAAGACCGCCGTGGTCGACGCCTTCGTGGGCAAGGACGGCAAGGCCGCCCTGGGCGGTACCTGCCTCAACGTCGGTTGCATCCCGTCGAAGGCGCTGCTGGATTCGTCCAAGCAGTTCCACAACCTGACGCACAACTTCAAGGACCACGGCATCACCGTGGATAACCCGAAGATCGATATCGACACGTTCATCGGCCGCAAGGACAAGATCGTCAAGCAATTCACCGGCGGCGTGACGATGCTGTTCAAGGCGAACAAGATCACGTCGTTCTTCGGCAAGGGCAAGCTGCTGAAGGGCAACGAAGTCGAAGTCACCGGCAACGATGGCTCGGTGCAGAAGATCTCCGCCACCAACGTCATCCTCGCCTCGGGCTCGGTGCCCATCGAGCTGCCGTTCGCGAAGTTCGATAACAAGCACGTCATCGACAACGCCGGCGCGCTGGATCTCACCGCCGTGCCGAAGCGCATGGGCGTGATCGGCGCGGGCGTCATCGGCCTGGAGCTGGGCAGCGTGTGGAAGCGCCTCGGCGCCGAAGTCACCGTGCTCGAAGCCCTGCCGAAGTTCCTGCAGGTGGCCGACCAGGACATCGCCAAGATGGCCGCGCGCGAGTTCGCCAAGCAGGGCCTCGACATCAAGGTCAACGCCAAGGTCACCTCGGCCGAAGTGAAGGGCGATGAAGTCCACGTCGGCTACACCGACAAGGACGGCAACGCGCAGTCGCTGGTCGTCGACAAGCTGCTGGTGGCCGTGGGCCGCCGCGCCTACACCGCCGGCCTGCTGGCCGACGACACCGGCGTGAAGCTCGACGAGCGCGGCCGCATCGTGGTCGATGAGCACAACCACACCGGCGTCGACGGCGTCTGGGCGATCGGCGATGCCGTCCGCGGCCCGATGCTCGCCCACAAGGGTTCGGAAGAAGGCGTCATGGTCGCCGAGCTCATCGCCGGCAAGCCGGGCCACGTCAACCTCGATACCGTGCCCTGGGTCATCTACACCGAGCCGGAAATCGCCTGGGTCGGCAAGACCGAAGAGCAGCTCAAGGAAGAGGGCATCCCCTACAAGACGGGCGCCTTCCCCTTCGCTGCCAACGGCCGCGCTGTCGCCATGAACGAAGGCATCGGCCAGGTGAAGATGATCGCCCACGCCGAAACCGATCGCATCCTCGGCGTGCACATGGTCGGCCCGGTCGTCTCCGAGCTGATCCACGAGTGCGTCGTGGCGATGGAGTTCAAGGGTTCGTCGGAAGACTTGGCCCGCATCGTCCACGCCCACCCGGCGCTGTCGGAAGTGGTGCACGAAGCGGCCCTCTCGGTCGACAAGCGCGCCATCCACAAGGGCAACTAAGCCCGGGTGAACAAAGCCCGCCCATGCGAGTAGCATGGGCGGGCTTTTTCGTTTCCGGATTAGAACCATGCGTGATATCAAAGCCCTCTGCGTTTACTGCGGCTCCAGCAGCGGTACGCGGCCGGAATACACCGAAGTCGCCCGCGCCTTCGGCACCCGCCTGGCGAAGGAAAACATCGCCCTCGTCTACGGCGGTGGCAAGGTCGGCCTCATGGGCACCGTCGCCGACGCGGTCGTCGCGGCCGGCGGGCGCGTTATCGGCGTGATCCCGCGCCAGCTCGTGGAAAAGGAGGTAGCCCACACCGGCCTCTCCGAACTGCACGTCGTCGAGACCATGCACGAGCGCAAGACGCGCATGTACGAACTCTCCGATGCGTTCGTCGCCCTGCCCGGCGGCTTCGGCACCATGGATGAAATGTTCGAGATGCTCACCTGGGCCCAGCTCGGCCTGCACACCTACCCGTGCGCGTTTCTCGACGTGCTCGGCTTCTACAAGGGCCTCGCCGCAAGCATGGACCACATGGTCGCCGAGGGTTTCGTGAAGCAGGTACAGCGCGACCAGGTCTGGTTCGGCGACAGCATCGACGCCGTATTCGACTGGATGAAAACCTACGAATCCACCTACACCCCGAAGTGGATCACCAAGGAATCTGTCTAGACGCGACGCGCCGTAGGAGCCCACCCTGTGGGCGACGCCGTTCGCGATAACGCTACAGGGCCTGCGCGGTGCGGCGACTAATGTCGCCCACAGGGTGGGCTCCTACAACGCAGCCCTTTTGCGCGGGAGACGCATCCATGCCAACCATGCAGGCGTTCCGGATTGACAACGATGCCAGCGGCTACCGCGCTGGCATGACCACCATGGACACCGGCGCCCTCTCCCCCGGCGAAGTCCTGGTCAAGGCCGAATACTCCTCGGTGAACTACAAGGACGCCCTCGCCGGTACCGGCAAGGGCAAGATCCTCCGCCAGTACCCGCTGAACGGCGGCATCGATGTCGCCGGCACGGTGGTCGCCTCCACCGACCCGGCCTTCCGCGAAGGCGACAAGGTGCTGGCGACCGGCAGCGGCCTTTCCGAGACACGCGATGGCGGCTATGGCGAATACACCCGCCTGCCGGCGGCAGTGACCATCCCCCTGCCCGGCACGCTCAGCACGCGTGAGGCCATGATCCTGGGCACGGCCGGGTTCACCGCGGCCCTCGCCCTGCTCCGCATGCTGGATAATCGCCAGCGACCGGAGATGGGCCCGATCGCCATCACGGGCGCCACGGGCGGCGTAGGCATGCTCGGCGTCGATATCTTCACGCGCGCCGGTTTCCAGGTGCATGCGGTCAGCGGCAAGCCGACTCAGTTCGACTTCCTGCGCAGTATCGGCGCGGTGGAGTGCATCGATCGCCACCAGCTGGCCTTCAGCGGCAAGCCCATGGATTCCGCCAGGTACGGCGGCATGCTGGATAACGTCGGCGGCAGCATGCTGGCCGGCTTCCTGCCCATGATCGCGCCCTACGGCAATGCGGCCATCTGCGGCCTGGCGGGCAGCCCGGAGCTGCCCACCACCGTCATGCCCTTCATCATCCGCGGCGTGAGCGTGCTGGGGGTGGCATCCGCCGGCACGGCCCGGGATATCCGCGACGAGGTGTGGCGCCGCCTGGCTGGTGAGTGGAAGCCAAGGCACCTGGACACGATCTGCACGAAGGAAGTGGCATTGGAGGACGTGGCCAGCGTGTTCGAGACCATGCTTTCCGGCGGGTCGTTCGGCCGCACCGTGGTAAAGATCGGGGGCTAACTGCCTGCGCAGGCAGGTTTCGGCCGTTACACCATTGATACAAGGCGGAGGGCCGGTAGAATGGGCCATCGCCAAAGGCTACACGCGCGACGGATTATCGTCGCCGGAAGACACGCGGCGGCCGCCGGAGCGCGGCCGCTTCAAAGAAAATAATCGGGCATGGCCCGGGGGAATCACTGAATGGCTCGTATCCTGATCGTCGACGATTCGCCGTCGCAGCTCCTGGGCATCAAGCGCATCGTCGAGAAGCTGGGCCATGAGGCGCTTACGGCGGAAGACGGCGCGGCCGGCGTTGAAGCCGCCAAGCGCGAGCTGCCGGACCTTATCCTGATGGACGTGGTCATGCCGAACCTCAACGGGTTCCAGGCCACCCGCACCATCAGCAAGGAAGAGACCACCAAGCACATTCCCATCATCCTGGTCACCACGAAAGACCAGGACACCGACAAGGTGTGGGGCCTGCGCCATGGCGCGAAGGATTACGTGGTCAAGCCGATCAAGGAAGAAGAGCTGGTCAAGGCGCTGAAGACCCACCTGCCGGCGTAAGGGCTCGCGGGTGGGCTGAGGAAAGCCCAATACAACTGTGGGAGCGGGGGGGGGGGGCCGGGGGGGTGGGGGGACAACCACCCCCCCCCCCCCCCGCCCCCCCCC
>NZ_JBQCFT010000143.1:0-4496 GCF_051958795.1 Luteibacter sp. | reverse complement strand
CTGCTGCTCGCGAACAAGGAGTCGCTGGTCCTCGCCGGCGAGCTGCTGATGGGCGCCGCGCGCGGCGCCGGGGCCCTGGTGGTGCCGATCGACAGCGAGCACAACGCCATCTTCCAGTGCCTGCACGGCCGCTGCGGCCCGGGCCAAAGCGTGGACGCCGGCGCCCGCAAGGCCAGGGCGACCGCCGGGCAGGCACTGGAAAATGGCGTTGTGCTCGGAATCGACCGGGATCAGGTCGCCGCCGCCCTCGCGCAGGGCCTGCAGCAGCAGTTCCCCACCCATGACGATGGATTCCTTGTTGGCAAGCAGCAGGCGCTTGCCCGCGCGGGCCGCGGCCAGGGTCGAGTCGAGGCCCGCCGCGCCAACGATGGCGGCGACGACGGTGTCGCAGAGCGGACCGGCCGCCGCGGCGGTCACCGCATCGGCACCGGAGGCAATCTCGCAGCGCACGCCGGCAGCCGCGAGCCGGCGGGCCAGGTCGGCTTCCATCGACGGATCGGCGACGATCGCCAGGTCGGGACGGAAGCGTTCACAGAGCTTCGCCAGCGCCTCCGTGCCGCGGTTCGCGACGAGGATGCTGGCGCGAAAACGGTCCGGATGCCGCGCGATGACATCGAGCGTGCTGGTGCCGATCGATCCAGTGGCGCCCAGGACCCCAACCTGGCGGATGGCCATGGCTTACAGGCCCAGCAGGAGCTTGCCGGCCGCGAAGACCGGCAGGGCGGCGAAGACGCTGTCGAGGCGGTCGAGGAGACCGCCGTGGCCGGGGAACAGGCTTCCCGAATCCTTGACCGACGCATGGCGCTTCATGAGGCTCTCGAACCGGTCGCCCACGCCGGCTACCGCGACGGTGAGGAAGCCCAGGATCACCAGCCCGATGAGCTGGCCGCCCGTCTGGACGCCAAGCATCAGGCCGCCAAGCAGCGCGACGAGGCCGCCGGCGACGACGGCGCCGTACACGCCCGCCCAGGTCTTGCCTGGGGAAATGCGGGGAGCGAGCTTGCGCCGGCCAAAGTAGCGGCCGCTGAAGTAGGCGCCCGTGTCGGCTGCCCACACGATGACCAGGGCGAGCAGCGTCCACCAGTGCCCGCGTTCGCTGGCATGGATATCGGTCGCGGCAGCCAGCGCCGGCACGATGACGAGCAGGCCGGCGCCGAGCTTCAGCATGCGGTTCTCGCTGTTGGGCGCCGCGGCGAACGTGAAGTGGCGAAGCCAGAAGCAGCAGGCGATCCACCAGGCCACGCCCGCGAAGGTCAGCGCGGCAAGCAGGCCCGGCGTGCGCACGAGCAGCAGCACCACGAAAACGGCTGCCGCGCCGGCGGCAACGGCGGCGCGGCTCGCCTGCGTACGGAACCCGGCCAGCTGCGCCCATTCCCAGGCGGCGCCGACGAAGACGATGGCGACCATCGCGGCAAAGAAGCCGGTGGGCGGCAGCAGGATGAGGGCGAGTACGACCGGAAGGAGGATCGCCGCGGTGATGATGCGTTGCTTCAGCATGGAGGTCCGGCGTTAGCCCGTGGCGACCTGTTCGCCGGTGCGGCCGTAACGGCGCTCACGGCGGGCGAAGTCATCCAGCGCCCCGGAAAGGCAGGCGTCGTCGACATCGGGCCACAGGGTGTCGGTGAAGTAGAGCTCGGCATAGGCGAGCTGCCAGAGCAGGAAGTTGCTTACCCGGCGCTCGCCACCCGTGCGGATGAAGAGATCGAGCGGCGGCTGGTCGGCGAGGCAGGTGTAGCCGTTGAGGCGCTGCTCGTCGAGTTCGGCCAGCGGGAATTCGCCGCGGGCCGCCGCTTCCGCCGCGAGGCGTGCCGCGTTGGCGATATCCCAACGGCCGCCGTAGTTCACGGCGACGTTCATGTTCAGCGCCGTGTTCGCCGCGGTGCGTTCCATGGCGCCCAGCATGCGCTTGCGCAGTTCGGGCGCGAACGCGTCCAGGTCACCCACGAAGCGCACGCGGACGCCGTTGCCATGCAGCTCGTCCACTTCGCGATCGATCGCCTTGAGGAACAGTTCCATGAGTGCGGATACCTCGCCCTCGGGGCGGGACCAGTTCTCGCTGGAGAAGGCGAACAGGGTGAGCGAGCCGACGCCGCGCTTCAGGCAGAACTCGACTGCCGAGCGCACGGCCTTCTGGCCGGCGTGGTGGCCGAACGTGCGCGGGCGCAGCCGTTGCTTCGCCCAACGGCCGTTGCCATCCATGACGATGGCGATGTGGCGTGGAACCCGGGCGTCGGGTTTTGCGGGCATGGGCGGGGAACGATGGCGCGTCAGAGCGCCATCAGTTCCTTTTCCTTCTCGGAGACGACTTCGTCGACGTTCTTGACGAACTTGTCGGTCAGCTTCTGGATGTCGTCATCCGCACGCTTCTTGTCGTCTTCCGTGATCGCCTTGTCCTTCAGCAGCTTGTCGACGTGCTGGATGGCGTCGCGGCGGACGTTGCGGATGGCGATCTTGGCCTGCTCACCTTCCTTGGCCACTGTTTTGGCGAGCTCCTTGCGGCGCTCCTCGGTCGGCGGCGGGAAGTTCAGGCGGATATCCATGCCCATGGTCGTCGGCGTGATGCCGAGGTCGGAAGCCATGATGGCCTTCTCGATCGGGCCGATCATGCTCTTGTCGAACGGCTTGACGGAGAGCGAGCGCGCATCCGGCGTGGTCACGTTGGCGACCTGGGACAGCGGGGTGTCCGTGCCGTAATAGGGCACCTTGATGTTCTCGAGGATCGACGGGTTGGCGCGACCGGTCCGGATGGACTTCAGGTCGTGCTTGAGCGAATCGATGCTCTTGCCCATGCGGGTCTCAGCATCTTTCTTGATGTCGTTGATCATGGGCGGTTTTCCGGTGGATCTGGTCAGCAGGCGAGTATAGCAGGGCGGCCAGAGGCCGGCTTAGCCGGCGTCTACGAGGGTGCCGACGGGCTCGCCGCGCATGATCTTCATGAGGTTGCCCGGCTGGGTCATGTCGTAGATGCGCAGCGGGAGCTTGTTCTCACGGCACAGGGCGATGGCGGCCGTGTCCATGACCTCGAGGCGGCGCTCGATGACCTGGTTGTAGCTGAGGTGTTCGTAGCGGGTGGCGTCGGGCACGCGCTTCGGGTCGGCGCTGTAGACGCCGTCGACCTTGGTGGCCTTGAGGAGCAGGTCGGCGCCGATTTCGACAGCGCGCAGGGCGGCGGCCGAGTCGGTGGTGAAGAAGGGGTTGCCGATGCCGGCGGCGAAGAGGGCGACGCGGCCCTTTTCGAGGTGGCGGATGGCGCGGCGGCGGATGAAGTCTTCGCAGACTTCGTTGATCTTGATGGCGCTCATGGTGCGGGCTTCACCGCCGAGCTTTTCGATGGCGTCCTGCATGGCGAGGGCGTTCATGACGGTGGCGAGCATGCCCATGTGGTCGCCGGTGACGCGGTCCATGCCGGAGGCGGCGAGGCCTGCGCCGCGGAAGATGTTGCCGCCGCCGATGACGACGCCTACCTGGACGCCGGCGTCGATGACTTCCAGGATCTCTTTGGCGAGGCGGCCGATGACCTTGGGGTCGATGCCGTAATCTTCGCTGCCCATCAGGGCTTCACCGGAGAGCTTGAGCAGGATGCGGCGGTGGTTCAGCGGGGTGCTCATGGGGTTCTCCAGTTTGTGTGGGGCAAAACGCGGGTAGTGTAGCGCGCCGCCTTTGTTACAGGTGCGTGAAAAAGTGTCGCTGTTCACCTCGGTGGCAACTTCACCGGCGGGGCTTTTGAATCGGTTCATTCGCTACGCGAATGCGTGGGCTCTCGATCAGGCTCGCCTTCGGCTTCGCGGTTGCTCGGCTTCGCCATCGCGCTAGCGCTCGGACGTCTCTGGAAAGAGCCCTTGGTGCCCACCCTCGCTGCTCAGACAGTCCGCGTCGGTCGAAAAGGTGTGCCCCGCCGGGGCAAATGAACTTATTGCCCTACGGGCGCGAACCGGCAGCCGGGCGGGGGTTTGAAACTCGCCATCCTGGCTCGATTTCAAACGAGCGGCCCTCCAGGGCCGCTCCCGCCGTCGGCGGCTGTCCCCGCCCGCCGGCCTCGCCTGCGGAACTCGCCTCGAGGGTGGCCACCAAGGGCTCTCGGACGCGCTGAGGGTGGTTGTTGGGCGAGCCTTGCCGTCGTAGGAGGCCACCCTGTGGCCGACAGCTTTCGCCTCGATCAACATGGTCCTGTGGTGCTTTCGCGAAAGATGTCGCGCGCGAGGGCGCTCCCACAAGGCCGTTGCAGCCCGGCTGTCATTCGCCTGTGGGAGCGCGCTTGCGCGCGATGGCCTACAGGGCGATGAAGCCGTGCCTCACCATCAAAGCGACCCCGGCTCTCCCACCACCCAACCCGATCGCGTCCGAGAGCCCTTGGTGCCCACCCTCGAGGCGAGTTCCGCAGGCGAGGCGGCTGGGCGGGAACAGCCCGTCAGGGGGCCGGCCATGGAGGGCCGGCCGTTTGAAATCGAGCCATGGATGGCGAGTTTCAAACCCCCGCCCGGCCGCCGGTTCGCGGC
>NZ_JBQCFT010000142.1:0-3434 GCF_051958795.1 Luteibacter sp. | reverse complement strand
GCAGGGCCTTCGGCGGTGAGGCGAAAGATGTCGCGCGCAAGCGCGCTCCTACAAGGCGTGCTGTTGCTCTTTGGCGGTGGCGCTTCGGCTGCAACGCTTGACGCCTTCGACACCACGAATGGCTGGCATGCAACGCACACGGACGATGTGTCGGCATCGCTGCATGCCGTGCCGGGCAAGACAGGCCAGGGCGTCTGCCTTGCCTTCGATTTCAACGGTGTCTCCGGTGCGGCTTCTATCAGGAAGACGCTGCCGATCGACTTTCCCGCGGGCTTTGCGCTCAGCTTCGACGTGCGCGGTTCGATGCCGGCCAATACGCTGCAGCTGAAGCTCATCGACGATAGCGGCGATAACGTCTGGTGGTACCAGAAGCCCGGTTTCATGCCGTCGGCCGCGTGGCAGACGATCAACGCCTCCAGCCGCGAGGTCGAGTTCGCCTGGGGCCCGATCAAGGACCGCACCTTGCGCCACACGCGCGAGGTCGAGTTCATGGTTTACAAGGAAGCGCAGCCTGGCATGGGGCCGGACAAGGGTGAGGTCTGCTTCGACAATCTCGCGCTCGTGCCGCGCAAGCCCGAAGCCGTGCCGGTCCCGCCGCCCACACCGAATGCGGTGTTCGAGCAGCGGGCCAAGGCCGTGCGTCGGGGTCTCTATCCGCGTGGCTTCTCCGGTGAGCAGTCGTACTGGACGATCGTCGGTGTCGATGGCGGCAGCCGTGATTCCGCGTTGATTTCCGAGGATGGCGCCGTCGAGATCACGCGTGGCGGCTTCTCGATCGAGCCGTTCCTGATCGACCAGGGCAAGCTGGTGACCTGGGCCGACGTCACGACGACGCAGGCGCTGCGCGATCGCTACTTGCCGATGCCGTCGGTCGCGTGGAAAAAGGGCGATGTCACGCTCACCACTACCGCGTTCGCGCAGGGTACGCCTGGCGCGTCGCAACTCGTGCTTGCATACCGTGTCGGCAATGACAGCGATACGCCGCGTGACCTGACTCTGATGCTCGCCGCGCGGCCGTTCCAGGTGAATCCGCCGACGCAGTTCCTCAATGCGCCGGGTGGTATCGCGACGATTCGCGACCTGCGCTGGGATGGCTCGGCGTTGGTGGTGAATGGGACGCGGAAGGTCGTGCCGTTGCAGAAGCCGGGTGAGGTCATCGGGTCGGTGAATATGCCGAGGATGTTGACTGAGCGGGTGGATGGCGGTGAGGCGGTGGAGGGGCTTTCGTTGGGGCCTATCGCGCGCAAGCGCGCTCCCACGGGGGGTGCGGCGGCTCAAGCGGCGGGCGAATTGCATGATAAGTCCGGGTTTGCGCAGGGGGCGTTGTTGTATCCGGTGCGTGTGCCGGCGCATGGGCATGTGGATGTCGGGCTGGTTGTCCCGGTGCGCCAGGATGACGTCATCGAGGCGCCACGCGATGTGGCGGCGTGGCTGGCTTCGCATGCCGATGCGGTGGCGGCCGACTGGCGCGCGAAGCTGGATCGCGTTGATATACGCGTGCCTGCCGAGGCGCAGCCGATCGTCGATACGATGAAGAGCGGCGTCGCGCAGATCCTCATCTCGCGTGATGGCCCTGCGCTGCAGCCGGGCACACGTTCCTATTCGCGCACATGGGTGCGCGATGGCGCGATGATGCTGGAGGGGTTGCTGCGTACCGGCCACGACGACGTGGCGCGAGACTTCATCCGCTGGTATGCGCCGCACCAGTTCAGTAACGGTAAGGTGCCGTGTTGCGTCGATGCGCGCGGTTCCGATCCGGTGCCGGAGAACGATAGCCACGGTGAGCTGGTTTTCAGCGTTGTCGAGCTCTGGCGTTACACGCACGATCGGGCGACGGTGGAGTCGCTCTATCCGCATGTGCGCAAGGCCGTTGCTTACATGGATACGCTGCGTGCCAGCGAGCGCCAGCCCTCGCGCCTCCAGGGCCCCGATCGCGCGCTGTACGGGCTGATGCCGGCGTCGATCAGCCACGAAGGCTATTCCGCGAAGCCGATGCATTCGTACTGGGACGATTTCTGGGCGTTGAAGGGCTATGAGGATGCCGCTGACCTGGCCGTGGCACTGGGTCACTCCGACGACCAGGCGGCGTTCGGTGCATCGCGTGATCAGTTCCGCGACGACCTGCACGCGTCGATCGATGCGGCGGTGAAGGCAAAGGGCCTCACCTTTATTCCCGGCTCGGCGGAGCTCGGTGACTTCGATGCGACATCGACCACGATCGCGCTGTCGCCAGGCGGTGAGGGCGCGCGGCTACCGAAGGCGCTGGTCGATGGCACGTTCGAGAAGTACTGGCAGGCGTTCGTCGCCCGCCGTGATGGCAAGATCGCGTGGGAGGATTACACCCCCTACGAACTTCGCACCATCGCCACCTTCGTCCGGCTGGGCTGGCGGGACCGGGTCAACGACCTGATCGCGTTCTTCTTCGCCGACCGCCGCCCGGCGGCTTGGAACCAGTGGGCCGAGGTCGTCGGCCATGATCCGCGCAAGCCGCGTTTCGTCGGCGACATGCCGCACGCATGGATCGCCTCCGACTACGTCCGCTCGGCGCTGGATCTGTTCGCGTACGACCGCGACGCGGACCAGGCGATGGTCCTCGCCGCCGGCGTGCAACCGAGTTGGCTGGAAGGCGAAGGCATTGCCATCCGCGACCTGCGTACACCGTATGGTCGCCTGGGCTATACGCTGAAAGCGCACGACGGGAAGGCCGTGCTGACGATCACCCAGCCGATCGAGCCACCCGGCGGGCTGGTCCTATCGCTGCCTTCCGGCGAGATCAGGATCCCCAAAGGCGAGACCACGACAACAGCGCCGTTGTAGGAGCCCACCCTGTGGGCGACATCTGTCGCGACCACGCCACGGGCCCTGTTGCTCTATCGCGAACGGCGTCGCCCACAGGGTGGGCTCCTACGCGTGCGCTAGTGCGTCGCGACGCGCGTGCGCAGCAACGCGTCGACCGCCTGCTGCCATTCCGTTGAGCCGGGCGCCGCCTGCGGCGCCTCCTGGCCTAGCTTGGCGTTCACGGCCTGGTTCCACGCGGGGGTGTTGGGCTGCGGCCCGTGCCCGTCATCGCTGACGGCGAGGGTCTTGTCGACCCACGTGTACCACTCGGGCGTGCCGAGCGCCGCCGATGCAGGCGAGGTACGGCCGGGTGCGGGAGAGGCGGCGGTGCTGGCTGCCGCCGGCGCTGACGCGGCCGGAGCCACCGGCTCGGAGGGCGAGCAGGCCGCGATGATGAACGCGGCGGTGAGCGGTATGACGGTGAGGAAAAGGCGCATGGGCGATGAAGACCTGACGAACGCGAATGCTGCCAAGCCTACAAACCCTTTCTGGTCCTGCGCTTAAACGGGGCGGGGAACTTCCCGGCGCCGTTCAGGTTTCTGCCTCCAGGCGGTTGTGGGGGGGGGGGGGGGGGGGGGGGGGGGGGGGGGGGGGGG
>NZ_JBQCFT010000141.1:0-2265 GCF_051958795.1 Luteibacter sp. | reverse complement strand
GGCTCCTGCTGGATGCCGCCATCGCCACCTTCCGCGAGCGCGGCGGCAAGCGCCTGTTCCTTGAATCGAACAGCCGCCTTGGCCGGGCGCTCGGTATGTACGAGCGGGCCGGTTTCGTCAGGCAGCAGGCGATCCGCCCGGGCTCCCATTACGAGCGGGCGGACGTCTACATGGTGTTCCAGGGCCCCTGAGCGGGGCCCCTGGGGCCTTAGCGGGTGCCGCGGACCACGATGGTCTTGCCGGACACGTCGATCATTCGCTCTTCCTCGAGCTGCTTGAGCACGCGGCCGACCATTTCGCGGGAGCAGCCGACGATCCGGCTCACTTCCTGGCGGGAGATGCGGATCTGGGTGCCATCCGGGTGGGTCATGGCGTCCGGCTCCTGGCAAAGGTCCAGGAGGGTGCGCGAGACACGGTTGGTCACATCCATGAAGGCCATGCGGCTTACCTGGCGCGATGTGCGCAGCAGGCGGTGGGTCAGCTGGGAGCCGATCGCGAAGAGCAGCTTCGGGCATTCGGCGGCCAGCGGGCCCTCGAGCAGCTGGAACAGCCGCTCGTAGCTGATTTCCGCCATTTCCACGGCCGTACGGGTACGGACCAGCGACTCGCGCTGCGCCTGCTCCACGAACAGGCCCATTTCCCCGATGAACTGGCCGCGGTTGATATAAGCCAGGATCAGCTCACGGCCTTCCTCATCCTCCGTGCAGACGGCCAGCGAGCCTTCCACCACGTAATAGAGGGTGTTGGCCGGGTCGCCCGGGCGGATGATCGCGGTTTTACCCGGGTAGCGGCGCCGGTGGCATGCGTCGAGGAAGCGGCCCATGGAAGCCGGGTCGGGCGCGAAGCTCAGCGGAGCCTGCGACCGTTCGAACGCCTGTTGCAGCAGATATTTAAGTTGTGCCACAGCTGATTCCGTTGAGCTTCTATGGCATGGCGCCCCCAAGATCGACACTCACCGACGGTTTTCCGTCAGGTGTCGCCGACTCGCCATGTCCCCGGCGGGATTATTGCAGACTTAGGGTGGGCAAAATCCACCATAAATGACGATCCGTTCGAAGTTGTTCAAATCCTCGCCACTTTGCCCCATAATTTTACCCCCTCGGAGCCGCCCCCCTGTCTCAGGCCGTTCATAAACGAGGGGCAGACTGGTCGTCTGCTCGTTATCCATCCATTCCTTTGTTGCGGGGACCCTTGCTGCTAACCCGTGTCTGCTGCTGGCCGTCATCTACCGGCCTCGGAGAGTCGCTGTGGTCAAACCGCTTCCCCGCCTTCGCCTCCAGGGTTTCAACAACCTCACCAAGGCGCTGAGCTTCAATATCTACGACATCTGCTATGCCGTTTCGGAACAGCAGCGCCAGAACTACATCGAGTACATCGATGAGCAGTACGACGCTGACCGCCTGACCCAGATCCTCACGGATGTGGCCGAGATCATCGGCGCCAACATCCTGAACATCGCGCGCCAGGATTACGATCCGCAGGGCGCGTCGGTCACGATCCTCATCTCCGAGGAGCCGGTGGTCGAGAAGCTGGGCCGCGACACCATTTCCGGTGCCGTGGTGGCGCACATGGACAAGAGCCACATCACCGTCCATACCTACCCGGAAACGCACCCGCACAACGGCATCGCCACGTTCCGCGCCGATATCGATGTCGCGACCTGCGGCGTCATCTCGCCGCTGAAGGCCCTGAACTACCTGATCGACAGCTTCGAGTCGGATATCGTCATCGCGGACTACCGCGTGCGCGGCTTCACCCGTGACGTGAAGGGCAAGAAGCACTTCATCGACCACAAGATCAACTCGGTGCAGGACTACCTGGCGAAGCACATCCGCCAGAAGTACGAGATGTTCGACGTGAACGTGTACCAGGAAAACATCTTCCACACGAAGATGCACATCAAGGACTTCGACCTCGACACCTACCTGTTCGAGGCCCAGGCCGACGATCTCTCGTTCAAGGAGCGCCAGCGCATCGAATCGCTGCTCCGCCGCGAGATCGAGGAACTCTTCCACGGCCGCAACCTGATGTAACTGAAAAGCCCCGCGAAAGCGGGGCTTTTTTGTTGGGGCGCGATCCCGGTTGCCTCAGATCCGGTAGGCGACAGCCTTCATCACAGCCGAAGCCGCATGCATCAGCCCCGGGATGGGGAAGGGCAGGTCGATCCCCCCGCGCGCCTGCGCCGCATCCGCATGCCGGACCTCATCTTCCTGCATCTGCTTCAGGATGGCCCGCGAGCGAGATCGGAAGAGCGTCGTGTAGGGA
>NZ_JBQCFT010000140.1:0-11118 GCF_051958795.1 Luteibacter sp. | reverse complement strand
GTTTTGTTCACTTCCCGTGGGGGCCCCCCTCGCGGGCCCCCGCCCCCCCCACCCGGGGGGGGGGGCCCCCTGTTTTGTGGGGGGCGCGCGCGCCCCCGCGATTCAAGGCGCGTCACGGCTTCGTTTCAGGCGAAAGCACGCCAATCGTCCGCATCCACGTCTCCGCCAATGCCGGCCAACGCGTAATGGGATTTTCCGTAGGCCGCAGTCCAAAGGCGTGGCCGCCCTTCGCGTAGATGTGCATCTCCGTGGGGATGTCAGCCTTCTTCAACGCGAGGAAATAGGTCAGCGATTCGCGCACATCGTCGGTCGGATCGTTCTCAGCCTGGATGATGAGCGTCGGCGGCGCGTCCGGGCTGATCTTCACGCCGTTGTCGAGGGTCAGGCCGGGCTCGGTCCACAGGTGGCCGGGGTACATCGCGATCGCGAAGTCCGGGCGCACGCTCTGCGTATCCGCCTCATCCACCGGCTTGTAGCTTCGCTTCAGGTGGTTGCTCGTGTCGGCGACCATGCGCCCGCCCGCCGAGAAACCGATGACTCCGACCTTGTGGGGATCGACGCCGTAGGTGGCGGCCCGGGCGCGGAGCAGGCTGATCGCGCGTTGCGCATCCTGCAACGCCATCGGTTCCGTCGGATCGCGCCGGCAATTGCATTCGTCGTTCCAGTACGGGCCGGAACCGGGAACGCGATACTTCACGACGACGCAGGTGACACCTTTCGTAGTGATCCAGTCACACACTTCGGTGCCTTCCAGGTCGATCGCCAGGATCCGGTAGCCACCGCCGGGAAAGACGACGAGCGCGGCACCCGTGTTCTTTCCCTTCGCCGGATACACAGTCATGGTCGGCCGCGACACATGCTCGACCACCGTGACCGGCTGGTTCGCGATCTGGCCCTTGCCCGTGCCCCAGACTTCCGGCCCCGGATACGCCGGTGCCGCGATCTTCATACCCTCGGGCCAGAGCGGCGTCTGCACACCCGGCGCCGCCGGCTCCCATGGTCGGTTCTGCGGGTTGAGCAGGGGCTCGCCGCCGGTGGTGTAGGCAAAGGCGGCCGGCATCCATAACGCCACAACAAGGCCGATCCATCGAAGCTGACGCATCGTAGGAGCCCACCCTGTGGGCGACATCTTTCGCCTCGACCCGTCATGCCCTGCTGCGGTGTCGCGAACGGCGTCGCCCACAGGGTGGGCTCCTACGGATACTGCACTGTTCATAAGGTTTTCCCTGGGCGGCGTGTACGCGGCATCGCCCACCTTGGGCGTGGTGGCTGGCAAATTCATGGCGGCGCGCTGGAGATGCGCCGATGTCACTGCCCGGCATGATTCAACAAGCTGAATGCAGGCGCGGCAAGTAACCCGCACGACGCTGCCAGAAAATGCCCGGCATCCGGCTGCAGCACGTGGCCGTATCAGGATCCCGGGGTATGCACGATACAAAGGTCTGGATCACGCTGCTGGCGGTGTCGCTGGCACTGGCTACGAGTGTGCGCGGCGCGTCCACCACACCGGCCGACGAGGGCTTCCACACACAGTCCGCGCGCGCCATGGACACCATGATGAAAGCGATGGACGTGCCGCCCACCGGGAACGTCGACCGCGACTTCGTGGCGATGATGGTGCCGCACCACCAGGGCGCGATCGACATGGCGGTCGCCGAGCTCACCTACGGCAAGGACGAACACCTGCGACGCATTGCGCAGGAGATCATCGTCGACCAGCAGCAGGAGATCGCCGCCATGCGCCTTGCGCTTGGCGATCCACTTCCACCTTCCGCACCGGCGCCCACGATGGGCGCCATGACGCACAACCACGGGGAATCACGGTGAACACACCCGGCCGCATCACCATCCTTCTTTTCGCATCCACCTTCGCGACGTGGGCAGCCGCTCAGCAGGCGCCCTGGGGCAAGCCCGACAAGCCGATCACGCATGCCGACCGTGTGTATGCGGCCGAGCAGTTCTCGAACACCGTGTCGGTGACGGACCCGGTCGACAACAAGCTGATCGGCGTGATCCGGCTGGGCGAACCACAGCCGACGAATTTCACGCCGCTCTACAAGGGCCAGGTGCTCACGCACGGCATGGGCTTTTCGCCGGACGGCAAGACGCTGGCGATCGTGTCGATCGGTTCCAACGGCGTCAGCTTCATCGATACCGCGACCAACACGGTGAAGCACACGACCTACGTGGGCCGTTCGCCGCACGAGGCGTTCTTCACGCCCGACGGCACCGCGGTGTGGGTGACCGTGCGCGGCGAAGATTATGTGTCGGTGTTGGATGCGAAGACCTATGAGGAAACCGTGCGGGTGAAGACCCCGGGTGGTCCTGGCATGACCATCTTTTCGCCCGACGGCAAGTACGCGTACATCTGCTCCTCGTTCAATCCGGTCACCGTGGTCGTCGACGTGGCCACGCGCACGCAGGTCGGCGAAGTGAAGCAGCCCAGCCCCTTCTGTCCGAATATCGCGGTGACGCCGGACGGGAAGCAGGTGTGGTTCACGCTGAAGGACACGGGGCAGCTCGTCGCGTTCTCGGCGTTGCCGCCCTTCGGCATCCTCAAGACGATGAGCATGGGTCCGATCGCGAACCACGTGAACTTCGCCAACGTGAAGGGCACGCCGTATGCGTACGTGACCGTCGGCGGCCTGGGCCAGGTGAAAGTGCTCCGGGTGAAGGACTACGCGACGGTCGCGACCATCCCGGTCGGTGCGATGCCCCACGGTGTCTGGCCTTCGTCGGATGGTTCACGTGTGTATGTCGGGCTCGAGAACGACGACAAGCTTGCCGTGATAGATACGGCGACCAACAAGGTCATCGCCAACATTCCCATCGGCCAGGCACCGCAGGCGCTGGCATTCGTCGCGGACGCCGCCGCCAGCGCGGACGCGGACAAGTCGCTCGCGCAGCTCGGCGTCGCCGGGAACACGTTCTCACTCTCGCTCAGCGATGGCACGGGCGAACGCACGCACGTCACGCTGTTCGACCAGGGCCTGGTGCAGGTACTGCAGGCGGCGGTGACAGGCCTCGAACCGAAGAAGGCGTATTTCATCGCACTGGCCGACTCGCCGTCCGGTGGCAACCTGCAGCCGCTCGCGCGTTTCATGAGCAACCCGGCGGGCGCGGCGATCGTCAATGCCGCTGGCCCGATTCGCCAGCTGGTGGACCAGCCCGCCTCAGGCGCGCGGCGCTACCTGGTCATTACCGACGAAGCGGGTGGCGCACCGGGGAAGGTGCTGCAGCATCCGGCATCATAAGGCGCAGGTCACGCCCGCTTGCGCGCCAGCCGTGCGCGCGCGCCGTCGACCAGCATCTGCATGCCATCGTCATACGCATTCGCCGGCCCATGCTCGAAATAATGGGCCACCGCGGCTGACGCCATGGGAAAGGGTGCCGCGGCGTCCGCGAGGGCGCCGTCTTGTTCGCGCTGGCTTTCGGCCTGCTCCTCGAGCACGCAGCCGACGGTGTAGCGCGAGGTAGCGACCAGCACGTCCAGCGCCTCGCCCGCCGTGAACCCCGCTGCGACGAACACGGCCAGTTGTTTCTCGACCAGCGCGATATCGCCCGGATCCGCGTGCGTCCCCGCATGGATGCGTGCGCCATCGCGCCGGCTCAGGAGGGCGGCGCGGAAGCTTCCGTTGGCGCGGATGAGGAAGGCATCCCACGCTTCGCCTTCCTGGGGCTCGCGTGCCTCGCGCAACTGCATCAGGCGCTGATTCATCGCGTCGAGCAGCGCCTGGCGGCTCTTGAAATACCAGTACAGCGCGGGCTGTTTCACGCCCATGCGCTCGGCGAGCGCGCGCGTCGACAGGGCGTCGAGGCCCACCTCATCCAGCAAATCCAGCGCCGTGTCGACGATCTGATCCGGGTCCAGCCGCGTGCCAGCCTTGCGCGCCACTATTTATCACCTATAAACTATCGATTATCAGTGATAAATTAACATAGATCGACTGCCCATGAAGCCCGCCCTGGCCGCTGTCCTGTGTACCGCCGCGCTCGATGCGATGGGCGTAGCTCTTACCTTGCCGGTCATGCCCGCCCTGCTCGCCGATGCCGGGCTGCCGGCTGTGCTGGGCTGGCGGTTTGGCGCGTTCATCGGCGCCTACGCGCTCATGCAGTTCCTCTTTGCACCTACGGTCGGGGCACTCTCGGACCGCTACGGGCGGCGCCCCGTGCTGTTGGTCTCGCTGCTCGGCCAGGCGCTGGCCTATGCGGCGCTAACCGTGGCGCCGGGTTACGCATGGCTGCTGTGCGCGCGTGCGCTTGCCGGTGTGTTCGGCGCCAGCACCTCGGTCGTCTCCGCCTACATCGCCGACACGACGCCCGCCGATGAGCGGGCGAAACGCTTTGGCCAGCTGGGGGCGTGCATGGGCCTGGGCTTCATCGTCGGCCCCCTCATTGGCGGCGTGCTGGGTGAGGCCGGGGTCCGCCTGCCCTTCGTGGCGGCGGGCGTGCTCGCAGCGATCAACGCGGCGTGGATCATGCTGACGCTGCGCCGCGAACCCGCGCGGGACGCTGGCGAAGCCACCCCGCTGCTCGCCAACCCGCTCGCCTCGCTGCGCTGGGCGCGCCAGCTGCATGGCGTGGCGCCGTGCCTCGTCGCGTTCGCGATCGTCTGCCTGGTCGGCGAGGTCGGCGGCACGACGTGGGTGCTCTATGGCGAGGATCGCTTCGCCTGGTCGAGCACCATGGTGGGCATCTCGCTGGCGTGTTTCGGTGTGTTCCATGCGCTGATGCAGGGCTTGCTCGCCGGCCCGTTGGCCGCGTGGCTGGGCGAACGGCGTGCGGTGGTCGTGAGCATGCTCAGCGACGCACTCGCCTACGTGCTGATCGCACTCGCCTTCCGTGGCTGGGCGGCGTTCGCCCTGATGCCGTTGTTCTGCGTCGGCGGGCTTGCCTCGCCACTGCTGCAATCGATGATGAGCGCGACCACGGATGACACGCAGCAGGGGCGCCTGCAGGGTGTGCTCGCAAGCGTCGGCGGCCTGGTGTCGGTCGTCGGGCCCGTGCTGATCAGCTCGGCGTACTTCGCGTGGCGCGCCGATTGCCCGGGCGTCGTCTGGTATGCCGGTGCCGCGCTCTACGTGGTCGCGCTCATTGCCATGGCGCGCTGGCGCGCCGCACCGGTTCAGGCCAGCGCCGCCGCATAGTCCATGTGGCGCAGGTCGTCGAGCAGGCCCGGCCCTTTCGGTGTCCAGCCGAGGCGCTCGCGAGTGATCGCGCTCGATGCGCTGAGGTCGAGGCCCGCGAACATACCGAGCCAGCCGAAGTGCGCCTGCGCTTCTTCCGGCGAGAGCGATTTGACGGGAAGGCCCAGCCCAGCGGCGACGACTTCGGCGATATCGCGCACGCGCACGCCTTCCTCGTCGACGGCGTTGTAGCGCACACCCGGTTCAGCGCGTTCGATCGCGAGGCGATAGAGCAGCGCGACGTCGTCGACATGCGCCGCCGGCCAGCGGTTGTTGCCTTCGCCGAGGTAGCCGACGAGGCCCTTCTCCCGGGAGATGTCGATGAACGGCGAGATGAGGCCTTGCCGCTTCGTGTCATGCACCTGCGGCAGGCGTACGACCGAGACATTTACGCCGGCGTCGAGCAGCGCCTGGCCCGCCTGCTCCGACGCGACGCGCGGATTCGGATGGTCGAAGTTCACGACATCTTCCGTCGCCAGCGCTCCATGCCCCGCCTGGCCCAGCCCCGTGCCCGAGGTGATGAGCAGCGGACGCGAGGATCCCTTCAGCATCGAGCCGAGCGCAGTGATCACGCCGCGGTCCTTTTCGCAGTTCGCGACGAAGTTGGAGAAATCGTGGTCGAAGGCCGTGTGGATCACGGCATCCGCGTTCGCTGCGCCAGCGCGGATGCTTTCGAGGTCTTCGAGGGTGGCGCGGTGTGCCTGGGCACCCGCTTCCGCCAGCCACGCCGCACCCGCGTCCGAGCGGGTCATGCCGAGCACTCCGTGCCCGGCGGCGAGCAGCTGCGGAACGATGCGCGAGCCGATGAAGCCGGTGGCGCCGGTGAGGAAAATTCGCATGGAGGTCGCTCCGGTGGGTGGTGGTTGCCCAGTCTGGTCGCGAGGACTACCCTGTTAAAGTAGTGACGTTATCCTGTTATAACGACCACCCGGTTCGCCCATGCCCGCCCCCGATACCGCCAACGCCCTGGGCCACTTCCTCCGCGACCGCCGCGCAAGGCTGGACCCGGCGACGTTTGGCTTCGCGCCCGGCCGCCGGCGGACCCCCGGCCTGCGCCGCGAAGAAGTCGCGCAGCGTTCCAACATCAGCCCGACCTGGTACACCTGGCTGGAGCAGGGCCGCGGCGGCGCGCCTTCGACCGAAGTGCTCAACCGCCTGGCCGCGGGCCTGATGCTGACCGAGTTCGAGCGCGAGCACATGTTCATCCTGGCGCTGGGCCACCCGCCGGAGCCGCGCTACAAGGAGCCGGAAGGGATCACGCCGCGCCTGCAACGCGTGCTCGACGCGCTACCCACCAGCCCGGCGATCCTGCGCACCGCCACCTGGGACGTCGTTGCGTGGAACCGCGCGGCCGCCGCCGTGCTGACCGATTATTCGACCCTGCCCCGCGACGGCCGGAACATCCTCCGCCTGATGTTCTCGAACGCACGGGTGCGGGCGGCCCAGGAGGACTGGATGCGCGTCGCGCAGTTCGTGGTGGCGTCCTTCCGCGCCGATGCGGCACGCGCCGGCGCCACCGCCGAGATCACCCAGCTGGTCGAGGAACTCTCCCGCAGCAGCCCCGAGTTCGCGGCGTTGTGGCGCAACAACGACGTCGCCAGCCACGGCGATGGCCTGAAACGCCTGCACCACCCCGTGCTCGGCCCGATCGAGCTGGAGTTCTCGACCTTCGCGGTGGAAGGCCGCCCGGACCTGACGCTGATGGTCTACAACCCCAGCACCCCGGAGACGACCGACGCGGTCCGCCGGCTGGTCGAAGCCCGGGAGGCTGGCGCGGTCAGTCTTCCAGGGTAAACCCGACTTTCAGCGTGACCTGCCAGTGGGCCACCTTGCCGTCCTCCACGTAGCCGCGGGTCTCGATGACCTTGAACCAGCGGATGTCGCGGATGGTTTTCGAGGCACGCTCGATGGCACAGCGGACGGCCGCGTCAATGCCATCGGGCGAGGAACCGGTGAGCTCGACGGACTTGTAAACGTGGTCGGTCATGGCAGTGCCCTCGCGATAGGAAGCCTAACGATGGGCCATGAACTGTTGTCTCGGCGTGAGGCGCGACCGCCGAAAATCGTTACGACACTTTCGGCAACAGACTGGCGTCCGGCGCGCCGGCAGTCCATGCTCGCCAGTGTTCGAAAGGGGGCGTGACACATGGGCGAAAGCCAACTGATGAGCCGGGCGGGCATAACCCCGCTGGGCCAGAGCGACACGCAGTTCCGGCTGCTGGTCGAGGGCGTGGCCGATTACGCCATCTACATGCTTAGTCCGGAGGGCCTGGTGGCCAGCTGGAACTCCGGGGCGCAACGCATCAAGGGCTACGCCCCCGCCGAGATCATCGGGCTGCACTACCGCCAGTTCTACACGGCGGCCGACCAGGCCACGGGCGAGCCGGAGCGCAACCTGCATCGCGCGTCCGCCGACGGTCGTGTGGAGGCCGAAGGCTGGCGTGTCCGCAAGGATGGCACCCAGTTCTGGGCGCACGTGGTCATCGACCGCATCCTGGACGACCACGGCCAGCTCCTCGGCTTCGCCAAGGTCACCCGCGATGTCACCGAGCAGCGCCTGGCCGCGCAGCAGCTCGAGGAAGCCCGAGAGGCGCTGTTCCAGTCGCAGAAGATGGAGGCCATTGGCCAGCTCACCGGCGGCATGGCGCACGACTTCAACAACCTGCTGATGGCGATCCAGAGCTCGCTCGACCTGCTCGGTCGCCACATCCCTGGCGACGAGCGCGTGCAGCACCTGATCGGCGTCGCCCAGGCCGGGGTGATCCGCGGCAAGAACCTTTCCCAGCGCATGCTCGCCTTCGCCCGCAAGCAGGAGCTGCGTCCGCAGCCCGTGGACCTGGTCGATCTCGTCTACGGCATGTCCGAACTCATCGACGGCGCGCTCGGCGTCCGCTTCCAGCTGGCCACGCGGTTCGCCTTCCACCTCGATCGCGTGGTGGTCGACCCCCACCAGCTCGAGCTGGCGCTGCTCAACCTCGTCGTCAACGCGCGCGACGCCTATGGCGATGAAGGCGGCCGCATATCGATCGAGGCCGACGTGGTCGACGCGCCGCACGCGGATGTCCCGGGCCTGGCCCACGGCCGTTACGTGCGACTGGCGGTCATCGACCACGGGCCCGGCATGGACGAGCGCACGCTGGCCCGTGCGGCGGATCCGTTCTTCACCACCAAGGGCGTGGGTAAAGGCACCGGCCTCGGGCTCTCCATGGTGCACGGCCTCGCCGCGCAATCACGCGGGCGCCTGGTGCTGCGCAGCCAGCCAGCGGTCGGCACCCGCGCGGACATCTGGTTGCCCACGCTGGCACACGGCCAGCCGGCGCCCCATCTCCCGCTCATCGCCGCCGCGCCGATCACCGCGCCAGCGGGAGCGCTGCGCATCCTCGCGGTCGACGACGACATCCTCGTGCTTTCCACCCTGAAGGCCTTGCTCGAAGACATGGGCCACGTCGTGACCGCTGCCTCATCGGCTGAGCGCGCCATCGAGCTCCTACGCGGCGACGATCGCTACGACCTGCTCCTTACCGACTACGCCATGCCGCGCCTTACCGGCGCGGACGTGTCTCGCGCCGCGCGGCTATCGCGACCGGGGCTGCCGATCGTGCTTGCCTCGGGTTACGCCGAGCGACCCATGGACGACTTCCCGGGCATCCAGCGCCTCGGCAAGCCGTTCGACCGCGAAAACCTGGCCCAAGCCATCGCCCAGGCGATCGCGAGCACCCCGCTGGTGTAGGAACGCGTTGTGGGAGCGTGCTTGCACGCGATGGGTGCTCGCGCCACCCCCATCGCGCGCAAGCGCGCTCCCACAAATAGTGGGGGTCAGGGGGTGAGGACGATCTTCCCCACGCTCTCATTGCTCTCCATCCGCTCATGCGCCAGCGACGCCTTCGCTAGCGGAAACACGCTATCGATCACCGGCTGCAGTTCGCGATTGCTGAAGTGATCCAGCCACGTATCGCGGAAGCGTTTGGTCATCGCCTGCTTCTCCGCCTGCGGGCGCGATTTCATCACGGTGCCGAAGATATGCAGGTGCCGGTAGAGCAGGCGCTGCAGGTCGAGCACGGGCGGTTCGCCACCACCGAGTAGACCCACCTGCACCAGCCGCCCGCCGAAATCGAGCGAGGCGAGGTTCCGGTCGAAGTACGTGGGCCCGATGAAGTCGATGATCAGGTCTACGCCATTGCCGTCGGTGGCCTCCTGGATCGCCTGCGCGAAATCCGTGGAGGTGTAATCGATGCCGACATCCGCGCCAAGCTCGCGCACCCGCTGCAGCTTCGCGCCCTTCGCCGTCGCGAACACCCGCGCGCCACACGCCTTGGCCAGCTGCACGGCCGCCGAGCCGACGCCGCTGGCCGCCGCATGGACCAGCACGCTCTCGCCCGCGACCAGCCGGCCGAGGTGGACGAGGGCTTCGTGCGCGGTGACGAACACTTCGGGGATGGCCGCTGCCTGCACGTAGTCGACGCCGCCCGGAATCGCCATGGCCATGCGGTAGTCGATGCGGGCCAGCTCGGCGTACGCCCCGCCGCCGACGATGCCCATCACCGGGTCGCCCAGCGACCACTGGCGCACCTCGTTGCCCATGGCCACGACTTCGCCTGCGATCTCCAGGCCCATCAGCGTGGAGTCGCCGAAATCCGAGCGGCCGTAGTGGCCTTGCCGGTGAAGGACATCGGCGCGGTTGACGCCAGCCGCGCGGACCCTCACGAGCAGGTCGTGCGGCCGTACGGCGGGCTCGGGCAGGTCGGCCAGCTGGAGGACCGAGGCGCCGCCAAATTCGCTGAAATCGATAGCTCGCATGGGGTCACCGCGCTCGGGAAAGTCCCTAGCTTGCGCCTATTCCTGCATGCGCGCTGTCACGTTCGATGCCATCGAACGTTCCCACCGAGGGCATGGAACGACAATCCGGCAGCCGCGGCGCATCGTATCTCCATCATCCATACCACCCGGAGTTCCACCATGTCCCGCCTTGCCAACAAAGTTGCCATTGTCACCGGTGCCAGTTCGGGCATCGGCCGCGTCACCGCGAAGCTGTTCGCCGCCGAAGGTGCACGCGTCGTCGTCGGCGCCCGTCGCGAAGCCGAGCTGAATTCGCTGGTCGCGGAGATCGAGGCCGCGGGCGGCCAGGCCGTCGCCCTTGCCGGCGATGTACGCGAAGAAACCTACGCGAAGGCACTCGTCGACCTGGCGGTCGCCCGCTACGGCCGCCTGGATATCGCCTTCAACAATGCCGGTACGCTCGGCCAGACCGGCCCCACCACCGAGGTCACCGAAGAGGGCTGGAACCAGGCGATCGACATCAACCTCACCGGCTCGTTCCTCGGCGCCAAGCACCAGGTCGCGCAGATGCTTAAGAACGGTGGCGGCTCGATCATCTTTACCTCCACCTTCGTCGGCTACTCGTTTGCGTTCCCGGGCACGGCTGCGTACGCCGCCAGCAAGGCGGGCGTGATCGGCCTCACCCAGGCCCTCGCGGCGGAATACGGCCCGCAGGCCATCCGAGTGAATGCCGTGCTGCCGGGCGCCGTCGAAACCGACATGTACCTCGAAATGAACAACACGCCGGAGTCGCAGCAGTACATCTCCAACCTGCATGCCCTGCGTCGCGTGGCGTCGCCGGAGGAGCTGGCCAAGGCCGTGCTGTTCTTCGCTTCGGACGATTCCTCGTTCGTCACGGGTACCGCCTCGCTCATCGACGGCGGTGCATCGATCACCCGTAGCTGACAGGTGTTCAGGTGGGCGCGCTACAATGCGCCCACCTTCCTTCCCACACAGGCAAGCGTCCGATGCGCCAGTAATGCCGCCGTCCCTCTGACGGCCCGCTCTCCTCCCGCCCCGTTTAACGCGGGGAGTGCATGGCATGCCTGGTGAAATCGATGACCTCCTCTCTCCTGACGCTGGAAGGCGTCTCGTTTGTCCTGCCGGATGGCAGGGT
>NZ_JBQCFT010000139.1:0-2488 GCF_051958795.1 Luteibacter sp. | reverse complement strand
CCCCCCCCCCCCCCCCCCCCCCCCCCCCCCCCCCCCCCCCACAACGGGGGCGCCAGCCCGCCGTGCCATAATTGCTTCATCTTAGGTTTTCCTCATTCCCCCCATGTCCGAAGCCAGCGAAACCCTCGTACGCGGCCTGCTCGACCGCGTCATCGACCCTCATTCCGGCCAGCCGCTCGGCGCTTCCGTGCGCGCCGTGGGCGTGGATGGCAACCGTGTCTCGGTCGATATCCAGCTCGGCTACCCGGCTGAAGGCTATGTGGCCCAGGCCGCGGCCGACGCCACGGCGGCCCTGGAGGCCGACCCGGCCATCGCTTCGGCGGCGGTCTCGGTGACCTGGCGCGTCCATGCCCATAAGGTGCAGGGGCAACTGGCACCCATGCCGGGCGTGAAGAACATCATCGCCGTGGCCTCGGGCAAGGGCGGCGTCGGCAAGTCGACCGTCTCGGTGAACCTGGCGCTGGCCCTGGCCGCCGAGGGCGCGAAGGTTGGCCTTCTCGATGCCGACATCTATGGCCCCAGCCAGCAGCGCATGCTCGGCCTCTCGGGCAAGCCGGTCTCGCCGGATGGCAAGAGCATCGAGCCGATGCGCGCCCATGGCCTGCAGGCCATGTCCATCGGCGTGCTGATCGAGGAAGACACCCCGATGATCTGGCGTGGCCCCATGGTCACCCAGGCCCTGATGCAGCTGTTGAACGACACCTGCTGGGAAGAACTCGACTACCTGATCATCGACCTGCCGCCGGGCACGGGCGATATCCAGCTCACCCTGTCGCAGAAGGTGCCGGTCTCCGGCGCGGTGATCGTCACGACCCCGCAGGACATCGCGCTCCTGGATGCTCGCAAGGCCCTGGGCATGTTCCGCAAGGTCGAAGTGCCGGTCCTGGGCGTCATCGAGAACATGGCCACCCACGTCTGCACGAACTGCGGCCATGAAGAGCACATCTTTGGCCACGGCGGCGGCGCCCGCATGGCGGAAGAGGCCGGGATCGCCTTCCTGGGCGAGCTGCCGCTCGATATCCGGATCCGCCAGCAGGCCGACGAGGGCAAGCCGACGGTCGTGGCCATGCCGGAGTCCGATCTGGCGGCCCGTTACCGGGCGATCGCCCGCGCCGCGGCGGCGAAGCTCTCGCTGCAGGCGAAGAACAAGGCGATCTCGTTCCCCAAGATCGTGATCCAGAACACCTGATATCCTTTCCCGCTTCGACCAGGGAGACCGTGAGTGAGCATCAAGTCCGACAAGTGGATCCGCCGCATGGCCGAGCAGCACGGCATGATCGAGCCGTACGCCCCCGGCCAGGTGAAAGAGCGCGACGGCCACCGCCTGGTGTCCTACGGCACCTCGAGCTATGGCTACGATGTCCGCTGCGCCGACGAGTTCAAGGTGTTCACCAACATCAACTCGACCATCGTGGATCCGAAGGCCTTCGACAAAGGCAGCTTCGTCGACATCAAGTCCGACGTCTGCATCATTCCGCCCAATTCGTTCGCCCTGGCCCGCACGGTGGAGTACTTCCGCATCCCGCGCAACGTGCTGACCATCTGCCTGGGCAAGAGCACCTATGCCCGCTGCGGCATCATCGTGAACGTGACCCCGCTCGAGCCGGAGTGGGAAGGCCACGTGACGCTGGAGTTCTCGAACACCACGCCGCTGCCCGCGAAAATCTACGCCAACGAGGGCGTGGCCCAGATGCTGTTCCTGGAATCGGACGAGGTCTGCGAGGTCTCGTATGCCGACCGCGGCGGCAAGTACCAGGGCCAGCGCGGCGTCACCCTGCCGAGCACCTGAACGCCTTCACGGTCGCACCCGCGCCCGACACCCGGGCGCGGTAGACTCGCCTTTTCCGCCCGTACCAACGATCCACGGAGACACGCATGACCCGAGTTCCCACCCTGATGGCCCGCATCGCCGGCGCGCTGTTCCTCGCCAGCATGCTGGTGCTTGCCGGTTGCCACCGTGGCGTGTCCAAGAGCGACACGATCGCCACCTCCTCTGAGCAGGGCAAGTTCGACTACACGCTCAAGGCTTACAAGAGCGGCCAGTTCGAGACCCTCGACGGCGCCGTGCTCTCGGCCACCGATGCCGGCAGCCACTTCGCGTACCTGAAGGACACCGGCAAGCTGCCGAAGACCGTCCTGCTGCTGCCGAGCGACGACTCGAAGATCCGCGACAACCATCTCGGCTTCATGGCCCGCATGGCCCTGGATTACGGCTTTGCCGTGTACTACGACACGAAGGGCGAACTGGTCCGCCTGAACGCCGTGGAAAGCGAAGCCCGCCAGCTGGAAGACACCCCGCACAAGGCCGACCTGCCCGATCGCATGAAGGGTAAGGAAGCCTCCAGCGGCGCGTACGACCCGCAGACGCAGCAGTAACGAGAAAAAGCCGGCGAAAGCCGGCTTTTTTTTGGCCCGTCGCATCGGGTTGGGGCTTCGGGCTGTCGTGGGGGGGGGGGGGGGGGGGGGGGGGGGGGGGGCCGCCCCCCCC
>NZ_JBQCFT010000138.1:0-6434 GCF_051958795.1 Luteibacter sp. | reverse complement strand
TGGCGCGCCCGCAGGGGCCGTCCGACAGGGGGCCGGCCTGGTTGCGGGCAGCGTTACGGAATTCCCCCAATGATCTCCGCCTCTCGCATCGCCGCGGTACCCCGCCGCGCGATCATCGTCGTTGTCGTCACGGCCGTGCTGGCCGTGGCCGCCCTTGTGCTGGGCGTTCGCCAGCAGCATGAGCTGGCCGAGGCCGACGCCCCGGCAAAGCTGCCCGAACCCGCGGTCACCGCCGGCGCCTCCCCCGAAATCGACATCCTGCTGGGGCTGGCCCGCGATGCGACCAGGGAAGGCCGCCTGGTCGCCCCGCAGGGTAACAACGCCTACGAGTACTACCTTTCCATCCTGCAGCTGGATGCGAAGAACGCCACTGCTACCGATGCCCTGCGCGAAACCCTGCCGTTCGCCTCGCAGACCATCGAGCGGCAGATCAACCGCCGCGACCTGGAAGAAGCGCGCCGCGAGATCGCCCTGCTTCGCGACTTCGATCCGACCAACTACACGCTGATCATCCTGGGCGCCAAGCTGGATGCCCAGCAGCAGGTGGTCACCGCGGAAGACGAGGCCAAGGCCGACGCGATCCGCAGGCGAAACGGCGGCTGAGGCCGTCAGCCCGCCTTTGGCGTTAGCGCCCACTGTGTGACCCCCTGGCCCGGCGGAATCTTCGGGCCGGGGACTGGTTCATGGTCCGTCGCAGGGCACTGGCCTATGATGGCTCCTCCCCCCAGGCAAGGAGCCTAGCCCCATGTACCGCATCGGAACCCTGTTGTTCATGGCCGTCCTCGGCGGCGCCGCCCTCAGCGCGTGCCAGACCGCACCGGCCACCTCCCCCGCCTCGGCGCCTGCGCCGGTCAAGGGCTTCGTCACCGATGAAAAGGCCTTCGACGCCTTCATCGCCACGAAGCCGACCGCCGAACAGTTCAAGGCGGCCTACCCCGATGTCCTGCTGGTGATGCCTAACACGCCCACCACCATGGAAATCCGCATGAACAACAGCCGCTACTTCCCCCAGTGGGATGAATCCGGCCACATCACCGGCGGCAAATTCCAGTAGGAGCGCACCCTGTGCGCGACATCTTTCGCGATACCGCCACAGGATTCGGCAGGGGGGACTAAAATCCCCCCATGCCTAATAACCTGCGCCCCTTCAAGGGCATCCTCCCCCGCCTCGGCCAGCGCGTTTACGTCGACCCCGCCGCCACCGTCATCGGCGATGTCGAACTGGCCGACGATGTCTCGATCTGGCCCGGCGCGGTCGCCCGCGGCGATGTCCACCACATCCGGGTCGGCGCCCGCAGCAACCTGCAGGATGGCGCCATCATCCACGTGACCCACGACGGTCCGTACACCCCGGGCGGCTTCCCTACGATCATCGGTGCCGACGTCACCATCGGCCATGGTGCGGTGATCCACGCCTGCACGATCGAGGATGCGTGCCTGATCGGCATGCATGCGACGGTGCTCGATGGCACCGTGGTGAAGAAGAACGCCTTCATTGCCGCCGGCGCGGTCGTGCCGCCGGGCAAGGTGGTGGGTGAGCGTGAGCTGTGGGTGGGGAACCCGGCCAAATTGGTGCGGGTGCTCAGCGATGCCCAGGTGGAGCAGCTTTATTACTCGGCGGCTAACTATGTGAAGTTGAAGGATACGTACCTGTTGGAGGGGTGAGGCCGTCGGGGATCGCGCGCAAGCGCGCTCCCACAAGGGTGAGCGGCCTTCCAGAACAAGGGCTTAGCGTCCTTACATCGCACTGCTTGATTTGGCCTCGCGACAGCACCACGCTGGGTGTCGAACGAGGAGACACCATGGACAGCACCACGAACCCCCTTCTGGACCCCAGCGGCGAACTGCCGGCGTTTTCGGCCATCCGCCCGGAACACGTCGAACCGGCCATTGACCGCCTGATCGCCAACCAGCGCGCCGGCATCGACCAGATCACCGCCGCGGGCGCCACGCGCGACTTCGAGCACGTGATGCTGGCGCAGGAACGCCTGGACCAGGCCCTTTCGCGCGCCTGGTCGCCGGTGAGCCACCTGCACTCGGTGGCCGATAGCGAAGCCCTGCGCAAGGTGCACGGCGCCGCCGAGGAAAAACTGACCGACCACGGGATCGAGGTAGGCCAGAACCGCGAACTGTATGCGGCCACCCAGGCCGTGGCCGATAGCGCCGGTTTCGGCACGCTGCCCGTCGCCGAGCGCGCTGCGGTCGATCACGCCTTGCGCGATTTCCGCCTTTCCGGCGTCGCGCTGGAAGAACCGGCGCGCACGCGCTTCCGCGAGATCGGCGTCGAGCTTTCGAAGCTGACCACGGAATTCTCGAATGCCGTGCTCGATGCGACCGAGGCCTGGCACAAGCACATCACCGACGAGCGCGACCTGGCGGGTATCCCCGCTTCGGGCCGCGCCGTGCTGCGCGAATACGCCCGCGAGGAAAAGCTCGACGGTTTCCTGGTGACGCTGAAGCAGCCGAGCGTGCAGGCCGTGCTTACCTATGCGGAGAATCGCGACCTGCGCTTCGACGTGTACTACGCGTACCAGACCCGCGCCTCGGACCAGGGCCCGAACAAGGGCAAGTTCGACAACTCCGAGCGCATTGAAAAGATCGTCGCGCTGCGCCACGAAGCCGCACAACTCCTTGGCTTCGCGAATGCCGCCGAAGAGTCGCTGGCCACGTAGATGGCGAAGTCGCCGCAGGCGGTGCTCGATTTCCTGCGCGACCTCGCCGCGAAGGCGCGCCCGCGTGCCCGTGAGGAACTGGCCGAGCTGCGCCGCTTCGCCACCGAGACGCTGAAGATCGATAACCTCGAGCCTTGGGACGTCGCCTTCGCCGCCGAGCGCCTGCGCCAGGAGCGCTACGCGCTGGACGAAGAGCAGCTCAAGCCGTACCTCCCGGCGCTGCAGGTGGTGCAGGGCCTGTTCGACGTCGTCGAGCGCCTCTACGGGGTGAAGTTTACCCAGCGCAAGGACGTGGACACCTGGAACAAGGACGTCACGTACTACGACCTCAGCAACGCCGATGGCACGGTGTTCGCTGGCGCGTATGTGGATCTGTACGCGCGCTCCGGCAAGCGCGGTGGCGCGTGGATGGATGTGTGCGAAGCGCGCTTCCGCGATGGTGAGCACCTGCAGCTGCCGGTGGCGTTCCTCACCTGCAACTTCCCGCCGCCGACCGATGGCGCGCCCGCGCTGCTCACCCACGATGACGTGCTGACGCTGTTCCACGAATTCGGCCACGGACTGCACCACATGCTTACCGAGGTGGATATTCCTTCGGTCGGCGGCATCGATGGCGTGGAATGGGATGCGGTGGAACTGCCGAGCCAGTTCATGGAGAACTTCGCGTGGGATCGCGAGGCGCTGCGCCTGTTCGCGAAGCACTACCAGACCGGCGAGCCGCTGCCCGACGAGCTGTATGAGCGCATGCTCAAGGCGCGTCATTTCCACACCGGCATGTTCCTCGTTCGCCAGCTCGAATTCGGCCTGTTCGATTTCCGCCTGCACCTGGAATACGACCCGGTGCGTGGCGCCCGCCCGATGGAGGTGCTCGAGGAGGTCCGCAAGGAAGTCTCGGTGCTGCACCCGCCGGTATGGCAGCGCTTCCCGCACGCCTTCACCCACATCTTCGCCGGCGGTTATTCGGCCGGTTACTACAGCTACCTGTGGGCGGAAGTGCTTTCGGCCGATGCGTTCGAGCCGTTCGAAGCCGCCGGCGTGCTGGACCGCGCCACGGGCGAGCGTTTCCGCAAGGAAATCCTCGCCGTGGGCGCCACCCGCCCCGCCCTTGCCTCGTTCACGGCCTTCCGCGGCCGTGAGCCACAGCCCGAGGCCCTGCTGAAGAGCTACGGCCTGGCCTGACGGCAGCCGGAAACCCGCCTGACGCCGGGCCGTCACGCGGGTTTCCTTTACAATGGCGCGATGAAGATCGCCTCGTGGAACGTCAATTCGCTGAAGGTCCGCCTGCCCCATCTCCAGCAGTGGCTGGGCGAGGCGGCGCCGGACATCATCGCGCTGCAGGAAACCAAGCTCACCGACGACAAGTTTCCCGTCGATGAGATTGCCGCGATGGGCTACCGCTCCGTATTTTCGGGGCAGAAGACCTACAACGGCGTGGCCATCCTCGCGAAAGAGGAGCTAACCGATGTCGTGACCGACATCGAGGGCCTCGACGATCCCCAGCGCCGCATCCTCGCCGCCACCGTGGGCGACGTGCGCGTCATCAACCTCTATGTGGTGAACGGCAAGGCGCTCGGCGACGAGAAGTACACGTACAAGCTGCACTGGCTGGCGCAGGTACGTAACTTCATCGAGAAGGAGCTGGCGAAGCACCCGAAGCTGGTGGTGCTCGGCGATTTCAACATCTGCCGCGACGACCGCGATGTTTACGATCCCGTCGCATGGGGCGAGGATATCTTCTGCTCGCCGCCGGAACGCGCGGCGTTGCAGGCCATCTTCGATACAGGCCTTCACGACAGCTTCCGCATGTTCTCGGAAGAAGCCGGTCTCTTCAGCTGGTGGGACTACCGCCAGGCTGCTTTCCGGCGCAACATGGGGCTGCGGATCGACCTCATCCTGATCAGCGATGCACTCAAGGCCGTGGCCACTTCGTCGATCATCGACAAGGCGCCCCGGAAGTGGGAGCAACCGTCCGACCACGCGCCTGTCGCGCTGGAGTTAACGCTTTGAACGTACCCAAATCCGAATGGCCCAGCTCCCTGGACGACAAGGAACTGGAAGAACTCGATACCTACCTGCGCACGCACGGTGGCGATGGCGACCTCATGCTCGATGGCGTGCATGGGCTGCTCTCCGCGGTGGCCGTGGGGCCGCTCGAGGTCAAGCCGGACGAGTGGCTGCACGAGGTGCTCCACGACGCGTTCGAGGATGAGGACCAGGGCAACCGCGTGCTCGCCCTGCTCGCCAAGTTGAACGACTCGGTCAGCGCCGAACTCGATGTCGACGCTTATGAGCCGATCCTCGGCGAAATCGATACCGAGGAAGGCCCGATGCTGTCGGCCGCCGGCTGGTGCGAGGGCTTCAGCCGTGGCATCGACATGCGCGCGGCGCTGTGGGAAAGCCGCCTGGCCGAAGACCCGGAGCTCATGCAGCTGCTGGGACCGGTCATGGCGCTCGCTGTCGACGAAGGCGTGCTCCAGGCGGATGCCGAGTTCGAGAAGCTGACGGACGAGGAATACGACGAGTGCCTCGGCCAGTTGCCCACCGTGCTGACCGCCGTGGGGCAGTACTGGCTCGACAACCCGCCGAAGGACGCGGAAATCGCGGCGATGGCCCGGCCGAACCGCGAAGGCGAGGAACACCCGCCACGCCACCGGGCGGGGCATTGGGTGCATTGAAACCCTGAGGGGCCGGGATCGCGCGCAAGCGCGCTCCCACACCGCCGATGAAAGCGGCCGTCGCGCTCTTGTGGGAGCGCGCTCGCGCGCGACGGGGCCCGCCGGAACGCATCGTTCACCCCACGAGCCTTCCCGGCAGCCGGCGGAAGCGCCATCTTGTGCGCATTCCACGACCACCCCGGAGCTCACCATGACTTACCGCAGCATCATCCGCCGCGTCCGCGGCATGGATACCGCCGACGGCGCCGGTGTAAAGCTCAAACGCGTGATCGGCCAGCCGGCCCTCGACATGCTGGATCCGTTCCTCATGCTCGACGAATTCCGTTCGGACCAGGCCGGCGACTACATCGAAGGCTTCCCCGACCACCCGCACCGCGGCTTCGAGACCGTGACCTACATGCTCGCCGGGCGCATGCGCCATGGCGACAACAAGGGCAACACGGGCGACCTCGGCCCGGGCAGCGTGCAGTGGATGACCGCCGGCAGCGGCCTGATCCACTCGGAGATGCCACAGCAGGAAGAAGGCCTCATGTGGGGTTTCCAGCTGTGGGTGAACCTGCCCGCCGCGGACAAGATGACGGCCCCGCGCTACCAGGATATCCCGCCGGGCGAGATCCCGGTGGTGCATCCGGCGCCTGGCGTCACCGTGAAGGTCGTGGCCGGCGAGCTGGCTGGCGCCCGGGGCCCCGTCTCCGGCGTGGCCACCGATCCGGTGTACCTCGACATCGCCCTGGATCCGGGTGCCGAGCTGGAACTGGCGCTCCCCGAGGGCCATAGCGCGTTCGCCTATGTGTTCGACGGCACCGCGGCGACGGTCGCCGGGCAGTCGCTGGCACGCGGTGAACTGGCGGTGCTCTCCAAGGGCGACAAGGTGACCCTCGCGGCCACGGACGGAGCCCGGATCCTGCTGGTTGCCGGTCGCCCGCTGGCGGAACCCGTGGCCCGATATGGCCCGTTCGTCATGAACAGCCCCGACCAGATCCACCAGGCCATCGCCGACTTCCGCGCCGGTAAGTTCTGAAAGCGCTGGTCACTCCAAATGTGGGAGCGCGCTTGCGCGCGATGGGTGCTTGCCGCAAGCCCATCG
>NZ_JBQCFT010000137.1:0-10313 GCF_051958795.1 Luteibacter sp. | reverse complement strand
GGCCGCCCCACCCCCCCCCCCGCCCCCCCCCGCTCCCACAGGTGTAGCAAGGTGTAGCAAGCTCCGTGTTACCTCGTCGCCAGGCGGCGGCCGCCCTGGAAACGATTGGCGGGAACCGTAGCCGTCGCGGTCAGCGCGAGCGGCGTGCCGAAGGCATCCGCCACGTTCGCCGCGGTGAAGCTGCCGCCATTGCCCTGCCAGTCGACGATGCGGCCGTTGGCGCCGCGCCACAGGATGTCGGCCACGCCGTCACCATCGTAGTCGCCGATGCCGGCAAGCGACGCACCCGCGGGGATGGCCTGGCTCTTCTGCCCGGTGACCTGGAAGCCCTGCATGGTCCACCACGTGAGCTGCTTGCCGGCGCTGTCGGTCCAGATCAGGTCGGTGGTGCCGTTGCCGTCCACGTCGCCTACGCCCTGGAGCACGGCGCCTGCCGGATGCGCGGGAAGCGCATGCTCGACAAAGCCATCGCGGCGGTCGCTGAGCCACAGGGCCGTGCCGGTCGAATTGCTGCGCGTCCAGACGATATCGGTGTAGCCATCGCCATCGACATCGGCAAGGACGGGATGTCCGCCCGCGATGCCCTGCCGCGGCCAGGACTGGCCCGTCACGATGATGTCGTTCTGGGTCACCGGATCGAGGTCGAGCGCCCACCAGACGATCTGCGAGGTCGCGGTGTCGTACCAGACCAGCTTCTGTACGCCGCTGTCGTCATGCACGCCCACGCCGAGCAGCGTCCAGCTCGCGGGAATGTCCTTGTTCACGACAAAGGTGAAGTAGCCGCCCGTGCCGGTGGAGACCCACACGTTGAGCTTGTGGTTGGCATCCATCAGCAACAGTTCGCCCGACTTCAGCGAGAGTGCATCGAGTCCCGGCACCACATCGCCATAGCCGACGACCGTGAGGGACGGATCGATGGCCTGGGCCTGGTCGTACAGGCTGACCGCGCCCTTCATCGACACGGAATGGAGCATGCCGCCGTCGACATAAGCGAAGTCGCTGTACCCGTCGTTGCTGAAGAGGTTGTTCAACGACAGGAAGTCTGCCGACGCCGCGTAGCTACGCTTCGCCGGCGCACTCCACTTCTTCACCGCGTCCGCGAGGTTGTTGGCGTTGATGGAGCCAAGGCCGGTCGCCATGCTGTAGCCGACGTTGGCCTTCCACGCGGGAACCAGCGTGTGGGTCGTAGTATCGCCACCCTCGACGATGCCGACGATGTTGTTGAGCTTGTTGCCCGTGTCGCAGTTGATCGAGCCCGTGCCGCACGGCTGGACGATGTCACCCTCGATCACGTTGTTGAACACGCACGACGAGGCAATGGTGTTGCCATTGTTCGCGTTGCAGGCGGTGAGCACCGCCTTGTTCGGCGAACCGACCGTGCCGTACTGCCGCGCAGCGATTCCATAGAACGCGTTCAGCGGGTTACCGATGCGCTCGCCGTTTGCCTGGTTGAGCAGCGCCTGCACGCCTGCCATCGCCGGGGCGGCGAACGACGTGCCGCCAGCGGAGTTCGCGAACACCGAGTCAGGATCACGGAAATCGCACGCGGTACCGCCGTTGTCGGTATCCGACATGCAGAACACCAGGGCATGCCCATAGAGGCCGTTCGCCGAGAACAGCGAGATGTCCGGCAGCGTGCGCGACGTGTGGTTCGTCGAGCCATGGATGCCGATCTGCGCCTCCGGCTGGGTGAACAGCGTGCTCGGGCCACCGCCCGCGCCACCCACCTGCAGGAAATCCTGGCCACGGCCCTGGTCGTCATTACACGCGGTGATGCCGTCCTTGTAGCCGAGCAACGTGTACAGGTGGCTGCTGGCGCAGCTGTTGTTCCAGGTCATCTCCGGGATATAGGTCACGGCCGACTGGTACTTCGGCAGGTTGGTCGAGGTCCAGTACGTCGACTGCTTGCCCAGGTCGTTAAAGTCGGTGCCACCAATCGCCACCGCTGACGTGGATGCAGCAAGGCCGTTCACGGCTGCGCCGCTCTGCGACCAGAACAGCGCTCCCTGGTCGCACTGGGTCGAGCCGCCGTCACCCGACGACACGTACACGCTGACGCCCTGCGCCGCTGCCGACGACCAGATGATGTCGGCGAGGTAGGCGTCGGAGGCATCGGCGCTTTCGCAGGCACCGTAGCTGAGGCTGAAGATCGGCGGCGGCAGGTCCGTCGTCGTATCGAGCAGGCGGATCGCTGCGATGAACGGGCCGAAACTCGCACCGCTGTCCGCGCACGACGCAAGCACCACGTCCGCATCAGGCGCCGCGGCGCCCGCCCATTCGGCGTCCAGCGCCGCTTCGCCCTCATCCCCGTTCAGGCCCGGGTCCGCGCACGGCGATCCCTGGCTGCCCGACGGGTGGACGATCGAGAAGGTGCCAGCGGCATTGTTTGGCAGGAACGCGGCACGGAAGTGCGCCACATCATCTTCCTTCACATTGGCGCGCTCGAGCACGACCACGCTCTGGCCCGCGCCACGCACCGGCGTTTCCCGCTGCCACAGCGGATTCACGTTGTAGATGGTGTTGAAGTCGGCCGGCACCATGTCGTACGAGGTGGCGGTATTGATCGTGCCGGGCGGCACGGTGAAGTTCGGGTTGTCGGCAGCCGCGGTGGTGAACTTGCCGCGCTTGCTGTCGAGGCGGGCCTTGGCGATGGGCGTGTGCTGCGGCACCGGGAAGAAGTTGTGCAGGGACACGCCCTGCACCAGCGGCGCCACGGCGGCTGGCACGCGCGCATCCGTGGTGTTGGCGAAGCGCTGGCCGCCATCGGACTGGTAGCTGTGGATGTCGGTCGCAAAGGCTTTGGACACGGCGGCGGCGCTGCCGGACAAGGTCATCGTCATGCGGTCCTGCGACACGCTATCGACGGTAAGCCCCTGGCCCTGGAGCCACGTACGCAGGGCCTGGATGTCCTGCGTCGATGGCCCGAAGCGCTCACCGATCTGCTTGCCGGTCAGCCACTGGTGGAAGTCAGGCGATGCGGGATTGGTCTGACGCGCGAGCAACGCGCGAAACGCCTTTTCATGATCGTCATCGCGCTTGAGTGTCAGCGTGATGTCGGTGATGGCCTGGGTGCCCGGCACGCTACCGGCATCCTTGGCGGCCAACGCCTGGCGCGGGCGCGAACCGACGAGCGTGGCGGTGCTTGCACCGCTGACGGCTGATGTGAGGCGCGGGGTGGCTGGCTTCGCCAGTGTTTTCACCGAGGCGCTGAAATCGGCCGCGGTGGTCGGTAACGACAGGACGCAGCCTGCCGTCAGGCTCGCGAACGCGAGCCATGCTGAAAACCTGCAAGACATGCAACGGACTCCCTACGGGCTAAGTGAAGGATCTGGATCTCCACCGAGCTCCCTGCTCCCCATCCGGGCAACCCCTTGGCGCATGCCTGGCGTCAGAGTGATCAGCTCCGCAAACTTACGCCGCATCTCGCCAGGGCGGTTTGATGCGGGTCACATTTGGCCGTCTAAATACGTTCAGCTTGGTGAACGACGCCATCGCAGATTCATGCGATCACGAGACACTGTCAGCGCGCGTCATGCCCAGGCGCCTGCGCCACGCACCGGGCGGCACGCCAACCATGCGCGTGAACACGCGAGTGAAATGACTCTGCTCTGAGAATCCGCAGCTCAGCGCCACTTCGGTAAGGGACACGCCGGGCGCGAAAAGCAGTGCCTGCGCGCGTTCCACGCGACGGCGCAGTATCCATTGCCGCGGCGAGATCCCTTGTGTCACGCGGAATGCGCGCGTGAAATGGCCGGCCGACATCCCCACGAGGGCGGCGACTTCAGCGGAGGTGAACGCGGTATCGAGTCGTTCCTCCATCCAGGCGAGCACGCGCTCGCTTTGCCATGGCGCCAGCCCGCCGGGGATGCGCCATGCGGGACCCCGGGCTTGCCCCGGGGCGTGCGCGGCACGCAGCGCGAGTGCCACTTCCGCGAATACCGTGCCGGCAAAGTCACGCTGATCGGCGAGGCGGGCGAGCAAGGCACACAGCGTCGCCACTGGCGGCCGGCCGGCACCGGCGTCACCTGTCCCGTGTTCGCGGATGAGGATGCCCCACTCGGCATCGCCAGCACCGTACGCGACAAGCATCGGCGCCCTTCCCGTCGTACCGGGATAATCAAGCACGTCGAGCGCCCGGCGCTCACTCAGCGTATCGATCGTCTTCTGCAGGAACACGTCGGAACGGCATGATGCCGAGATGCCCTGGGGATCCACGAGGAACCCGAGCCCCGGCGGATGGGATGCTACGGAGTGCACTACACTTCTCTACTTTCTGCCCGACTTCCATCGTCGCCGGGCGCCGGGGCTGCAACAAGGGACCTGGCGTTGCAAATCGGGAAACAGAGTTTCCCCCTGCGCGGGATTGCACATGCGGCAGACATCGTCACACAAGGAATCCTTCCCATGCCTTCACTCGGTGCCATCGCCTTCCTCGTCCACGACTATGACGAAGCCATCGCGTTCTTCACCCAGGCCCTGCGCTTCGAGTTGATCGAAGACACCCCGCAGGGTGATGGCAAGCGCTGGATCACCGTGGCGCCGCGGGGTTCGCAGGGCACGCGGCTGTTGCTGGCCAGGGCCGTGAATGACGAGCAACGCGCCCATGTCGGCAAGCAGGGCGGTGGCCGCGTCTTCCTGTTCCTGGAAACGGATGACTTTGCCGGTGACCACGCGCACATGCTCGCGCATGGCGTCACCTTCCGCGAAGATCCACGCCATGAGATTTACGGTAGCGTCGTGGTGTTCGAAGACCTGTACGGGAACGGCTGGGATCTGATCCAGCCGAAGCGCTGAGGACGAAGCCATGGCCGATCGCCTGCGCATCGCTGTCCTGGACGATTATCAACACGTAGCCCGCTCAAGCGCCGACTGGGCACCGCTGGATGCCCTCGCCGACGTGGTTGTCTTCCACGACCATGTGGCGGACGAGGCCGCGCTGTCGCGGCGTCTCGCACCGTTCGACGTTGTCTGCGTCATGCGTGAACGCACGCCCATGACGGCCTCGCTGATGGACTTGTTGCCCCGTTTGCGGCTGATTGCGTCAACGGGCAAGGCAAACGCTTCCATCGACGTCGATGCCGCCGCCGCGCACGGCATTGAGGTGGTGCACACGAACTACGCGTCCACGCCGACGATCGAGTTCACTTGGGCCGCCATCCTCTGCCTGGCCCGGAATCTCGCCAACGAGACCGCCGCGGTTCGCGCCGGCGGCTGGCAGCAGGGCCTGGGCGTTGAATTGCAGGGAAAGACGCTCGGCCTGCTCGGCCTGGGGCGGATCGGCGCGGCCGTGGCCCGGATTGGCCAGGCGTTTGGCATGCACGTGATCGCATGGAGCCAGAACCTGACCGATGAGCATGCGGCCGGGCACGGTGTGGAGCGCGTCACGAAGGAGGCGCTGTTTGCGCGCGCGGATTTCCTGAGTATCCACGTCCGGCTAAGCGAGCGCACCGAGGGGTTGGTGGGCCGTGACGAACTGTCGGCCATGAAGCCGACGGCACGCCTGGTGAATACCTCGCGCGGCCCCATCGTTGACGAGGCCGCGCTGGTCGATGCCCTGGTCTCGAAGCGCCTCGCCGGGGCGGCGATCGATGTCTACGACCCCGAGCCACTCGCGCCTGACCATCCGTTCCGGCGCCTCCCCAATGTGCTGGCGACACCGCATATCGGCTACGTCAGCGAGGAGATGTACCGTACCTTCTACGGTGACACCGTGCGCAACGTCGTCGAATGGATCGGCAAGGTCAGTCCATAGCGACCTTCTTGCCTTCCTTGCTGCTGTCCTTCGGCTTGATCGTCATCAGTTCCAGCGGCTTGCCATCGGACAGGCGGATCGACCAGCCCTGCTGGAGATCGGCCAGTTCATTGACGCGCGGGCAGATGCCGTTCGCACGCGCCTCCAGGTCTTTCGAACGCTTGTCCATTTCCTGGTTGAGGCTCTTGTCCAGCGCGTCGGCCCGCGCGGTCAGCGCGGCGACCTTCGTGCTGTCACCCGACAACGCCGCGGACACCGCGCTGGAGGTGACCGACCCGACCAGCTCGCCCACGGAGTCGGACACCGAACCGGCCACCGTCTCGGTCATGCGATCCGATGACCAGTGGCCGCTGCCCACGCCCTCGTCGATTTCCTTCAGCGCCTGCGCCTGCTTGCGCTTCAGCTTGGCCAGCATCGCGTCGCGCTAGGCCGGCTCGGCGAAGGTCATGGTCACGGTGGTCATGGCGTCGAAGCCAATCCCGACCCCGCGCCGCGAAATCTCGGCGATCTCGGGCATGAGCTTGCGCACGCCGTCTTCATAGCGGCGCAACGATTCGGCATCGCGCGCCGAGACCGCGACGTCGCGGCCGTCGACCTTGAGCGCGCCATCATGCAGGAAGACCCGGGCCGGCGTGCCCTCGGTGCGGTGGAAGCTAAGGCCCGCGGGGGTCACGTCCACGTCGTAGGGCGTGGAATAGTCGTGCTTGCAGGTATCGGTGTTGAAGCTGAAGCCGTTGGCCGCGGCGGTGCCGGCGCTGAACGCGAGGGCGGCGGCGAGGCCGGTGGTGGCAAGCAGGTGACGCATGGTCCTTCTCCCCAAGGGTGGTCGCCGGCTCAGATGCGCGCGGCCCATGCTTGGTTTAAGCCCAGCCGGGCCGGGTTGCATGGGCGATTGGTCACGCCCTGACTTCCGGCAGGGTCAGGAGGCCAGGCCACGCTCGCGTGCGTACTCGGACAGGCGGCTGTCGTGGTCGATACCCAGCTTTCGCATCGCATCGCGCTTCTGCCGACTCACCGTCTTGACGCTGCGGCTCAGCCGGTCGGCGATCTGGGTGATCGACAGGCCACTGACATACAGCCGGACCACCTCGATCTCACGCGCTGAAAGGCGCGAGTCCGGACGCGGGTCTTCGACGCAAGCCTCGTCGAACTGCTGGCGGATGGTATCGCTGATGAACGAACGGCCGGCCACCGCGAGCCGTACCGCGATGGCGACTTCGCGCAACGGTGCGCGCTTGTCACACAGGCAGTTCGCGCCACGGGTGCGCATGGTCTGCAGGACGGCGGTGTTGTTGACCATGGTGAGGATCACGATGGGCAGGCGCGGATAGCGCCGGCGAATGGTGTCCAACAGGAGCAAGCCATCGCCATGCCGGCCTCCCGGCATGGAGAAGTCGGTGACGATGACATCGCACGGCCGCGTCGCGAGGAGTTCGAGGAGCTGGTCGCCGTTCGCGGCCTCTCCAACCACCTGGATGTCGACAGCCTCGAGCGCCGCGCGCGTACCCATGAGGACGACGGGATGATCGTCGGCGATGATCGTTCGCAGAAGCATGGATTCGGCTGCCCTCCGTGAGCCCAATGCGTGAAGACCGCGGAGATTAGCGTAATCGCATCAAGCGCACGGAAATCCTGCCGCGAATGCATGTTCTGCCTCGCGGCGCACTACGAAATACCTCAAATATTCGGCGCATTTTTCAGACTGGTCTGATTCCTTCAGGCATCTCGTGCGCGTCATGCTGCCCGGCATCCTTCTACGGAACATGCGCATGAACGAGCCAACCTGCATCGACTACCACATCGCCAGCGTGGGCAACGCATGGGGCATTTTTCGTGACGGCACGCAGATCGGCGTACGCGAGGACGCTGCGGACGCCATCGCGTTCGCTAACTTCTTCGCGGATAGGGAAACGCTGATTGCGCCGTTACCGGTGCGGGTGACGGCGGATGTGTTCCTGCACAGGGCGATGCGGGAGTGGCGGGTCGCTGCGTAGGGGCTATCGCGCGCAAGCGCGCTCCCACAAGCAACGCTTAGCGGCCGGTGGCGCCGCTTAGGTTGGTCATGTCGAGGTGGAGCAGGCGCAGGCGGGCGATGTGCCGGCCGATGACCGCGCGGTCGCTGGACGATGCCTCCATGCGAAGGAATACATCGAGCAGGCGGCGCTCCATGTGCTCAAGGGTGCGGATGTAGGTGACATCCGGATCGCTGGAGAGCTTGACCGAGGCTTCCATCATGGTGCGGCGGACCCCGCTCATGGGGCCGCCGGCCCGGGCCGGGCGCCCGCCGGTGGCTTCGACCGAAGCCTGTAGCTCGCCGGCGATCGACGTGAGTGAGTCGGCGGATTCGACCAGGATGGCTTTCAGCCCCGGCTCGCGTACACCGCGGGCGGCTTGCTGATACAGGTCCCGATCCGCGATGACTCGGCGAATAAGGCCATTCACAACACGGTTCGAACTGCGTTCCATGGGGGAAACGTTAGCGCTGCCGGACTTAGCGGGTCCTAAACGGCGGCAAACGCGGTTATGCGCCGGTCATCCTCCGGTTTCCAGGAGGAGTAGGGGCCTGCCCGAGGCGTCATGCAGCCCGGATTGAAGTTCACCCAGCTGGCGCACTTGCGGGCACAGGGCCTGGACCCTTGGCCGCAGGGCCGTGGTGACCTTGGCGGCCACGCGCGCCTGGGCGCCGGTCGACACCGCGGCAACCCGGTCGCGCAGGTCCGCCGCGCCCTGCAGGTCTCCATTCATGGCGAGCTGCATCGCTTCGCTGCCGACATCCTGGGTCAGCACCGGCATGATGTCCGAGACGATCTCCTGGGCGTATTCGCGCATGGCGTCTTCCTGCCAGTCACGCGTGCTCTGGCTGGCGGCGATCCGGCGCTTGATCTCGGCGACGCGGGCATTGAGGACACGATCGAGTTCCCCGCTGGAGGCGGCACCGGGCGCCGCCGTGGCGGCCTCGGAGCGAACGGCTCGCGCGGCGATATCGACGCCATCGCTGGCGATCGCCTTCACCTTCGGCAGCAGCGTTCGCACGTTGCTTTCGAAAAGGGATACCCGGTCCTGCTCATCGGGCCGGAGGGCGACCGTCCGGCCGTCGGTCACCAGCCCGCCATCGTGCATGCGCACGTTCCGCGGGGCGACGTCCGCCCGGTCGAAAGAGAGGCCCTCCGGACGGACCGTGAGGTCGTAGCTGCTGGCGAGGTTGCAGGTGGGGCCCAGGTCCGGGGCAGCCGCGCCGCCCGCGACGCAGGCGGCGACGGCCAGGACAAACAAACGTGAGGTCATCGGCGGTCCGGGTCGAAAGCCCCTCGATAGCGCCAGGCGGGCGAATGCCCGCTGAACCATCACAGGGGTGTGGCGAACTGCTGGCGCACGCGGAGCGTGCCGAGCGCCCAGGCCAGCCAGGCAAGGACCGGCACCGACACGGCCTTGAGCAACACGCCGATCAGCAGGATGTTCCGGTGCTTCATGCCGGCCGCGAGCAGGTCGGCGGGAAGCCCGGCCTGGCCGAGCACCGCGCCGAGCTGTTGCCACTGCCCGAACGCGAGCCAGGCCGTCCACGCTGCCCAGGCCGCGAGCAGCACGGCGATGATGCTCATGGCCGCGCGGCCCTTCTCACGCCAGCGAAGCGTCGCCAGGGCGACCGCCATGGTGGCGAAGGCAGCCAGCGCGTACCCGACGGACCAGGCTAGGGCGACGTACGGGTTCATGTCGGCCGCGTCGGCCGCCGACATGCCGGCGGCCGCCTGGCCGATGACGACCGAGGCATACCCATTGATGACGAACCCGACGGCGGCCAGCAACATGACCAGCCACACGACGATGCGCCACGGCGCAAACGGACGGCCCAGTGCGGGCGTCTTTTTGGCTTCGAACACGCTTAGCCGCCCTTGCCCTTGAGCTCAGCGAGGTCGGCGAGGACCTGGCCCGAGTTCTTTTCCGGATCCACGTCCTTGTAAACCTTGGCGATCTTGCCGCTCGGGTCGATCAGGAAGGTTTCCCGGCGGGCGTACTTCACGCCCATCTTGTTGTTGAGGACGTCGTACTTCGTGGCCACGGTGCCGTCGGCGTCGGAAAGCAGCGGGAACGGCACGTGGTACTTGGCGGCGAACTCGCTGTGCGACTTGACGTCATCGAGGCTCACGCCCAGCACTTCGGCGCCGGCCTTGTGCAGCTTGGCGATGTCGTCGCGGAACGTGCAGACCTCGGTCGTGCAGCCGCCGGTGAAATCCTTCGGGTAGAAGTACAGCACCAGCCACTTGCCCGAATGGGTATCAAGGCTGTGCCACTCGCCCTTCTGGTCCTGCAGCTTGAAGTCGGGCGCCTTGTCACCGGCGGCGGGGGATGCGGCCCAGGTGGCGAAGGAGACGAGGCAGAGAGCGGTGAGGCTAAGCAGGCGACGCATGGGGACAACCTCGGTGGGTGGGATCGCGTGAGTGTACTCGCCAAGGGTGGAAGGTTGCTCCCGGACGTGGGCAGGGGGGCCCGAGGCCCCCCAGTAAAGCGGGGGGGGGGGGGGGGGGGGGGGGGGGGGGGGGGCGGCCGCGGCCCCCCGCCCCCG
>NZ_JBQCFT010000136.1:0-10647 GCF_051958795.1 Luteibacter sp. | reverse complement strand
TAGCCATCGTTCACCGAGTTCGTGCTGCCGGAGACCGGGTTGGTCCGCTGCGAGCGCTGCTGGTTGAGGATGTTGAACACCGACACGGTGAAGGCCAGCTTCTTGTCGGCCCAGAGCGGACGATACTCGGTGCTCACGTCGACCAGCTCTTCCCACGGTTCGCGGCCCTTGGCGCCATAGGCCGACGGTACGCCGAAGCAGAAGTGGTAGTAGCTGCCGTAGCCCGACGGATCACCTTCGTTCGCGCCATAGCGGCCCAGGCACGACTTCGGCAGGCCCGACTGGATCAGGATGTTGGCCGAGACCAGCCATTCCGGTGCGATCTGGTAGGAGCCGTAGATCTTCAGCTGGTGCTTGCGGTCGTTGCCCAGGTCGCCATTCGCGTAGTTCATCAGCGTGGCGTAATCCCAGTCACGTGAAGCGGCGACCGAGCCCTGGCCGACGTCCGAACGCACCTGGCCTTCGGTGTTGCCGTAGCTGTGCGACCACAGGTAATCGATCTTGCCCGACCACACGCCATCGAACGGCTGCGACAGGTACAGGTCGAGGCCGTAGTAGTTGCGCTTGAGGTGCGGGAAGCCGAAGTCGGCGTTGGTCACGGTGACGTCGGTGTAACCGCCGTTCGCGTTCACCAGCGAATACACGTTTGCGCGGCCCGGGTTCGAGAGGTAGCAGCTGCCGACGGTCACCGCGTCGATATCCGCACCCTGGGCGATCGCTGCACGGCTGATCGCGCCGTTATCGCAGACGTCGTCCAGCGCGTTACGCAGCTTGCGCACCGTCGCCTTGGCACCCGCGACCCAGTCGGCATTGATCTGCTTGTCCGCGCCCAGGATGAACTCGTCCTGGTACTCCGACTTGATGTTCTTCGAGCTGACGGTCTTGGGATCGGGCGGCTGGCCGTATTCGCCGTTCGGGGAAACGGCGCCACCGGTGGCCGACTGGATGAACGTCACGCCGGTCGGCAGGCCGCTGGCATCGATGCCCGTATAGGTGAAGTACTGGTTGGTGGCCAGCGAACCGGCGGAGGTGCGCAGTGCCACGGAGGCGGGCATGGCGAGGAAGTAGCGGCCCGCGTTGCCGTACACCTTCATGGTGGAATCGCCGTTCACGTCCCAGCTGAAGCCCAGGCGCGGCGCCCACTGCGGCTTGGTCAGCTTGAGGTACGGCTGGCCGGCGGGGTTGTAGTTGGTGAACTGGTCGTTGCGGATGCCGAGCGAGAGCATCAGGCGGTCGGTAACCTGCCAGTCATCCATGATGTATTGCGCGCGCTGCTTCACGCGCACCGAGGCGAGCGTGTTGTAGTGGCGGTAGTAGCCGAAGTAGCCGGTCTGGCCGCCCGGGTAATCGCCCGGCTTGCCCACGAACGGGCTGTCGCTGATGTTGAGGTTCGGGTCCTGCTTCGCGTACCACAGCTCGTAGCCAACGCCACCGATCGTGGTGCCGTCATCGATATCGTGCGAATCCTGGTTGTCGATACCCGCGGTGATCGAGTGGGTGCCGATCTTGTAGTTCAGGTCGACGCGCAGGTTGCGGTTGGTCGACTCGTGGTCCGGGTTGTCCACGGTATCCAGGGTCTGGCCGTTGGTGATCGGCGTCCCGCCGTTCAGTGCCGGGTTCTGGCCGCTGACGTTGCCGATGAACGGGCCCACGATGCCGGTATCCGGCGGCTCGTTGTAGTACGTGAGCTTCGACTTGCCGTACAGGGCCGTGAGCGTCAGGTCGTCGGTGATGTAGCTCGTGTACTTCGCCACGTAGACCATGGCCTTGGTCTTGTACGTCGAGTCTTCGCTCGCGTAGTCGCCGACGGTGTTGGTGTCGTAGTCGTAGTTGTACTTGTTGCCGTTGGAACGGTGGGTCTGGTTGACGCCGGTCAGTTCGAGGATGTTGTTGTCATTGATGTTCCAGTCGATCTTGCCGTACCACTTCGGATCCTTGTACGTGTACTTGGTGTCGTACGCGTGGTTCACGTCACCGACGCTGTTGCCCTGGCTGCGCTCGATTTCCACCGCGGCGAAGGCGTAGAGCTTGTCCTTGATCAGCGGGCCACCGGCGTAGGCGCTGATCGTCGAGGTCCACTCGTGGTTACGGTCGTTGCGCTGGTTGATCGTGCCCGGGGGCGCCGGGTTGTCGTGGCCGTACGTGATGTTGCGGGCGCTGGCGCGCGCGAAGTCCGGCTCCCACAGCACCTGCGCACCGAAGTGCCATTCGTTGGTGCCACGCTTGCCGACCTGGCTGATCACGCCGCCATCCGAACGGCCGTACATCGCCGAGTAGCCGCCGCTCAGGATTTCCTGCTGGTCGATCGCACCGTAGGGCAGGGTCACGCCACCGAAGCCGCTGAGCGGATCGGTCGTGTTCATGCCGTTGATGTAGTAAGCGTTCTCGGTCACCGACGAGCCGGCGAAGCTCACCGTGCTGCCACCGAAGGCGCCCTTGAAGCCGGTGTAGCCCGGCGATGCGCCCGGGGCGAGCAGGGCGACCGCTTCGGCGGAGCGCTGCAGCGGCAGGCGGGCCAGGTCTGCCGAGGTAATGACGGTGCTCGAGGCGACGGTCGCGACGTCGATCTTCGGCAGCGCGCTGGCCGAGACGGTCACGGCGCTGAGGTCCTGCGCGTTGGACGACGAGGCGGCCGTGAACGAGACATCGGTGGCCGCGCCGACGCGCAGGGTGACGTTGTCGCGCGAATCGACAGGCTGGCCGTTGGCACGGAGGGTGACCTTGTAGGTCGCCAGCGGCAGGGACTCGGCGGTGTAGCGGCCGCGTTCGTCGACGGCAACCTCGCGGGTGAGGCCGTTGCTGCCTTCGATCAGGATGGTTTCACCGGCGGTAGCGGGCGCGGTGCCGGTGATACGGCCTGTGGTGGCCTGGCCATAGGCGAGGCCGCTGAACGTCGCGGCGACCGCTGCGCACAGCAAGGTACGGCGTAGTGCGGGGAGGGAACTCATGGGGATGCTCCGGAAAGGCTGGGTCTGTGACAGTGAGGTTTCAATCGATTGAAATAACAGGCGTGAAGCGGCCTTCCTGGCGCGATCTTGTGAATGGATCAGGCGAGCGCGACCTCGCGCACCGCCTTGCGGACGGCGGCGAACGCGCGGGATTTCTCGGATTTGCGGTCGGTGACGAGCACGTCGATGCGCTCGGGTTCGCACCAGCTGGCGCGGCTGCGGACACCGACCTTTGAATGGTCGGCGGCCAGGATCACGCGGCGTGCGTTGGCGCACATCGCACGCGCGACTTCCACTTCCTCCAGTTCGAAGCTGCTGGCGCCCGCGTTCGCATCCACGCCCACCGGCGAGAGGATGGCGAGGTGGGCCTGGTAGCGGTGGATCTCCGCCACGGTGGTCGCGCCGTTCGTGCAGCCGATCTGGGCGTCGAAACGACCGCCCAGCAGGTGCACGGTGTTGCCGTCGCGCGCGGCGAAGCGCGAGGCCACGTCCACGGCGTTGGTGATGATGGTGAGGCCGCTGCGCGTGGCGAGGGCCTCCGCCACCACGTTCATGGTGCTGCCCGCATCCATGAAGATCGTCTGGCCGCTCTCGACCAGGGTGGCCACGACTTTCGCGATGGCGCGCTTCTCGCGCACCCGCGTGGCGTGGCGTACATCGATCGGCGGCTCATCGGATGTGAGCACCGCGCCACCATGCACGCGGCGGATCTCGCCACGCTCCGCCAGCTCGACCAGGTCGCGGCGGATGGTCTCGCGCGAGACACCAAGCTCGGTGACGATCCGCTCCACGGAAACCTGGCCGCTGGTGCGGAGCAGGTCACGGATGCGGGTGTGTCGTTCTTCATGCCACATGGCGTCGTTCCTTGAGTGTGTGCAAGAGCAGGCGCATGGCGCCGAGGGCGAGGGCACCCGCCACCACGACGCACATGGCGTACGCGGCGGCCTGGGCCAGGAAGCCGTTTTCATCCAGGCGCATCACGCTGACCGAGGCGAGGCCCACGTCGGCGGTCACGAGGAAGATGACGCCGGACAGCGTCACCATCGAACGCATGAACAGGTAGAAAAACGTGGAGATCGCGGCGGGCGCGGTGAACGGGAGCACCGCATCGCGCAGTACCTCGCGCGTGCCGCCACCGAATGCCGCCACGGCGTCCTCCAGCGCATCGGGCACCTGGCGCATGCCGGTCTGCATCGTGAGGAACGCCTGCGCGTGGTAGTGGTACAGGCTGCACGCGGCGATGATGATCAGGCTGCCGTGTAGCCAGCCCGACAGGGGGCCATGGTTGAACGCCATGACATAGCCCAGGCCGACGACCATGCCCGGGACAGCGGCAGGCAGCGAAGCAATGAACTGAAGCGGACGCGCGAGCGCCGGCGGTGCCTTGCGCAGGCCCGCGCACAAGGCGAAGACCAGCACGCACCCCGCAACCGCCGCGATGAACGACATGGCCAGTGAGGTCCAGACCGGAGCGAAGCCTTCGCTAATGCGGGTGTAGTTCGCCAGCGTGAGCGACTGCTGGTACGGCCACAGTTTCACGAAGGACACATAAGCCACGGTGGCGACGACCGCGACGGTCGGCAGCAGTGCGACGAGCGAGACAATGGCGAGGAAACCATCGCGGCCGGCATGCCGCGCCGGCGTGAGCGCACGTCCGGGTGCACCGTCACCACTGTCCTGCCGGCGCTTCGCCAGGCGGCCCAGCCACACCGAGAGCAGCGCCGGGAGCAGCAGTACCATGCCGAGCGTCGCGCCCATGGCGAAGTCGAGCTGGCCGACCACCTCGCTGTAGATCTCCATCGCGAGGACGCGGTAATTGCCACCGACGATCACGGCGCTGCCGAAGTCGGTCAGCGTTTCGGTGAAGACGAGGAAGGCAGCCGCGAGGAGAGCGAAGCGCAGCCGTGGCAGCGTGATATCGATGAACTGGCGCCACGGCGTGGCGCCCATGGATGCGGCCGCGTCGTAGTGGCGCGCTGGGGTGCGCGCGAGCGCGGCGGAGACGATCAGAACGACCTGGGGCAGGCCATACAACGTATTGGCGATGACCAGGCCCGGGAAACCGTAGATATCGGTCGGCAGGCCGGTGAGCCGGTGCACGAGGCCGTTCCGGCCGAGCAACAGCACCAGGCCAAGGCCGAGGACCAGTGACGGCGCGAGCATCGGCAGAAGCAGCGTCGCGCGGATCAGCGCCTTGCCCGGCAGGCGCGAGCGGTGCAACGCCATCGCGATACCCAGGCCGAACGCTACCGTGGCCAGCGTCGTCACCAGGCCGGTTTCCACGCTATGCAGGGCGGCGCGCGGGAGGCCCGGGTCATCGAGCAGGCGAGCGTAGTTGGCGAGGGTGAACGCGCCGCCAGCGTCGGTCACGCTGCGCCAGGCCACGCTGAGCAGCGGATACAGGAAGAATACGAGCAGGCCGGCGCACGGCACCGCCAGCAGCAGCCAGGCCAGGTGGCTCGTGCGTGCGGGCGTGTGGGGGACTGCGACGGCGTTCACGTGCACACCCACGCGCCGCGGATCGCATCGACGGCCACGGCTTCACCCGGGGTGAGCGTGTTGCGCCCGTGCAGTTCAGCGACAAGGCGCTGACCACGCCAGGCAAGGCCGGCGCGTGCGAGGTTGCCGAGGTAGGTGACATCGGAAACGACGGCGTCGCCACGCGGGTCGGCTTCCAGCACGATGTCTTCCGGCCGCAGGCACAGCTCCCAGGTGGCATCCGCGCCCGGCGGGCGCCGTTCGAGGAAGCCCGGCATCACCTCGCGCACGAAGGCGGTGGGCAACAGGTTGGCGTGCCCGATGAAGTCGGCGACGAAGCGCGACGATGGGCGTTCGTAAAGGTCACGCGGCGAACCGATCTGCTCGATCCGGCCGGCTTTCATGCAGACGATGGTGTCGGCCAGGGCCAGGGCTTCGTCCTGGTCGTGGGTGACCATGATCGTCGGGATGCCGAGCGAGCGCTGCAGCGAACGGATCTCGCCGCGCAGCTGTGCGCGGATGGCCGGGTCGAGCGCGGAGAGCGGTTCATCGAGCAGCAGCAGTGCCGGCTCCGCAGCAAGCGCGCGAGCCAGCGCGACGCGTTGCTGCTGGCCGCCTGAGAGCTCATCGGGGAAGCGGCCGCCGAAGCCACCCAGGCCCACCTTCGCCAGCAGCTCGGTGCTGCGCGTGGCGATGGTGCTGGCCGGGATCCCGCGCAGCCGCATGGGATAGCCGACGTTGGCGGCGGCGGTCAGGTCGGGGAAAAGCGAGTACGACTGGAACACGATGCCCATGCCGCGTTCGCGCGCGGGCACATGGGTAATGTCCTTGCCTGCCAGTTCGACCCGGCCCGCATCGGGCTCGGTCAGGCCCGCCACGATGCGCAGGAGCGTGGTCTTGCCGCAGCCGCTGGGGCCGAGCAGGCAGACGAAATCGCTCGCGCCCGCGCTGAACGACACGCGGTCGAGGACCGTGTGGCCGCCCCAGGCCTTGCTGATTTCTTCGAGGCGCAGATGCATGAAACGAAACTCCCCCGCAGCCGGCGCGTCAGCGCGTCAGTTGCTTGAAACGTGCGATGAGTGCCGCGCGCTCGCGCGCCGCGGCGTCGAAATCCCGCGCGGGCAGGGTGGCGACCACATCGGCCGGCAGCCCCGCGCGTTGTTGTTCTTCCGTCGGCTTGCTTCCCGGTGCCGCGACGTTTTCCTTGTAGCCGCGGTAAAGCGCAGCGGCGGCGGGCGAGGCGGTCCAGTCGAGGAAACGCTGCGCATCGCGCGCGTTTGTCGCGGCCTTCATAAGCCCGGAGCCTTCCAGCTCGTAACCGGTGCCATCGCTGGGCAGCACCATCGTCACCGGGTAGCCCTGGCGGATCGACTGCATGGCGGAAAACGCGAAGGACACGCCGATGGGGAACTCGCCGATCCGCGCGAGCTTGCATGGCGCGGAGCCAGAAAGGGTCACCTGGCCGAGGTTGGCGGCGATATCGGTCACGAGGCGCATGCCGTCCGTATCGCGCCCTGCGTCGCTGAGCGACGAGAGCACCATGTAACCCGTACCCGAGGACGCGGGGTCCGGCATGGCGATCTGCCCGCGGTAGGCCGGTGACGTGAGGTCGTGCCACGTGCGCGGCATCGGCAGCCCGTGCTCGGCCAGCGCTTCACGGTTCACGCAGAGGGCCGCCATGTAACCGGTCGGAGCGAACCAGCGGCCATCCCTGCCGCGGAAGCGGGCGGGCAAAGCGTCTATGGCGGGGCTGTGCACCGGTTGCAGGAGTGCCGCGATGCGCGGATCCAGCAGGTCGGTGGCGGCCATGCCCCAGACCACGTCGTTGCGTGGTTCCGAGGATTCCGCGAGCAGGCGGGCCGCCAGGTCGCCGCTGGACAGGCGGAGCACGTGGATGTCCACGTCGGGCAGGGCCTTCTTCGCGCCATCCAGGTACGTAGCGATCTCGTCGCTTTCCAGCGCCGAATAGACCGTCAGCGTGCCGGCCCGTGCGGACACGCACACGGCAAGCAAAGCGGCGACGCTGGCGATGTAGCGGCTTGGACGCATGCAGGGCCCCAGGGGTTCATCTCGCGACCATCGGGGTGGAAAAGATCACCCACCCTTGTGGCGTTTTGGGTATATTTGCAAACATGTGGACTCGACGTCCACAGGAAAATTTCCGTTTTCGTCATTAACCTGAAACGTGCGAAAGCTAGACCGCGCATGTCTTTTTGGAGTCTCGAGTGACCGTCCATGCACCGCTGTCCGCCGCCGAGCGGGCCGAGTTCGAAGCGTTTGCCACGGGCATCGCCAACAATGCACGCGCTTTGTCTCTGCCGCGTTTCCGTCGCCCCGTCGATGTGACGCTCAAACGCGACATGAGCCCGGTCACCGCGGTGGATCGCGGCGTGGAGGCGATGCTGCGCGAGCGGATCGAACAGGCGTGGCCGGAACACGGCCTGCTCGGCGAGGAATACGGCCCTAGCCGGGTCGACGCGGAGTTCGTCTGGTCGATCGACCCGATCGACGGCACGCGCAGCTTCATCTCGGGCTGGCCGCTGTGGGGCACGCTCATCGCGTTGCTGCGCGGCGGATCACCGGTGCTGGGTGTCCTCGACATGCCGGTGCTGGATGAGCGCTGGGTGGGTCATGTCGGGGTCGGCACGACGATGAACGGCGTGCCTTGCCACACGAGCGGCTGCCAGTCGCTGGCCGATGCGACGCTCTACACGACCACCCCCGACATGTTCACCGCGGAAGAATGGGCCAGCTTCGATCGCACCAGCCGCGCGGCGCATGCGCGCCGCTTCGGTGGCGATTGCTACGGTTACGGCATGCTGGCCTCGGGCCACATCGATGCCGTGATCGAATCCAACCTCATGCCGTATGACTATCTCGCGATCGCGCCAGTGGTCGAGGCGGCGGGCGGCGTCATGACCGACTGGGAAGGCCGCGCGCTCGGCCTGCAGAGCGGCGGGCGCGTGGTCGCCGCGGCAACGCCCGAGCTGCACGCCGCGCTCATCGCTTCGCTGAAAGGATAGGCTGATGTTCTCCAGCGACCGCCGCCGGTTCCTGCAGGGCGCTGCCGCCACGGCCGCCGCGTCGCTGATCGCTCAGGGCGTCCCCGCCAGCATCGCGCGCGCCATGGCGACGCCACCCGACCGGCGTACCGGCACGATCAACGACATCGGCCACGTCGTGATCCTGATGCAGGAGAACCGTTCGTTCGATCACTACTTCGGCTGCCTGCGTGGCGTGCGCGGCTTCAACGATCCGCGCGTGCTTGAACTGGGCAACGGCGATCCCGTGTGGAAGCAGCCGACGACGGCGACGCATACGAAGTTCTGGAAATCGCGCGGTATCGGTGCGGATGTCGGCTGGGTCTATCCGTTCCACCTGGATACGCGCGCAAGCGGTGACCACCATGAGGGCACCGACCATGGCTGGAGCACGGGCCATGGTGCGTGGAACCTCGGCCGCAACGATCGCTGGATCGAACAGAAGCAGGATGTGCTCACCATGGCCTACCTGCGCCGGGAGGACGCGGCATTCCACTACGCGCTGGCCGATGCGTTCACCGTATGCGACGCGTACCACGCATCGGCACTGGCCGACACGGCCATCAACCGCATTTACCTCTGGAGTGGCACGTCGGATCCGGCCGGGCGCCTGGGAGTGAAGGGCAATGGTCCCGGCACTGAGGAGCGCGCGAGCACCAACGGCTACACCTGGACCACGTATCCGGAACGCCTGGAGAAGGCGGGCATCAGCTGGCGCGTTTACCAGGGTGGCACCGGCGAGCCCGGGTCGCCGACCGACAACTACACGGATAACTCGCTCGAGTTCTTCGCGGCCTACCAGGTGCAGGAAGGCGCGGACCCGCACAGTGCGCTGGTCCGCAACGGTGTCTCCACGCATACGCTGCGCGACTTGCGCAACGATGTCGTGCATGACCGGTTGCCGCAGGTCACCTGGATCGTCGCGCCGTACAAGTACAGCGAGCACCCGACGTCCTCTCCCGCTGATGGCGCGTTCTATATCCGCGCCGTGCTCGATGCGCTGACGGCGAACGCGAAGGTGTGGAGTCGTACCGTGCTGTTCCTCAACTATGACGAGAACGACGGCTTCTTCGACCACGTCGTGCCCCCGGCACCGCCGCTGGCGAATGGCGAGGGTGGGGTGGTTTCCACGACGCTTGCCGACGGGTTGCGCGATGAGATCATGGATCTCGATGCCCACCCGCGGATTTCGAGTCCCATTGTTCCCGGCAGCGATCCGAAGGGGCTGCAGGTCGTCGGACTCGGCAACCGCGTGCCGATGATCGTGGTCTCGCCGTGGACCCGCGGCGGCTGGGTATGCAGCGAGACCTTCGATCACACGTCGGTACTGCGCTTCCTCGAGAAGCGCTTCGGTGTCGAGGAGCCCAACATCAGCAGCTGGCGTCGCGCCGTGTGTGGTGACCTCACCAGCTGCTTCGATTTCGCGGGCGCGCACGATGGGAAAGTGCCGGCGATCGCCGTCCCGAAAGGCTCGACCGGGAAGGCACCCATCGCGGTCCCCGCCGAGCAGGTCATGCCGGTACAGGAACCAGGCCAGCGCCCCGCGCGGCCGCTCGGCTACGCATGGTCCGTACAGCACCGGCTGGCGGACGGGCGCAGCCACATTGCTTTCAGCAATACCGGCTCGCTCGGCGCGGCGTTCCTCGTATACGACGGCCTGGACCGCGACGCGCCGCCGCGACGCTATGCCGCCGCGGCGGGCGATACGATTGAAGACGGCTGGCCGCTTGCCGCGCGTGGCGATGCGTACGATCGCCGCATCCACGGCCCCAACGGCTATTACGCCGCCTTGCGCGGTGCCGCCGACGATACCCTCGAGGTTATCGTGCGCGGCGTCCCCGGCGAACGGCGTATCGAAGTTGTCGTGGCGAATACGGGCGGTACCCGCACGGGGTGTCGCGTGGGTAATGCGTACGCGGGCGACGAACCACGCCACCTCAACATCGATGCGGGCGCCACCGAAACCGTCGCTCTCGACCTCAACGGAAGCGGCGGCTGGTACGACGTGACCGTCACGACGCCGGAAGCACCGCGCTACCTGCGACGCTACGCAGGCCACCACGAGGACGGCAAGCCCGCGACCAGCGATCCCGGCCCACGCGGCTGACGATTCGGCCTCCGTTTGTGGGAGCGCGCTTGCGCGCGATGGGCCAGGCCGCAACCTGGCATTGCGCGCAAGC
>NZ_JBQCFT010000135.1:0-20373 GCF_051958795.1 Luteibacter sp. | reverse complement strand
CAGCGCAAGCCGCTCGATCTCGATCCGGAAGCGCTGGTAAACCTGCTGTTCGCGCGGAGCCCGATCCTGTTTGGCGAGGCATACCGCGATGAACTGCGCGCCGCGCCGAACATCACCGTGCTGCTGCACGCCAACCTGATGGAACTCGAGGCCAACGCCTCGGCGACGGCCGTGGTGCGTGCAAGGCTCGGGGCCCTCACCGGGCGCCGCGGCCATGTGAGCGCACGGCACTTCGTCCTCGCCGCCGGCGGCATCGAGAACGCACGTCTTCTCCTGCTCTCCGACAGCGTCGCACCGTGCGGCCTCGGCAACGACCGCGACCTGGTCGGGCGCTATTTCATGGACCACCCGCGCGGCACGATCGGCAGCGTCCGCTCAGAAACCCCCGATCGGCTAACCCGGCCCTACGAGCGCGCCATCGGCAAGGTCCGCCTGCCCGTCTCAGCCGAGATCGGCCTGGCGAACGCGGCTCAGCGCCACCACCGTGTTCTCAACGGCCGCGTCCACCCCTTTGCCGTGGAAGGCGCCCTGCCCAAGGGCATCCGGGCGTTGCGCAATGTCCGCGCGGCCCTGCGCCCGCCGAGCCGCGACGAAGCGACGTTGCTGGAGGCGCGCCTCTCCGCCGCCATGAGCAACGGCCCCACGGCGGCAGCGGTAGCAGTGCCGCCGAACCTCGCGCTCAGCGCGGTGAGCCTCGGCCTGCACATCGGTGACGTCATCCGTGCCGTCGCCCAGAAAGCCGCCGACAAGCCCACGGTGAGAAGTGAGCGTGTCGAACTCGTCGGCTTCTTCGAGCAGGCACCGAACCGCGATTCACGTGTCACGCTCGGCAACACCCGCGATGCCCTGGGCCTGCGCCGGGTCAACATCGACTGGCGGCTCACCGAGCTTGACCGCTACACCTATCGCACGCTTACCTCACGGTCCGGCAAGCCGCTGGCGGACGCCTGCGGGGGCACGTTCGAAGCCGCCCACTGGGCTACCGATGCCTCGGCCGAGCCGGAAGTCTTCGGCACGGCGCACCACATGGGCACGACGCGCATGTCGGCTGACCCGGCCACCGGTGTCGTCGATACCGACGGTACCGTGCACGGCATGCATAACCTGCATGTCGCCGGCAGTTCGGTGTTTCCCACCAGTGGCTGGGCGTTCCCCACCTTCACCCTGATCGCGCTCAGCCTGCGCCTGGCCGACCACCTGCGCGTGCTGTTGGCTGCGTACGAAGGCAGCGGCCTGGGTTGATCCCGTAAACCCCGTGATACACGCCTCGCAGCACCTCGCTGCGAGGCGTTGCCGTGCCCGGAAAACTCGCGCGCACTGATACACGCGTGTTACATCCATTCGGCCTAGCCGTCGCGCAAACCACAAGTGCAATCGACACGCCCGTGGGCCGCGCCTAGCCTTCAGCGCATCAGCACGCAGACGCTGCGTGTACCAAGGGGGTTGCTGATGTTCCGTCTTTTCCGACAGCCGATCGTTCGCTGGCTGACGCTGCTCGGCGTGGTGGAGCTGCTCCTGCTGGCGCTCTCGCTGAACCTCGCGACCTGGATCCGCTTCGCCCCCTCGCCCGAGGACCTGCAGGCATCAAGCAACACGGTCATCGCACGTGCGGTGATGTTCGCCGTGGTGATCTTCCTGGGCATGGCCGCACTCGGCGAGTACCGCGGCAACCTGCGCATGAGCTGGCGCGGGCAGCTAGCCCGCCACGCCATTGCCTTCGTCCTTGGTGGCCTGGCGCTGATCGTCGGCTATTACGTGATCCCGCAGGCCTACGTCGGCCGTGGCGTGCTGGGCATGGCGCTGGTGTTCGGCTTCCTCGTGACGGCCGCCTTCCGTGGTCTGTTCATGCGCCTCGTGGAGATGGACGCACTGAAGCGTCGCGTGCTCATCCTCGGTGCCGGCGAGCGCGCCGCGCAGATCCACACGCGCATGCGCCGCCGTTCCGACCGCCGCGGATTTTTCCTCGTCGGCTACGTACCGGGCCCGAGCGATACCGCGCGCGTGCCGGAGCCGCTGCTGATGCCGCGCGATGTCCCGCTCGCCGAACTGGCGCGGCGCGAACGGATCAGTGAAATCGTCGTAGGCGTGGACGACCGCCGCGGCTCGCTGCCGATGGACGACCTGCTCGCCTGCCGCCAGCTGGGCGTGCAGATCACCGACCTCACCACCTTCGTCGAGCGCGAAGCCGGCCGCGTGCAGCTGACGATGCTCGATCCGTCATGGCTGGTCTTCTCTGGAGGATTCAACGCCACCCCGTTCGCCCTGTTCGCCAAGCGAACCTTCGACATCCTCGCCGCCTGCGCGATCGCCCTGCTCTGCTGGCCGCTGATGCTCGGCGTGGCGCTGGCCATCCGGGTGGAATCGGGGCGCGGCCAGCCGATCTTCTACCGCCAGGAGCGCGTGGGCGAACACGGCCGTACGTTCTGGCTGTACAAGTTCCGCAGCATGCGCACCGATGCCGAGATGGATGGCGTCGCGCGCTGGGCCAAGGCCAACGACGATCGCGTGACCCGCGTGGGCAAGATCTGCCGCAAGCTGCGCTTCGATGAGCTGCCGCAGCTGTGGAACGTGCTACGCGGCGACATGAGCATCGTGGGCCCACGCCCGGAGCGTCCGCAGTTCGTGTCGGACCTGGAAGGCAAGATCCGCTATTACGGCCTGCGCCACAGCATCAAGCCGGGCCTCGCCGGCTGGGCGCAGCTCTGCTACTCGTATGGGGCCTCGGAAGAGGATGCCGCCGAGAAGCTCAAGTACGACCTGTTCTACGTGAAGAACCACAGCCTGTTCCTCGACCTGGTGATCCTGATCGAGACCGTCGAAGTGGTGATCTTTGGCCGTGGGGCGCGCTGAGCCTCAGCGCGGTGCGTGGGATGAGCGGACGTGCCGCGTCCGCAGCGGCGAGCTGTACCAGTCGACGACGCTACCGCCTTCGAACCGCACCCAGGAAGGACCATATTCCCAGCGATCCGCGCTACGCAGCGTTGGCTCGCCCTCGATAGCCGTGACCTCGTTATCCTTCATGCCGATGGCCAGGCTCGCGGCATCCGCCGCCGGCGCCACCACGTCTGCCACCACCTCCGGCACGCCCTCGACGGAAGGATCCACCCGATCCGGATCCGGCACGAGCGCCCATACGCCCAGGCCCACGACCACCAACCCCGCCACAAGCAACCACCGCCTTTCTGATGTGGGAGCGCGCTTGCGCGCGATAGGCGAAGCAGAAGACTCAACAGATGCCGCACCCCTGTTAACCGCGACGTTCGCCTGTGACCCCCCGCTAGCGCGCGCACGCGCGCTCCCACAAGAGCTGGCGGGTTTGGGAGGGGGGGCGCCGGGGAGGCGGCCGTGCTGGCGGTGGAAATCCATCGCGGCGGAGTATTGCGCCATCAGTCTTTGCAGGCGCCGTGCGGCGAGCGCATCGGCGCGTTCGCCGCGGCTGCGGCGGTCGGGGTGCCACGCGGAGACGTGCCGGCGGTATGCCTGCTTGAATTCCGCGAGCGAGCAATCCGGCTCGAGCCGGAGCTTGCCGTACAGGTCGATGAAGTCGGTTTCGTCAGCCAGCATGCCAGGCTCCCCGGGTTGGTGCGCCGTGGTCTCCATGCCCAGCGCACCGCACTGCGGAGCGTGGCGCAGTGCATGGATCGTGACAAGTACAACTTTTGGAGGAGTGCCGTGCGCAAGCGCCTGCAAGCTTTTGGCTTTTTCTTCGTCGCCCTGAGCACACCCCTGGCCATGGCCGCCGGCCCCAGCCTGGGCGCGCACGTGTTCCTTGGCCAGGGCGAAGGCCTCGGCACCAACCCGGCGGTGACGCCAGCGATGGATACGGCGCCGTCCGGGAGCGTCCTGGTGGCGTTCAATGCCGGCTATGCGAGTAACCAGGGCGCTCCGGAGGACACCTACCAGAATCGCTGGAAGGGGCTCGGCGGTACCGAGGTCTATGCCGACTACGGTGATCGTTTCGACGTCAGGGCATACGTCGCCGTGGATGCCAGGGGCGGCAACGGGCATGCCCTGAGTATCGCGAAGCCGGGCGAGCCCAAAGGCGAAATCTCCGTACCTTTCGTAGAGGTTCGCGGCGCAAGCCGCGTGCAGGCTTTCGCGCATAGCTACGCCGACCCCGCCCTGGTGGTCGCCAGCAAGTCCATCACCGTCGATGGCCCCGCGACGCTCTTGGCGTTCTGGTGGGGCGGCGGCGGGGTCAAGCAGATGACCGCCACGCCAGGGGATGGATTCACACTGATCGATAGCTTCCTGCAGTTACCGGACGAGAGTGGCGTGCAAGGCGCCGTCGCGTGGAGACAGGTAGACGCTGCAGGAACCTACCAGGTGCATTGGACAGCGGCACCTGTGCAAGGCGCCGCGCTCTGGATCATGGCGATCCGCTAGCGCCCGTTATCGAAATCGGACAGCGCGTTTCGAATCCAGACAGCAGGAATGGCGCTACTGCGCCATTTGCTCTCGCGCCCACGAAATCATAACGAAACGGGTGTCCGATTCCGGACGCTCGCGCCTACAACGAAGTGCATATTCTCTTTATTTTTCATTGGCCTATAGTCGGGCCCTCGGTATCCCCGGGCCGCCTGGCATGAGCTAACGGACGGCATGGAAGCAAGGACGCGCTGGAGCACAGGATGTGCGCGTACGGATCGCAGCCCTCAAAGGAAGCGGCCACCCGGCCCGGGCGATATCGACCTGCCAAACCCACGCATGGAGGCACCCCATGGCCACGAAAGCCCGCGGGCCGCGCGCTCGCACGTCCACCCGCCCCCCCACCAAAAGCAAGGCACGCCGGCGCGTAGCGCGAGCGGTCACAGCGCGAGCCGCGACTTACAACGTCAGGCTCGACGGAAAGAACCGGAGCCTGCTTCGAACGTTCGCCTATTCAACGCCCGCGACAGCCCAGGCGCAGGCGGCTCCGCTCGTCATCGAGCCGCCTACCATCGATCCCAATGCGTTGGCCACTCCGCCCAGCTCCGGCGAACCCGACAACCTGATCCTTTCGTCGTACAGGGACAAACCGATCGATATCCTCTGGGGCGGCTTTGGCAGCGCCTTCTCGGGCGACGTCATTACCTTTCTGTTCCAGGGCACCGAGTTCGACCGAATTGTTGTCGGGGACAGCGACGTGCCGCCTTATATCGGAAGCTTGCCCGGCCCACATAACGAGGGCTTCTATACCCTGATGGTCCATTACGAGGGCGCCGGCGGCGCGGGCGACTACAGCGCGCCCATTCCGATCCAGTTCGACTTCACTCCCCCGGGGAACGCCGGCGTACTGGCAGCGCTGCTCTTCGATCCCGCGGATGACATCGAGGGCACCGGCATCACCCGCGCCAAGCTGCGCGACGACGGAACAGGCCGGCTCTACCTGTGGGCCGAAGTGCCCAGCTACAGCGGCCGCGCGGAAGACGACCTGGTGCACATCTTCTGTAACGGCGAGGAAGATAGCCGCGTCGGCAAAGCGAATGTCATCGGCGACCATATCGAAGTGCAGATCTCGGAAGCATTCCTGGACAGAGTGGGCGACACGCCCCAAGCCAGCTTCACCTATCAGCTCGAAGACCGCGCGGGAAACCTGTCGCGGCCCTCGCTGCCGGTCACCGTGGCGCTCCAGTTGCGCGGCATTGCGACGCTCCAGCCTCCTGCCGTCCCTGCCTATGACGATGACCCGACGGATCCGCTCATCGATGAGGCCGACGCGCGAGGCACAGGCGGCGTGGGCTTTGTCATCGCCGTACCGTGGAACGATGAATTCGTCTCCGGGGACCAACTAGTCGTATCGCTGGACGGCGAAAGCGCGGGCCTCGTGCCCGTGGGCCCCACAGGCGAGGTAACGAATATTCCTTTCCCTTACCCAGGCAGTCTTGCGGTTTGGCTCGCCGGCTCGTCTGGCAACGATAGCCGTGTCGCCGCAGACGTGACATACACGGTGTACCGCGGAAGTGCCAGCCTGGGGACATCGCCACCTCACGCCGTGGAATTGAACCTCTACGCCAAGGCGATTGATCCCGACCCGCTGGATCCCGTCAACCAGCGGCTGCAGGCCCCGACCGTGCGCTCGGCGTCGGGCATGCTGGATGAAATTCCGGTCGATGATTTCGGCGACGACGCTACGATCCTGATTGAGAAGGTGACCGACGATACGTATCCGCCACAAGGCGATGCGTTCGAGGAAGGTGACACGCTGCTGGTCTACTACGGCACCCAACCGCCCATCCGCTTCGTCGTCACCGGGTTCGGCGACGATGCCGATCCGGTGGAAGTGCCGTTGGGTGGGGACGTGATCGAGGCCGAAGGCAGTGGTGACTCCATTCCCGTCTGGTACGAAGTGGAACACGAACTGGCGGACGGTGGGACGAACCGGAACCTTTCCCCTACCAAGTCCATCGTAGTGCGCGGAACGGATACGCAACCGGGTCGCGGGCACCTCGATGCCGGCTCGTTCCCCGACCAGAACGCGCAGGGTTTCATTCCCGAAAAGCCATACCACTACTCCAGCACGCGGTTCCTCATTCCAAACTATGAAAACCGTGATGCCAGTGACGCCATCGCTATCAACGTAGAGCTGTACTACGGTGACACCGACCAGCCGGGCGAGGTGCCTTACGACCCCGCGAAATATGGTGGACGCGAAACGATCAGCGCGGGGCTCGATTCTCCGATCGTCTTTAACGTCCCTGCGAGCTGGTTCAACATTTACGGAAACCCGGACGGCCTGGTGGCCCGTGTGCATCTCCATGCCACATACACCGTGACACAGAAGACGGGCGACACCACGCCTGTCACTTCTGACGTCGCGACGGTAAAGGTCGATGGACGCTTCTCGAGCGGGGCCGCGACGTCCGGAGCATGAGCAAGAGGCGCCCGTGGCCAGGCAGGTCGCGGGCGCCGCACTGAAGTCACAAGGACACCATCACCAAGGACCGGCCATGAAACCCCAGCTCCTCTCCGACACCTTCGTCTCGTCCGCTTACCTGCGCAGGCGTGCACGCCGCGCCGCGCTCCTGCAGCCAGGCGTTGCCTACCCCGGCCACCAACCCACCGGCAACGGCATCCAGGCACTCATCGCACCTGAAGTGCAAAACACCTATAACAACGGCCTCGGTCGCGACAAGTTGCTCGGCGACTTCGCGATGATCGACATCCTCATCCCGGCCTGGGATTTCCAGCAGGCCGATGACAAGATCGTGCTGCACTGGGGCACGTTCTTCTCGCAGACCTTCAATTTCAGTGGCACGCCCGGCGCGCAGCTCATTCGCGTCGCTGGCAGCGATCTCGCCGGCGATCCTGTGCCTGGCAGCGATCGCTTCACCGGCGATGGCACCCACCAGGTCTGGTACGAGCTCATTACCGCCGGTGCTACCCCTTACTCCGACGCCGTCGACATCACCGTCAAATGCGCGCGTCCTGGCGGTATCGATCCACGACCGGATACGCCCAATCTCAACGAGAACCTGCGCCCGGCCACGTGCACGCCGAACCCCATCGATGAGTCGGCCATCCTGGCCACCTTCACGATCCCGCCCTGGGACAACATGGAGCGGGACGACACGCTCAGCCTGTACGTCGCCGGCCGGTCGTCCCCCGGCAAGGCCATCGTCGTCGGGCGGCCGCAGGAGATCGAGCTCAGCACCGCCGAACTGCGTAACTGGATCACGCCCGGGCCCGCCGTACCGGTGACCTACGAGATCATCGACCGGGTCGGCAACCGCTCGCGCTTCGCGCCTTACCTCGACCTGGACATGTGGCTGCCGAAGGAGCCGCAGCTGGAAGCGCCGGCCTTCTGCGATGCGAACGGCCACGAGCTGCCCGGCCCGCTGGATCCGGGCATGGGCACACTGCTCGTGCGCGTACCGCGTTACCTGGGTTGGGTCGCCGGCGAGCACGTCACCGTCAACCTCGTCAGCTACGACGCCGACCATAAACGCGATGCGCGCGACATGCCGCCGAAGACCTGGCAAGCCACCGACTATTACCTCGATGTCCGGGTACCCGACGACGTGCTGCCTCCCCTAGGCGGCGGCACGCTGCTCGCCGGCTACACCACCACCCGCGACGATCGTCCCGGCACCTCCGTCGCTTCGTACCTGCGCCAGATCCAGGTCATCGAGGGGCCGGTATCGAAGCTGCCGGCGGTCAGCCTGCCCCAGGAAAAGGACGGCAAGCTCATCCTTCCCGAGAACCCCGGCGACGTGGTCGACATCACCGTGCCCGACAGCGTCGCGCTGGTGGAATACGCGCGCGTCACCCTGCGCATGAGCGGTGCGGCCTCGAAGACCCAGAGCCGCGATATCGCCCAGGGCGACGGCCACAAGCCGCTGACCTTCCACTGGACCCGCGCCGACCTGGCCCCGGCGATCGACGCCAGCGTGACCTTCACCTATACCATCGAGGTCCGCGGCAGGACCGAGGTCTACGAGTCCGAGCCGCACACCGTGCGCGTGCTTGCCGAGGATGTGGTCGATCCGCCGGACCCCGAACTGCTCCCCGCCCCGCGCATCCCCGGCCGCGTCGGCGGCGTGCTGCCCCAGACGCTACCGGAAATGGACGTAACCGTGCCAATCGGCGAAGCCAGTGAGAAGGACGCGCTGGTCACCGTGATCGCCAACGGCTCGACCACCGAACGCCGGACGACCCGCCTGTTCGGGCGGGAGGAAGCCACGGTGCAGTTTGATGGCTGGCCGGCGAAGAATGATGGTCTGGTCGCGGTTGTGTCGTATGAGGTCCAGCCACCGGCAGGCGCCTTGCGCACGTCCGAGAAAACCGCCTTCCTGGTGGGAGATCCCATCCGTCTACCCACGCCGACCTTTAAGGAGCTCGTCGGCGATGTGCTTGACGTGAGCAACACCGCCACGCTCCACGTCGACCCTTGGCCATCGATGGCTGTGGGGCAAAAGGTTTGGTGCACGGTGAACGGCGAAGACACCAATGGCCGGCCCACGACAACGACGTTATGGACCAGCGCCGCCGTCATCGCGCGCGAGCTCAGGGACGGTTGCAACAAGGTCGTATCCGAAGCCTGGTTGAAAGCGCTGAAGGACGGTTCGGACATTACCATCGCGTTTTCCGTAACGTTCGATCAGTCAGATATCAAAGATAACGCGGTTGTTTTCCCGGTCAAACCGTATCGCATCAAGAATCTGGCGGACTTCGTGCTGGATCAAAGCGAAATGAAGCTGGAGGTCGGCGGGACCGGCACTCGTACACCAACCGGAGGGCAACCTCCGTACAGATACACCTCGAGCAGCGCTGACGTCGCTACCGTCAACAGCAGCGGCACCGTCACGGCCGTCAAAGCGGGGACCGCCGGGATCACAGTGCGCGACTCGGCGACGCCGCAGAATAGCGGCGTCTACACTGTGGGCGTCGTGTTTTCCAGAACCGATGACTTTGAGGACCAGCAAAGCGGCAAGAAGATTGCGATAGGCGAAACCTGGCCTGTTCGATCGATGAGTATCACGAACTTGCGCGGACCATCGCAATTCGATGCTTTCAGGCAGCTTCCTCCCTACGCCGTCGGAATCTACCTATCGCTTAATCTGGCCGGGCACCACGTTGTCTTCACACCGCACACCGTCGCGCGGAGAATCGCTTTCGGGACTATTGCCGATATCGTGGGAAGTCCCAAAAGCTTGACGTTGATAGCTTATTCGCATCTCGCCGAAGTAGGGCGGGAAACCTTTACCCTCACCGGCAAAGGCATGGTCGGCAGGTGGATCTCGTTCTCTACGGCGGTGCCGTTCGATCGGGTCGAATTGATTACTTCCGACGGATGGTTTGGGGTAGACAATCTCGAGTTCAATTGAGCGTTCCTCCTACACAGTCGCGGCGCGCACGCGCCATGGCTTGCAGGACTTCGAGGGAAATCGCCGGCGATGCTTCGCAAAGGCCCAATCGGCACACCAAAGGCCCTGCACCCACGGGGCCTTCTCGTCGACTATCGGCCAAACGCCTACCCCCGGCTAGCGCGCTGGTTGTATAGGCCGCCCCTCGCGCCAGGGCTATAAATGATTCCGCGAGCGCAGGCTATTGGAGGCCTGCGGAGTACACGGGGGATCGCATGAAAGCCGACGGGATGGTGGGGCGCGGAAGGTACCAGGGGAGCGGAATCGGGGCGGCGGCCAGCCAGGCTGGCGCTGCCCTGGGCGTCCTCGGCCTTTCGGCCTATGCCCTTGCGTCGGGTGGTCACCGGCGCGGGGTATGGGCATGAACAACGAGCTTCCCTTTGATGCATCCCTTGATCTGACGGTACAGGCGCGGTTTGCGCGTGTGGTGGCGGCGTGGCCGGAGCGGCTTGCTGTTGCATCTGACGACCTTTCGCTGACTTATGCGGAGCTGGATGCGCGGAGTGATGCGATTGCTTCCGGGCTGTGGCAGGCGGGGGTTGAGCCAGGGTCGTATGTCGCGTTGTTGATGGAGCGTTCGGCGTTGGCGCTGTCTGTGGTTATGGGGGTTTTGAAGGCTGGGGCGGCTTATCTGCCGATTGATGCTAGTTGGCCGGCGGAGAGGGTGGGGTTTGCTTTGCGGGATGCGGATGTGGCGGCGGTGGTGGCGGATGAGCCGACCACGGCTGTTACGGATGAGGTTCCGGTGTTTGGGATTGGGGAACTTGAGCGCGGGGCTTCGTCCCATCGCGCGCAAGCGCGCTCCCACAACAGCATTGGCAACAGCCAGGGCAACGGCGCCGGGGATGATCTGGCGTATGCAATGTATACCTCGGGGTCGACTGGGACGCCCAAGGGCGTTGAGATCCGGCATAAGTCGATTCTTCGGCTGGTTTGTAAGTCGGATTACATTGATTTTGAGGCGCCGCGGGTTTTGCATGCGGCGCCGCTTGGGTTTGATGCTTCCACGCTGGAGATTTTCGGGCCGCTGTTGAATGGCGGTACCTGCGTGATTTACCAGCAGCGCGTGCCGACGGGCTGCGGCATCGCGCGGACCGTAAAGGCACATGGCGCCGAGGTAGCGTGGCTTACGGCTGCGTTGTTCAACGCGATCGTCGATGACGATGCCTCCAACCTCGCGGGGCTACGTTGCATCCTGACCGGTGGTGAGGCGCTTTCGGTGCCGCACGTGCGCAAGGCGCTCGCGGCGCTGCCGGCGACCACGCTGATGAACGGTTACGGCCCCACCGAGTGCACGACGTTTACGACGACCTATCGCATTCCGCATGAACTGCCGGAAGACCAGGGCGCGATCCCCATTGGCGCAGCTATCGGCGAGACGTCGCTGCATGTGTGGGATGAGCAGCGGCAGCCGGTGGCGGATGGTGAGATTGGCGAGCTCTATATCGGTGGAACCGGTGTGGCGCGTGGTTATCTCAACCGGCCGGAGCTGACGGCGGAGCGGTTTGTCGCTTCGGAGCATGGGACGTTGTATCGCACGGGGGATCTCGTGCGGTTTCTTCCGGATGGGAACCTTGCCTTTATCGGGCGTGCCGATGGGCAGGTGAAGATCCGTGGGTATCGGATTGAGACCGGGGAAGTTGAGTTTGCGTTGCGGGCGTTGCCGGGGATTGCTGCCGCTGCGGTGATTGCGCGGGAGGATCAGCCTGGGGATAAGCGGTTGGTGGCTTATTACGTCGAGGTGGATGGCACTACCGATCGCGCGCAAGCGCGCTCCCACAGGGATGCGCTCGCGCGCGTCCTTCCTGAGTACATGGTGCCTACCGCGTGGGTGCGGATGGAGGCACTGCCGATCAATGTGAATGGCAAGCTGGATCGCAAGGCGTTGCCTGCGCCGGATCGTGCCCGGCCGGAGCTGGCGGCGCCTTATGTGGCGGCGCGTGGTGCCACCGAGCTTGCCCTTTGCACCGTCTTCGCGGAAACCCTCGGCGTGGAACGCGTCGGCCGCGAAGACAACTTCTTTGACCTCGGCGGCAACTCCCTGCTGGCGACGCGCGCCATGTCGCGCATCCACGCGGAGTTGTCCGCCGTCCCTACCCTCGTGGGCTTCTTCGCGGAGCCGACACCGGCTGCGCTGGCGGCCACGATCGAGGGGCGCGCCACCCGGCAGGCGTTGGCGGGACGCCTGGCGAGTGGCGCGCCGGCGGGGGGAGAGCCGGTGGCGATCATCGCCATGGCCGGCCGCTTCCCCGGCGCGCCGGATGTGGAAACCTTCTGGGACAACCTGTGCGAAGGGCGTGAGTCGATCCGCTTCTTCTCGCCGGAGGAACTCGACCCCGCGGTCCCGGCGAGCGATCGCGAGGACCCGGGTTATGTGTTCGCCCGCGGCATCGTCGACAACGCCGGTGATTTCGACGCGCCGTTCTTCGGCATGTCCCCGCGCGAGGCCGAACTGACCGACCCGCAGCAGCGCCTGTTCATGGAGCTGTGCTGGGAGTGCATGGAGCGCGCCGGCTATGTACCCGATGGCCAGGACGCGCCGGTTGGCGTGTTCGGCGGCATGCACAACGCCACCTACTACCAGAAGCACATCAGCGGCCGTCCCGACCTGATCGAGAAGCTCGGTGCCTTCCAGGTCATGCTGGGCAACGAGAAGGACTACGTCGCCACCCGCGTGGCACACAAGCTCAATCTCACCGGCCCGGCGATCAGCGTCAACACGGCGTGCTCCACCTCGCTGGTGGCGATCGCCCAGGCCTTTGACGCGCTGCGCGCGGGCCGCTGCGACATGGCGCTGGCCGGCGGAGCATCCATCGCCTGCCCGCCGAACAGCGGTTACATCGCGCAGGAAGGCTCGATGCTCTCGCCGGACGGCCACACCCGCACGTTCGACCTGAACGCGCAGGGCACGGTCTTCAGCGATGGCGCCGCCGTGGTCCTGCTCAAGCGGCTCTCCGATGCGCTGCGCGATGGCGACCCGATCTACGCGACGATCCGCGGCGCGGCGATCAACAACGATGGCGCGGTGAAGGCCAGCTTCACCGCACCGAACGCCGCCGGCCAGGCCGCCGTGATCACCATGGCGCTGGATAACGCCGGCGTGCAGGCGCGTGACATCTCGTACGTGGAAGCCCACGGCACGGCCACGCCGCTGGGCGATCCGATCGAAATCGAGGGCCTCACCCAGGCCTTCCGCCAGACCACCGCCGACAACGCGTTCTGCGCGATCGGTTCGCTGAAGAGCAACGTCGGCCACCTGGTGATGGCCGCCGGCGCGGCCGGCGTCATCAAGACCGCGCTGGCAATGAGCGAACGCCGCCTGCCGCCGTCGCTGCACTACACGGCGCCGAACCCGCGGCTGAACCTCGCCCAGTCGCCCTTCGTGGTGAACGACACGCTGCGGCCGTGGCAGAGCGCCGGCCCGCTGCTCGCTGGCGTAAGCTCGTTCGGCGTGGGCGGCACCAATGCCCACGTGATCCTCGAGGAAGCCCCGGCGCGCACGCCCTCGGATGTCGCCACGGGTCCCCAGCTACTCACGATTTCCGCCCGCACCCCGGCCGCGCTGGCCGCCGCCGCGGCACGGCTCGCCGACCACCTCGCCATGCATCCGGACGGCAACCTGGCCGATACCGCGTTTAACCTCGCGAAGGGTCGCAATGCCTTTGGCCAGCGCACGCATGTCGTCGCGGTGTCGGCCACGGATGCCGAAGCCCGGCTGCGCGATATCGCCGCGGCGGCCATCTGCCACACCAGCAGCAACCCGGCGCCTGGCGTCGTGTTCCTGTTCCCCGGCCAGGGCTCGCAGTACGCGGGCATGGGCCGCGAACTCCATGCCACCGAGCCACTGTTCCGCGCGGCGATCGACGAGGTCGCCTGCGCGTTGCGCGACGAGCTCGGCTTCGACCTGCGCGAGCGCATGTTCGATGACGATGCCGATGCACTGAAGGCGACCGCCCTCACCCAGCCGGCAACCTTTGCGCTCGAGTACGCGCTGGCCCGCCGCTGGATGAGCCTGGGCGTGCAGCCGGTGGCCATGATCGGCCACAGCGTGGGCGAATTCACCGCCGCGGTCCTGGCCGGCGTGATGTCGCTCGGCGACGCCGCCCGCCTCGTCGCCCGCCGCGGCCGCCTCATGCAGGCGCTGCCCTCGGGTGCCATGCTTTCCGTTCGCCTGGGGGCCGCCGAACTGCGGGCGCGACTCCCGGGTGCTTTGTCTCTCGCAGCCGAGAACGCACCGAATGCCACGGTGGTTTCAGGCACGCATGCCGATGTCGACGCGTTCCGGATCGCGCTGGAGCACGAAGGCATCGCCTGCCGCCTGCTGCACACCTCGCACGCGTTCCACTCGACGATGATGGATCCGGTGCTGGATGCGTTCCGCGCCGAAGTCGACGGCATGGCGCTGCATGCGCCGCAACTCCCGATCATCTCCACCGCCACGGGCGCGCCGTTGAGCGACGCCGATGCCACCTCCGCGGCTTACTGGACCCGCCACCTGCGCGACACCGTCCGCTTCTCCCCCGCGCTGCTGCATGCGCTGGACGAGGCGACGCATGCGTTCGTCGAGGTGGGCCCGCGCAGCGCCCTGACCCAGCTGGGCCGGCAACACGCGCAGGCGCGTGGGCGCACGTTCATCGCCTCGCTGGGCGACAACGCGGGTGAGGAACGTGCCGCGCTGCTGGATGCCGCGGGTGCGCTCTGGGCCGCCGGCGTTCCTGTCGATGTGGATGCGTGCGACCACCGCGCCAACCGCCGCCGCGTGCGCTTGCCGACGTATGCGTTTGAACGGAAGCGGCATTGGGTGGAGGCGCGGCCCGCGGCTTCCGTTACTGCTATTGCGGCTGGGTTGCCGCTGCAAGCTGAGAGCGTGGCGCGAACGGCGTCGCCCACAGGGTGGGCTCCTACGCCTGTGGCGCCGCTTGCTGAGAATTCGCGGTTGTATGAATCCGAGCACGTTGAACCTTTGTCTACTTTGCTCCAGGCCCTGGAGGCCATGCCGATGCCCGCCGCTTCCGCCCGTCCGCAGCGTCTTGTGACTGAACTGGTTGCCTTGTTCGAGGATGTATCGGGCACGGAGCTCGAGGACATCGACCCGGGCGCCAACTTCGTTGAACTTGGCCTTGATTCGCTGTCACTCACCCAGGTGGCCTTGCAGCTGCAGAAGACCTACGCGCTGAAGATCACCTTCCGCGAACTGATGGATGGCTGTTCCTCGTTCGAGCGCCTCGCGGCGCATATCGATCGTCTCCTGCCGGCGGATACCGCGCCGGCGGCACCCGTGGCCGCGCCGGCGCCTGTCGCCGCACCGGCCATGGCGGCGGCACCGGTCGCGCCTATCGCGGCCGGTGGTGGGTTGATCCAGGACGTGATCGCGCAGCAGATGCAGATCATGCGGGACCAGCTGGCGTTGCTGTCGGGCGCTGCCGCCCCGGCGGTGATCTCTGCTCCGGCGCAGGGGGGCGGCTACACCGCTCCGCTGGCCGCCGGTGAGGCCGGCGGATCGCGCGCAAGCGGCGCTCCCACGACAGCCGCTGCGCCCGAGGCCCATGGCACCCCTGGGACACCTGGAACCCCTGTGGGAGCGCGTCTTGCGCGCGATCCGTCGGCGCAGCTGGCGGCCAACGCCAGCGGTGACGCCGAAGAAGCCGCACTGGCCCACACCACCTACGACGTCAAAAAGGCCTTCGGCGCCATCGCCCGCATCCACTCCGGCGGCACCGACCTCAGCAACCGCCAGCGCGCCCGCCTGGATGCCTTCATGCGCCGCTACATCGAGCGCACCAAGGCCTCCAAGGCCTACACCACCGAACACCGCGCCCACCTGGCCGACCCGCGCGTGGTCAACGGCTTCCGCCCGCTGCTCAAGGAAATCATCTACCAGATCGTGGTGGAACGCTCTAAGGGCCCGAAGGTGTGGGACCTGGATGGCAACGAATACGTCGATGCGTTGAACGGCTTCGGCATGAACCTGTTCGGCTGGCAGCCCGACTTCGTGCTCGATGCCGTACGCGAGCAGCTGGATGCCGGCTACGAGATCGGCCCGCAGCATCCGCTCGCGGGCACCGTGGCGAAGCAGGTCTGCGAACTTACCGGCTTCGACCGCGCTGCGCTGTGCAACACCGGCTCCGAAGCGGTGATGGGCTGCGTGCGCGTCGCCCGCACCGTCACCGGCCGCGACACCCTGGTGATCTTCACTGGCTCGTACCACGGCATCTTCGATGAAGTGATCGTGCGCGGAACGAAGAAGCTGAAGTCCGTGCCGGCCGCGCCGGGCATCCTGCGCAACACCTCCGAACACGTGCTGGTGCTCGACTACGGCACGCCCGAATCGCTGCAGATCATCCGCGAGCGTGCGCATGAAATCGCCGCGGTGCTGGTCGAACCCGTGCAGAGCCGCCGCCCGGATTTCCAGCCGGTGGAGTTCCTGCAGGAGCTGCGCGCGATCACCGAGGAAGCCGGCTCGCTGCTCATCTTCGACGAAGTGGTCACCGGTTTCCGTTCCCACCCGCGCGGCGCCCAGCACGTGCTCGGCATCGACGCGGACATGGCCTCATACGGCAAGGTCGTCGGCGGAGGCTTCCCGATTGGCGTCATCGCTGGCAAGCGGCGCTTCATGGATGCGCTGGATGGCGGCGACTGGCGCTTCGGGGATGCCTCGGTGCCGACGGTCGGCGTCACCTACTTCGCCGGCACTTTCGTGCGCCACCCGCTGGCCCTGGCCGCGGCGCACGCGGTGCTCACCCACCTGACGGCGAACGGCCCGGAACTCCAGGCCACGCTGAACAGCAAGGTGACCGCCATGGCGGACGAGATGAACGCCTTCTGCGCGAGCGTCGGCGCCCCGATCAAGGTGGTGCACTTCGCCTCGGTGTGGAAGACCACGTTCACCGAAGACCACCCGCTGCAGGACCTGCTGTTCGCGATGATGCGCAGCCGCGGCATCCACATCCTGGACAACTTCCCCTGCTTCTTCACCACTGCGCATCGCGAGGAAGATTTCGCCGCCATCGCGAGCGCGTTCCGCGAATCGATCCTTGAAATGCAGGAAGCGGAATTCCTGCCGCGCCAGCGCGAAGTAGCCAGCTTCGATCCGGACCAGCCGCCCATGCCGGGCGCCAGGCTGGGCAAGGATCCGGATGGCCAGCCCGCCTGGTTCGTTCCCAACCCGGATGCGCCGGGCAAGTACCTGAGGGTTACCGCATGACGCCCAACGAGCTGGCCGCCGCCACAGCGGTCGACTATGACCCGTTCGCCGGCGCGCCCGTCGCGCGCCTCGTGCCGACAACGGAACCGCAACGCGAGGTGTGGCTGGCATCCCGGCTGGAGCCGGAAGCCTCGCTGGCGTACAACGAAGCGGTAGCGATCAGCCTCAGGGGCTTGCTCGACGTGCCGGCCCTCGAGTGGGCGCTGCAGGCGATCGTGGATCGCCATGAGGCGCTGCGCTCGACCTTCAGCGGCGATGGTGAAAGCCTGTTCGTCGCCGAGCACGTCAACCTGCCGGTCGCATCGCACGACCTGAGCCTGCTGGCTCCGTTCGAAAGCGATGCGCGGCTGATGGCGGCCTACTCACGGATCGTCACGACGCCGTTCGACCTGGAACACGGCCCGCTGGTCCGCGCCGAGCTCTTCCGGCTCACCGCGGATCGCCACATCCTGACCATCGCCGCGCACCACATCGTGTGCGACGGCTGGTCGTTCGGCGTGATCGTCCGCGACCTCGCCATGCTTTACGCGCAGCGCACCGGCCAGGGCCCCGGCCCGGCCCCCGCGCACGCGTTCTCGAACTTCGCGTTGGCCGAGGCCACGCACGCTGGTACGGGAACGGCACGGGAAGACGAACAGTACTGGCTGGCCCGCTTTGCCGGCACGGCACCAGCACTGGACCTCCCCACCGACCGCTCGCGTCCGCGCCGCCGTACGTTCACCTCACGGCGCGAAGACCGCACGCTGGATGCCACCGAGGTCGCCGCCATCAAGCGCCTCGGTGCATCCCACGGCGCCAGCCTGTATGCCACCCTGCTCACCGGTTTCGCCCTGCTGCTGCGCCGCGTGGCGGGCCAGGACGATGTCGTCATCGGCATCCCCACCGCGGGCCAGGCCGCCGAAGGCCTGGATACGCTGGTCGGCCACGCCGTCAACGTGCTGCCCCTGCGCGCGCGCATCGATGATGCCGCCAGCTTCGGCAGCACGCTCGGCACCGTGCGCAACGACCTGCTCGATGCGTTCGAACACCAGCGCTACACGCTGGGCAGCCTCCTCCCCAAGCTGTCCATGGCGCGCGACCCGTCGCGCTTGCCGCTGGTCAGCGTGCTGTTCAACCTCGATGCCGTGCTCGACGAAAGCACGGTGACCTTCCCGGGCCTGCGCTTCAGCGTCGATGCGGTCCCGCGCGAATACGAGAACTTCGAACTCTTCATCAACGCCGTGCAGGTCGATGGCGCGCTGCGCCTGGAGTGCCAGTACAACGCCGACCTGTTCGAGGGCGCCACGATCCAGGGCTGGCTCGATGCCTATGCCACCCTGCTGCGCGAAGCAGGCCGTGAACCCACGGAAGCGGTGGCGAAGCTGCCGCTGGTCTCCGATGCGGTGTATCGCGAACTGGCCGCGTTGCAGCCGGCGCCCACGCCGTTCCCGGAACTGCGCCTGGCCCACGAGTTCTTCGAGCAGCAGGTCGATCGCGCGCCCGAGCGCGCCGCCGTACGTTATGGCGACCGCTCGCTCAGCTACGCCGCGCTGGAATCGCGTGCCAACCGCATTGCCAACAGCCTGCGCGAACGTGGCATCGGCCATGGCGCGCTCGTCGGCATCTCGCTCGCCCGTGGCCTGGACATGGTGGCCGCCGTCCTCGGCGTGATGAAGTCCGGCGCCGGTTACGTGCCGCTCGATCCCGCCTTCCCTGCCGACCGCCTCGCCTTCATGGCCGAGGATGCCGCGCTGGCCGCGCTGGTCGTCGATGACGACACGCCGCTGTCCTTCGCCTTCGATGCGGAGCGCGTGCTCGCGCTCAACAGCGATGAAGTGAAGCTCGCGTCCGTCGATCGGCCGGAGCGCAACCGCAAGGCCGCCACGCCTGATTCCGTCGCCTACGTGATCTTCACCTCCGGCTCCACCGGCCGGCCGAAGGGCGTGCGCGTGCCGCACCGCTCCGCCGCCAACTTCCTCACCAGCATGCAGCGCGTGCCGGGCATCGCACCGGATGACCGCCTGGTCGCGGTGACGACGCTTTCGTTCGACATCGCGTTCATGGAGCTGATGCTGCCGCTCACCAGCGGCGCCGAGATCGTGGTCGCGGGCCGCGATGACGTGCGCGATGGCGCGCAGTTGCGCCGCCTGATCGAAGAATGCGATGCCACCATGATGCAGGCCACCCCGGCCGGCTGGCGCCTGCTGGTAGATGCCGGCTGGCATGGCCGCCCGGCGTTCCGTTCGGTCTCCGGCGGCGAGCCGCTGCCGGTCGACCTGGCCGAGGCGCTGCTGGATCGCTGCGGCGAGGTGTGGAACGGCTACGGCCCCACCGAGACCACGGTGTATTCCACCTACTGGCGGGTTTCCGATCCGCGCGAAGGCATCTACATCGGCCGCCCGATCGCGAACACCACCGTGCACATCCTGGATGAGCAGGGCCAGCACTGCCCGCTCGGCGTACCGGGTGAGATCCATATCGGCGGGGCGGGCGTCACCCTGGGTTACCTGGAGCGCCCCGACCTGACGGCCGAGCGCTTCCTCGCCGACCCATGGTCGGAGACCCCCGATTCGCGCATGTACAAGACCGGCGACCGTGGCCGCTGGCTGGCCAACGGCATGCTCGAGCACCTGGGCCGTTTGGACTTCCAGGTGAAGGTGCGCGGCTACCGCATCGAGCCGGGCGAGATCGAATGCGTGCTCACCGATATCGCCGAAGTAGCGCGCGCGGTGGTGATCGCGCGCGAAGACCGCCCGGGCGATGTGCGCCTGGTCGCCTACGTCGTAGGCAAGGACGGCACGGCGCTGGACGAGGACATGCTGCGTGGCCGCCTGCGCGCCCGCCTGCCGGACTACATGGTGCCGCAGCACATCATGCTGCTCGATGCGATCCCGCTGCTGCCCAACGGCAAGACCGACCGCAAGGCGCTGCCGGCGCCCATGGCGCATTCCCTCGCGGAAGCTGGTGAACGCATCGCCCCGCGCAACGATGACGAACGCCGCGTGGCCGCCGCGATGGAAGCGGTGCTGTGCCTGCCCGACCTCGACGTTCGCGATGATTTCTTCGCGCTGGGCGGCCACTCTCTGCTGGCGGCGCAGCTCACCGCGCGGCTGAACCGCGAGTTCGGCATCACCCTTTCGTTCCGCACGCTGTTCGATGCCCCGACGATCGAGCAACTGGCAGCCGCCATCGGCTCGCAGGTGGCCAGCGGCAGCACGCCGGCCGCGGAGCCGATCGTGCACCGCGCGGATACCGCGCAAGACCACGCCCCGCTGTCGCTGATGCAGCGTCGCCTCTGGGCGCTGGAACGGATGCACCCGGGCCGCGTCACGTACAACGCCCCCT
>NZ_JBQCFT010000134.1:0-2916 GCF_051958795.1 Luteibacter sp. | reverse complement strand
CCATCGCGGCATAAGCCAACGAGCGCAGCAGGCGAACCACGGATGTCCTATTTGGGTCGCTCATCGCAGCAGGAACCACCAGGCAGCCAGGAGGATGATCGCTACGATAACAGCCCAGCCGATCCACTCGATGTGTTTACGCAGCATCTGCTCCGCCCGTTCACCGAAGATACGGACGAGCAAGGCCAGCAGCCACACCCGCTTGCCGCGGCCGATGAGCATGCACAGCAGGAACGGGAGGATGGGCACGCCGACGATGCCAGAGGCCCAGGTGACGAACTTCATCGGCACGACCGGCTGCAGCGCGGCCATCGCCAGCACGATGTAGAGGCCCAGCGAATGGGACTGCATGTCCTTCTGCAGGTTGGCCACGCCCACCTGGATGGGTGCCAGCAGATGCATCGATTCCAGCAGCGGCTTCAGGGCTTCGTAGGCGAAGTGCCCAAGCGCATAGCCCACGAGCGAACCGAGCAGTGAGAACAGCAGGCTCCAGTTCGCGTAGCGGAAGGCCTTCTTCGGCTCGGCCAGCATCATCGGCGCGAGCATGACCTCGGGCATGATCGGAAAGATGAAGGCTTCGGCGAAGGAGAGCCCGGCCAGGTAACGCACGGCATGGCGGTGGCGCGCCCAGGTAATGGCACGCTCGTAAAGTGATCCGAACAGCCGCATTCAGCGGACTCCCTTGCGTGGAAGGCGCATCAGCCGATGCCACCGAGAAGCGGGACAAAACTGACCGCGCCGAGTTCTTCGCGAATGACCTCACCATGCTCGTCCTTGCGCAGGCGCACGAGCACCTGCTGGCTGGGGCTCCCGACGGGCGCGACGAGGACGCCACCCGGCTTGAGCTGGTCGAGCAATTGGGTAGGGATGCGATCGCCGGCGGCCGTGAGGATGATGCCGTCAAACGGGGCGTCCGACGGCCAGCCCAGCTTGCCGTCGTCGTGGCGCGAGCGCAGGTTTTCAATGCCGAGCTGGCGGAAGCGCCGGCGCGCCTGGCGCAGCAGCTCCTCGATGCGCTCCACGGTGTAGACGGTGGGCACCACGCCGGCCAGCACCGCGGCCTGGTATCCGGAGCCGGTGCCGATTTCGAGCACGCGTTCCGGAATCCCGTGCTCGATCAGCGCCTCGGTCATGCGGGCGACGATCCACGGCTGCGAAATGGTCTGGCCGTGACCGATCGGGAGCGCAGTGTTTTCGTAAGCGCGCGAGTGCAGCGCCTGGTCGATGAAATGATGGCGCGGCAACTGGCGAATCACTTCCAGCACGCGCTCGTCGCGGATGCCCTCTTCCGCCAGCTTCGCGGCAAGGCGGTCGCGGGCGCGTTGCGAAGTCATGCCTTCACCGCGCAACGCGGACGGCGGCAGGGCGTGCAGGTTCACCACGTCAGGCCGCCTCCTCGTCTTCCATCCCGGCGGAGAGCGCCAGCATCCAGCTGCTCACCTTCTCCAGTGCCTGGAAGCGCGTAAGGTCGGTGTGGATCGGTGAAACCGACACGTAACCGCGGCTCACCGCGTTGAAATCGGTACCCGGCCCCTCGTCATCCACCTTACCCGGGGGGCCGATCCACCACATGGTGCGGCCGCGCGGATCTTCCGTACGGATGGCGGGAGCCGAGCGATGCCGCTTGCCGAGGCGGGTCACCTCGAAACCGCGGATCTCGTCCCACGGCAGGTCCGGCACGTTCACGTTCAGGATGGTATCGGCCGGCAGCGGATCGACGACAAGGCGGCGCACCAGCATGAGCACGGCGTTCGCGGCTGATTCGAAATGCTGGCCGGAGCCTTCCTTCGTGACCAGCGAAACGGCGATCGCGGGCAGGCCGAGGAAGCGCCCTTCCATCGCGGCTGACACCGTCCCGGAATAGATGACGTCATCGCCAAGGTTCGCGCAGTTGTTGATCCCGGATACGACGATATCGATGTCGTGATCGAGCAAACCGGAAAGCGCGAGGTGCACGCAATCGGTCGGTGTGCCGGCGACGCGGTAGCGGCCGTCGTCCAGCCGGTGGACGCGAATGGGCGCGTCGAGCGTGAGCGAGTTGCTTGCGCCGGAGCGGTCGCGGTCGGGCGCCACCACGGTCACTGTGCCGAACCCGGCAAGACGCTCGGCCAGCACCCGGATGCCGGGAGCCTCCACGCCGTCGTCGTTGCTAACCAGAACTTGCATGCTGATCCAGATCGAAAAACGGGGCTGGCGGCCCCATATCCAACCCGGGCCGCACGACTCCCCAAGTCTACCGGAGCGAGGCGCGGGATTCACCGGAACAGGCTAGGATGGACTTCATGAAACGACGCAGTCCCTCGGTACATGACGACGACAGCCGCCTGTTCCGGGAGGCGATCGGCGACGTGCGGCCCGTCGCAGCGGCGGAAGTCGAGCCTGAACGGCCCCGCCCTGCCCCGATTCCGTTCATGCGCGATGCGGACGAAGCCGCCGTGCCGGCCGATTCCATGCTGTTCGATTACGACCCCGCCGATCTCGAAGTGGGTGAAGAATTATCGTATCTGCGCGACGGCTATCCGCCGAAATTGCTGAAGCAACTGAAGCGCGGGCAGTTCAGCATCCAGGCCGACGTGGACCTGCACCAGATGAACGCCGCGGCGGCCCAGTTGACCATCGCCGAGTTCCTGGCCGATTGCCACCGCGATGGCGTGCGTTGCGTAAGGATCATCCACGGCAAGGGCCTGCGCTCGAAAGCCGCCGGCCCCGTGCTGAAGGGGCTCACGGACAAATTGCTACGGCGGCGTGACGATGTCGTCGCCTTTGCATCGGCCAGGCCGGCGCAGGGCGGCACCGGTGCCGTCGTGGTCCTGCTCAAGGCCTGAAGGTCTTTCTGTGGGAGCGCGCGTGCGCGCGGTATCCCCGCGCGGCCCGCACCCAGAGCGCGCCACCCCGCGCCCACGGGTCGGGTGGCCC
>NZ_JBQCFT010000133.1:0-11245 GCF_051958795.1 Luteibacter sp. | reverse complement strand
CGGGCCTCGAGGTACTGGGGCTGGGGGCGTGCGGGGGTGGCGCGAACGGCGTCGCGCCCAGGGTGCGCTCCTACAGTCGAGGCAGTGGTGTCGCGAGCGTGGATCGCGCGCGAGCGCGCTCCCACAGAAGGTGGGGCGGCGCGTTGGGATAACTCGAAGGTGGCGCCCGGAGGCGGCGCCGGTGCAGCAGCAGGTGTCGATGGCGATGCCGCAGGCGGTGCCGGGGCCGCAGCCGGGGCCGAGGCGGGTTCGGCGGCGGTGAGTACGGCGGCTTTCTCAGCGATCGGATCGCGGATAGGCGTCTGCTTCATGTGCCAGCCCACGCCGACGGCGAGGACGAGGACGGCGGCGGAGCCGAGTGCGACGGGCCAGCGCGGGCGGCGGCGGACCGGCAGGCCGCGCGTCGCTGCGGCCAGCACGGCGGCGTCGAGCGCGGCGTCGGGCTCCGTCTTCGGCAGACGGGCGTACAGCGCGGCGAGCTCGCGCTCGTCGGGCAGTTCGTCGTCGCTCGGGGGTGGCATGTTCGGATTCATATCGTCAGGCGAACCACTGCTTGATGCGTGCCATGGCATAGCGCAGGCGTGACTTGGCGGTTTCACGGCCCACGCCGGTGATGGCGGCGATGTCCTCCAGGGAGAGTTCGTACTCCATGCGCAAAACGAACGCTTCGCGCTGGTCATCCGGCAGGCTGTCGATCGCCTGCTGCATGCGCCGGCGCAACTCGAATTCCGATAACGCATTCTCGGGCTGCTCGCGTTCCGGCGCCGGCTGGGCGGCAAATACCGCCTCGGCCTCGTCGCTGCTGGCCAGTGGCTTCAGTTTGCGGAAGCCATCGATCGCGAGGTTGTGCGCGATCTGCAGCAGCCAGGTGCTGAACTTCGCTTCAGGCCGGTAGCGGTCGCGCGCCGCGATGACGCGCGCCCACGTTTCCTGGAACAGCTCGTCGGCCACGGCGCGGTCCTTCGCCGTCTTCAGCAGGAACCGGTACAGCGGCCCCTTGTGCCGTGCGTATAGCGTCCTGAACGCGGCCGCGTCTCCGCCCGCCCAGGCGAGCATCAGCGAGGCATCGTCGGCCAGGGGAGCATCCATGGCCGACGAGGTTACGGCATTAGCTGGCGTCATGGCAGCCCGGATCAGCGTGAGCTTTCAGCCACCGGCGTCTGCATCCCGCTCGCGAGGTCCGCCAGCCGGGCCAGGCCGGCACGGTAGCCGCCTTCATCCTTGCCCTGCGCCCCGCGGGCCAGGGCGGCGACCTTATCGTAGCCAAAGCCCTCGCTGAACTTGCCGCCGCGCAGGTTATCGGCGAAGGCAGCAACCGCAGCGGCAAAGCGCAGGCGATCGCTGGCGGTGCCGACGTTCGCGGACAACGGCTGCTCGATCAGCTGGCTCGCACCGCCTTCGGGTGCCTTGTAACGCAGGCGGAGGAAGGCCAGCTCATTGCCCTTCGCCGGTGCCGCTTCGGTGTTGCCATAACGCAACGGATCCACCTGTGCGCCCTTCGCACCCTTCAGCGTGATCTCGTAGAGCGCGGTGACATTCGCACCGGCACCGATCTCGCCCGCATCGACCGCATCGTTGTTGAAGTCCTCGCGGGCGAGCATGCGCTTCTCGTAACCGATGAGGCGGTATTCCGCGACGACACCCGGGTTGAACTCGACCTGTATCTTCACGTCCTTCGCGATCGTCATCAGCGTCGCCGACATCTCGTCCACCAGGACGCGGCGGCCCTCTTCAAGGCTATCGATGTAGTGGTGGCTGCCATTGCCGGCGTCGGCGAGCGTTACCGCCATCTCGTCGTTGTAGTTGCCTTCGCCAAAGCCGAGCGTGGTCAGGGCGATGCCGCTGCGGCGCTTGTCGGCGATGCGGTCCTTCAGTTGCTGGACGCCGACCGTGCCGACATTGAAATCGCCATCGGTCGCCAGGATCACCCGGTTCACGCCGCCCTTGATGAAGCCTTTGGCAGCCTGCGCGTAAGCGAGGTCGATGCCCGCTGCGCCGTTGGTGGATCCACCGGCACCGAGCGCATCGATCGCCGCGTTGATCTTCGCGTGCTGGTCGCCGGCGGTCGCGGGCAGGGCGACGCAGGTGGCACCCGCGTAGGTCACGAGCGAGATGCGGTCCTGTGCGCGCAGCTTCGGCACGATCTGCTTCAGCGAGGCCTTGAGCAGGGGCAGTTTGTCGGGCGAGTTCATGGAGCCCGACACATCGACGAGGAACACGAGGTTGGCCGCGGGGATTTCGCTCGCCGGCACGCGGTAACCCTGGATGCCGACCAGCAGCAGCTGGCGGTCTGCATTCCACGGCGACGGCGCGAACTCGGTCGTCACGCTGAAGGGGCGCGAACGATCCTTCGGCGCGGCATAGCCATAGTTGAAGTAGTTGATGAACTCCTCGCTGCGCACGGCATCGGCCGGCGGCAGCTGGCCTTCGTTCAACAGGTGGCGCACGTTGGTGTACGAACCGGTGTCCACGTCGATGCTGAAGGTGGACACCGGGTCGGTCGCGGCCAGGTGCACCGGGTTGGTGTCACGATGCGCGTAGCGGCTGGTGTCGACGTCCTGCATGGGGAGCATCGCGACCCGGTAGGCAGGCTGCATCGCCACCTGTGGGGCCGCCGCGCTGCGTTTCGCCGCGAGATCGGCGGGTGGCGCGGGCGGTGCCGGCGGAGCGGGTAGGGTGGCTTCCTGTGCGGCAAAGCCTTGCATCGCGCCAGCCGCGGCGGGTGCGGCGACCGCCTTCTGCTGCGCGATCGGTCGGCCCGCGGGCACAGGCATGGGCATGGGCAACGGCGCCGGAGCCGACGCGTAGCCGTACCCGATGGGCTGCGCATCAGTGCAGTTCACGCCTGCTTCGGGGACCGGCGCATAACCGACATGCCGGGCCTGTGGCGGCTCGGCGCCGGCGGCGCCCGCCGCGGCGACCAGGCCGGTGAAGAGCAGGGAGAGGGAAACGCGGATCGTGTTCATCGTGCATGGCCTCCTTTGGGTCATGACGATGAAACGTGGCTCCCTGGCAAACGGGGTTAACCGGCGCGCGCGGAGGGTTCCTGGCGGACCTCGCCCAGGCTGCCCGTACGGTTCCTGCCGCTGTGCTTGGCCCGGTACAGGGCCCGATCCGCGGCATTCAGCAGTTCCAGCGGGCCGCCCACGGTGCTCGGCTGGATCGCCGCGACACCTACGGTGATCGTGAGCACGCCGAACGGGCTGCGTGGGTGGACGATGGCCTGGGCTTCGACATGGGCGCGGAGGTCCTCGGCGAGCACCATGGCTTCCGCCAGGCGGGTACCGGGTGCCACCACGGCGAACTCCTCGCCGCCGAAGCGGGCCAGGAAGTCGCCCGCACGCAGGCCGCGCGCCATCATCGTCGCCGCGAGCGCACGCAGGCAGTCGTCGCCGGCGAGGTGGCCGTAGCGGTCGTTGTATTCCTTGAAGTAATCGACATCGATCATCAGCAGCGCGATCGGCTCACGCTGGCCGGGGCGGTGCCATTCGCGCAACAGGCGCTCATCCAGCGCGCGGCGGTTGGCCAGCCCGGTCAGGCTGTCGACGAACACCAGGCCTTCGAGCTCGTCACGACTGCGCGAGAGACGGAACTCTTCTTCCACCAGGTCCACCTGGGCCAGCGTGCCACGCAGGCCGATCCCGATGACGGCGGCGATCGCACCGGTGATGCCCAGCGACGGATACCCCGGGATCACCATCAGCCCGAACCCGAGCACGCTCATCGCCAGGAAGGTCGGGCTGGCACTCTGCACGAACCGCACGAGGTACACCGGCGGATGCCAGTGGCGTTGCGGCTTGCGCGAGAGCGTAGCGATGCACAGGGCAAGGAACGGAATATCGAGCAGGGCATCCCATGGCGAGTCGCCAAAGTCGGGGTGGCCACCGAGCGCAATGTAGTGGTTGTAGAAGTAGCCGGAGATCGCGTAGCAGACGAAGAACGCCATGACCGCGCGGAAGAAATAGTGGTCATCCGCGCGATCGGTCGCGAGGAAGCGCAACAGCGCGGCGACCGCCAGGCAAAGGTTCTCGAAGTCGAGCATGTGCGCGACATCCACCGCCTGCTGCGGGCCCATCGCCCCTTCCACCGAGACAATGGAAAAGGTGCGCACGTAGAAAAGCACGCCCAGCAGCGCCGCGAGGACCAGGTCGATCGACCGGGCCCACTTCTTGCGGGCGGCCACTGGCGCCGACGAGACGGCCACCAGCACCGGCAGCACGTACAGGATGTAGAAAAACATACTGTCGCCGGGCGCCGGATTGGAGTTATCCATGACGTAGTTCTGCCGGGCCGACAGCGACATGCCGACGGTCCAGAGCACCAGGCTGGCCAGCAACAGCCACCAGCGCGAATCCCGTGGTTCGCCCGAGCTGTGCCAGGCTAGCACGGTGCTGGACATCGCGGCCACCGCGACGGCGAAGAAAAAGCCGTACGAGATCGCCATGCCGCCAGCCGGGGTCAGCACCAGCGCGATCACGTGGACCGCGAGGATGGCCACCGCGGCAATGACGAGTTTCATGGCGCGCTTTTCCCCCTGCTTGCAACGCTATGGTCATATCGGCCGGCTCGACTGGAAGTTGAGCCTTGGCGTCAATATCTTACGTACGGTTTCTCGACAAATGTGAAGATGGTGCAGGCGGGCTTGCCCCCGTCACGCCAGCGCGACCATGCCCCGGCCACCCTCGGCCGGCACACAAGGATCCTTCCCGTGACCATGAAACGCCTGGTGCTCGCCCTGATCGGCGCCTGCCTTCCCGCTGCCCACGCCGCCGATCGTTTCGCCGGCGACGCCATGCCGCGCAATGGCGGCCCCGTGCTGTATCGCGAGATCCACTACGTCGATGGCCCGCGCCAGGTGGTCAGCTACCAATGCCCCGATGGGACGCCGTTCGCACGCAAGGTGCTCCGGGCGGGCAGCGACCTCGCGCGCCCCGACATGACCTACGAGGACGCCCGCGAAGGCTTCCACGAAAGCGTGCGGGCCGTGGGCGACCGCCTGGAGATCCGGGTCAAGCGCCCGGGTGCCGATGAAGAGACCCGCACCATCGACGTGCCGAAGGGCGCCGTGATCGATGCCGGCTTCGACCCTTATATCCGCGCCCACTGGGACGCGCTGGACGTCGGCGTCTCGGTGCCGTACCTCGTCGCCAGCCGCTTTCGCTTCTACGACGTGAAGATCATGGGCGGGAAGGTGGCCCAGGGCCAGCGGCACCTGGCCATGAAACTGGATGCCTGGTACTCGTTCGCCGCCCCGACCATCGGGATGACCTATGGCGCGGACGATCGGCGGATCCTGCGTTACGAGGGGAAGGGCACCGTGCGCAATGCGAACGGCAAGAGTTCGGACGTGCGGATTGACTTCCCGGTGGCGGGCAGGGCCACGGGCCTGCCTTCGAGCACGCTGGATGACGTGCTGAAGGCGCCACTTGCGGGAAAGTGCGCCAGCTGATCGGCAGGACGCATGAATGTCCAATCCTGCCATCTGTGCCTGCGAGACATTTCACCTTTTCCAGCCTGTTGGCTTGGCTTGGGCGGCGGCGGGTCCCACGATCTCCTGTCTGCAAGCCCGCAACGTAGGAGAGTCGCATGTCCTCCCGTCCCGTCAGGATCCCCGGCCCCGACCATCCGATCACGATAAGCCCGGCGAAGGGCCGCGTCGTGGTCCGGTTCGGTGACCAGGTCATCGCCGACACGCGTAATGCGCTGAGCCTGAAAGAAGCCAGCTACCCCGCCGTGTTGTACATCCCGCGTGGCGACGCGGACATGGCCTTGCTGCGTCGCACGGAGCACACCACGTGGTGCCCGTACAAGGGCGAGGCCTCCTATTACAGCCTGCCTGGCAACAGCGAAGCGGCGATCAACGCGATCTGGACGTATGAAACGCCCAGTGAGTCGGTGGCTCCCATCGCAAGCCATCTCGCTTTCTACCCCGACCGCGTGACGATCGAGCACACGCCCGACTGAGCCGCCGGAGCCCCATCCCCATGCAAGCCATCCTCGAAAACCAGGCCGCGGGTTGCGCCGCGGCCTCCACGAATGCTGCGGCCGCGCCGGCGCTGACCCTCGCAGAACGCTTCGATGCCGTGCGTGCACGCACCGAGGCCCTGGTCGCCGCACTGGGCGCCGAGGACATGCAGGTGCAGTCCATGCCGGATGCGAGCCCGGCCAAGTGGCACCTCGCCCATACGACATGGTTCTTCGAAACCTTCCTGCTGGGACCCAACCTCCCGGGCTACTCGGTGTTCGACGCCACGTATGGCTACCTGTTCAACTCGTACTACGAGACGGTGGGCCCACGTCACCCGCGACCCACGCGTGGCCTCGTGACCCGCCCGGGGATCGACGGGGTCCGTGCGTACCGGCACCACGTGGACGCACACATGCGCCAGCTGATCGCCATGGGGCTGGATGCCGAGCGCGAAGCGCTCCTGCGGCTGGGCCTCGCCCATGAAGAGCAGCACCAGGAACTGCTCGTGATGGACGTGCAGCACCTGTTCGCGCAGTCGCCGCTGAAGCCTGCGTTCGATCCGGCATGGCCGGCGATGCCCGCCGGTCCGGCCGGGCGCTACCGGCATGTCGCCGGCGGCCCGGTCCGCATCGGTGCCGCCGATGAGCCGTTCGCGTTCGACAACGAGGGCCTGCGGCATACGGTGTGGCTGGAACCGTTCCAGATCTCAGACCGCCTGGTGACCAACGGCCAGTGGCTGGCCTTCATGGCGCTGGGTGGCTATCGCCGCGCGGAACTTTGGCTCTCCGATGGCTGGGCGCAGTGCCAGGCGGATGGCTGGGAGGCGCCGCAGTACTGGCAGCGCGAAGGCGAGACGTGGTTCCACATGACGCCGGGTGGCTGGACGCCGGTGGATCCCGACGCCGCCGTTGTCCATGTCAGCTATTACGAGGCCGATGCCTATGCGCGCTGGACCGGTGCGCGCCTGCCCACCGAAGCCGAGTGGGAGCATGCGGTGCGCACGCGGCCAGACCTGGAGCAGGTCTACGACAGCGCATGGCAATGGACCGCGAGTGCCTACACGGCGTACCCCGGGTTCCGTGCCGCGGACGACGCCGTCGGCGAATACAACGGCAAGTTCATGAGCGGGCAGATGGTGCTGCGCGGTGGCGCGTCGGTCACGCCGCCCGGCCATTCGCGGCCGTCGTACCGCAACTTCTACCGCCCGGGCCAGCGCTGGATGTTCGCGGGCCTGCGCCTCGCCCGCGACCTGGCGATCAGCGAAGACGACGACCGCCAGGCCTTCCTGCGCGATACGCTCGCCGGCCTGGCCGCACCGCGCAAGACCTTTTCACCGAAATATTTCTACGACGGCGCGGGCTCGGCCCTATTCGAAGCGATCTGCGAGACACCGGAGTACTACCCGACGCGCACCGAGATGGCGTTGTTGAAGGCGATCGCGCCGGCGCTTGCCGAGGCGATCCCCGATGGCGCGGTGTTGCTCGAGCTGGGTAGTGGTGCGAGCGAAAAGACGCGCCTGCTGCTGGACGCGAAGCCGGGGCTGGCCGCGTACGTGCCGGTGGACATCAGTCCGGACGCACTGGAGGGTGCCGCCGAACGGCTACGCGCGGCGTATCCCGACCTCCCCATCGTCCCGGTGGTGGCCGACTTCACGCGCGGCATCGACGTGCCCGAGGCGTTCGCCGCGCATCCGGCGGTGGCCTTCTTCCCGGGTTCGACCATCGGTAACTTCGAGGCCGATGAAGCGGTGGCGCTGATGCACGCGGTGCGTCGCCGGCTCGGTGCCGGTGCGCGTTTCATTGTCGGCGCGGACCAGGTGAAGGCGATCGACACGCTGCTGGCCGCGTACGACGATGCCGACGGTGTCACGGCCGCCTTCAATCGCAACGTGCTGGTGCGCATCAACCGCGAGCTCGGCGGCGATTTCGACGTGGGTGCGTTCGAGCACCGCGCGAGCTGGAACGCCGGCAAGGCGCGCAGCGCGATGCACCTCTAAAGCGTTTCAGCCCAGACGGTCACCGTGTCGGGCCAGCGCTTCGCGTTCGAAGCGGGCGAGACGATCCACACCGAGAACTCACACAAGTTCACGCTGGCGACGTTCGCCGCCCTGGCCGCGCGCGCGGGCTGGGCGGTGGAGCAACAGTGGGTTTCGGAAGAGCCGGCCTTCGGGGTGTTCCTGCTCAAGGCGGTGTAACAAATCGTAGGAGCCCACCCTGTGGGCGCCGCCGTTCGCGGAAGAGCTTCGGGTCCTCCAGCTCTACCGCGAAAGATGTCGCCCACAGGGTGGGCTCCTACGATAGGGCCTTAGCTGGCATCCTTCAGCGTCATGAACCCATCATCCGCCACGCTGACCACCGCGCGGCGGGTGCCCTGCATGCGTATCGCATCGTCGGTGTGCGCACCGATCTTCGCTGCCGTTTCGGCCACGCCTACCGGTGAATTGCCGCGGCGCTTCTGCTTGCCCACGAAGCGCGCGTAGTTGTATGCCGACCAGCTGGTGAAGATCACCGCGGTGACAACGGCCACGGTCAGCACGACGTAGATGTCGCCGCCGTCGGTGATCGGATCCATGAGGTGCAACTGGGTCAGCGCATCGCGGATGCCGTAGGCCCACGCGCCGAGCGTGACCAGCGGGAGCCAGAGGAAGGCCCACGCAACCCATAGCGTGATGGTCACCACGCCGAACAATGCTTTCTGCGCACCGCTCTGGCGCTCAGGCCGCTGGATGACAATGGCTTCGGCTTTCATCGCAGTCCCCGGTCCGGGCTGACCCATACGGCACGCGTGCCCTTGCGCTTCATGATCGCCTTGGGCAGCGCCACGATGGAGGTGGCGGTATTGAGGACCCAGTACACCAGCGGGTACCAGATCATCCAGTAGTAATTGCGGCCGATCCGCGTCTCGTAGCGTCGATCGACGAGGAGGCTGATGCCGAACTGCAGCAGGCAGATGATGCCCAGCACCACGCCGTGCCACTGCGGCAGCAGCGTGTCGATGCGCAGCGACGGCGGCAGCGGCAGGAAGTGCCCCAGCGCCCATAGGGCGATGATGGTGCCCATGGTGTAGGACCAGAGCAGGCTGGTGAAGTACTCGAATGCGACAGGCCACATGCGCCGCTGGCGCCAGTTCAGCAGCTTCTTCGTGTAACGCAGCAACACTTCGGATCCGCCCTGGGCCCAGCGCAGGCGCTGTTTCCACAGCCCGCGGATGGTCTCGGGCATCAGGATCCAGCACAGCGCATTGGGTTCGTAGCGGATCTCCCAGTGGCGCATCTGCAGGCGCCAGCTCACGTCGATATCCTCCGTCACCATGTCGGTGCTCCAGTAGCCCACGTCGTGCAGTGCGCTCTTGCGGAAGCACGCGATGACGCCGGAGACCGTGAAGATGCGCCCATAGACGCGCTGCGCGCGCTTGATCAGGCCGATGATCGACGAGAATTCACCCACCTGCAGTTTGCCGAGGAGCGTGGAGCGGTTGCGGATGCGCGGGTTGCCGGTGACCGCGGCGACGCGCGGGCTATCCAGCATGTGCGAGACCATCCAGTGCGTGGCGTAGTCGTCGAGCAGGGCGTCGCCATCGACGCACACCAGGAAGTCGGCGTTGGACGCGAGCGCGGCGGCACGCAGACCCATGGCCTTGCCCTGGTTCGATGCCATGTGGATGACGCGGAGCTTCGGGTACTGGTCGAGCAACTGGTCGAGCTGCGCGCCGGTGTCATCGGTCGAGCCGTCGTTGATCGCGATGATCTCGAAGTTGGGCCACTGCTGCGAGGCGAGATGGGCGATGGTCTCGCGCACCTGTTCCCCCTCGTTATGGCAGGGCACGATCAGCGTCACCATCGGGTACTCCGCGAGTGTCGGCGGCTTGACCCGGATCGGCTCGTTGCGTTCCCAGCGCAGGTAATAGATGACCCCGCCGCTCATCCACACCAGCGACATCGCCAGCGGGTAATAGAACGCGAATTCCAGCAGGAAATGCAGGACCCCGTAGTTCATCGGGCGGGCTCCGGGTAAGGGTAGTCGGACGCCGAAATGTACGGCCGGATCGCTTCCAGGTCAGGGTGGTTGTGCAGGAAGTCGTCGGGGTAGTAGCCGATGTGGCGGGCGCCCGCTGCCTGCGTCGCGCGGATGCGGTCATTGATATCGCGCACGTCGATCGGCTGTTTCGTGCGCCAGTTGACCGTGGCGAACTCGAACAGCACGCGGTCTTCCGCGCCCGGCTGGGCCAGCGCTTTTCCCACGAGGTTCCGGTACCAGCCGATGCGGTCCGCCTGCTGGTCCAGCTGCGGCATGGCCATGATCGCGGTCATGTCGTAGGCCTTGATGAAGGCAGGCAGGCTCTGCGCCGTCCAGGCCTCGGCGTTCGGTTGCAGGACGTTGCGGGCATATAGGTTGCGCGCCGTGAGCAGTTGCGGCCGCCATTTCTTCATGCGCGTCACCAGGTCCTGGGTGAATGCGATCAGCGCCTGGGTGTTCTGCGCGGCGCTGTTCTTCGCCCATGGCCCCAAGTGGTCAGTGTCGCGCAGGTACGCATCATCGGAGAACAGCACGCCGGCCTCGTCGGTGTGCATGGCAAGGTCTTCATACACGTCGCCGATCATCTGGCGGACGCGCGGATCGTACGGCGCGAGGCGGAAGTGATCGCCACCGGGCTTCGGTTCGCCGGCCAGCGAAGGCAGGTCCTTGCCGTCGGGGAAGCGGAAGGCCAGCACGGGCATCCACGCGTAGACGCGCACGCCGGCGCGGGTGCGCAGTTGCCACGAGACGCGGGAGAACAGGTCCGCGCGCACGGGGAGATGGCGATTGGCGAAGTACACGGCATCGGCGACGCCGTCCCCATCGGGGTCGGCATACGCCTGCAGCCACACCTGGCTGGGATGCATGCGCTTGATCCGGTCCAGCAGCTTCGACAGGTTGCGATCCTGCTGGGCGGGGTCGGGGTCGTACACGTAATCGAGGTCGACCTGTACGGCGCGGGTGGGGTCGACGCGGGTCTGGTGGCGGATCAGCCAGCCGAGGCGGTTGGCCGTGATGTTGCCGCTGACCAGCAGCCGCGGGATCGTGCCGCCCGTGCCCAGCGAGGGCACGGCATCGCCCAGGCTGAAGGTGACCGTCATGCCCAGGCCGATCGCAACGTTCGTGCCGACGCGAGAGTACGCACCGTACGGCCATGCGATGGCACGCGGGCGCACGCCGGTGTGCGCGGCGATCTCGTCCGCGCTTTTCGACAGGTCGGCGCGCACGCGCTCGACGTACTCGGCCTCGGTTTCGTAGCGCT
>NZ_JBQCFT010000132.1:0-16186 GCF_051958795.1 Luteibacter sp. | reverse complement strand
CGGTGGTCCGGCCAGTCGAAACCCGTATTCGCCGCACGCTTCTGCAGCTTCACCGCGCGCTGCCATTCCGGCAGGCCGCGCGAGATGCCGGCGAGCGCACTGGGGTCTTCCCCGCCCTTCGCCTTGCGCTCTTCGGCTTTCAGGCGATCCCAGTCGCGCGAACGCGCGGCATCGCTTTCATGCGTAACGTCACCGAACACATGCGGGTGGCGGCGCTCCATCTTGTCGCTGATGGCGGCGACGACATCGCCGAAGCCGAACTCGCCGGCTTCTTCCGCCATGCGTGCGTGGAACACCACCTGCAGCAGCAGGTCGCCGAGTTCGTCGCGCAGGTCGTGCATGTCATCGCGGTCGATGGCGTCCGCGACCTCGTAGGCCTCCTCGATCGTATACGGCGCGATCGTGGCGAAGCTCTGCCTTACGTCCCAGGGACACCCGTTCTCCGGATCGCGCAGGCGCGCCATGATCGCGAGGAGGTCGTCGATGGGTCGTGCCATGCGTCAGGGTTCCGGGTCAATGAGCCGCGCGGCCCAGTCGATGCTGGTATCGCCGCAGGCGATGAATTCGGGATTGATCAGCGAATCGCGCGTGTTGTACCGGAACGGCCGGCCGGCCAGGTCGAGCACGGCGCCGCCAGCCTCTTCCAGCACGCACTGCGCTGCCGCCGTATCCCATTCGGAGGTGGCGCCGAGACGCAGGTAGACATCCGCGTCGCCGCGGGCGATGACGCAGAACTTCAGCGACGAGCCCAGGGCAAAGGTCTCGTGCTCACCGAGTCGCTGGAGCAGCGTGGCCGCGCGGACGCCCGCATGCGAGCGGCTGCCGGTGACCCGCAGCAGGCCATCGGCGCGGCGCGCGCGGATCGGTTCGCGCAGGGCGCCGGGATCCTGCTGGCGCCAGGCGCCCTGACCCTTCGCCGCGGCGTACAGATCCCCCGTGACGGGTGCCAGCACCACGCCAAGGACGCTGCGATGGTCCTCGATGAGCGCGATGTTCACCGTGAACTCGCCGTTGCGCTTGATGAACTCGCGCGTGCCATCCAAGGGATCGACCAACCAGTAGCGGCGCCAGGTACGCCGTTCGGCCCAGGGCGCGGCGAGCGCTTCTTCCGAGATCACCGGCACGCCGGGCGCGATCTCCTGCAGGCGGTGCGCGATCACGGCCTGCGCCGCGAGGTCGGCGGTGGTGACCGGCGAGGCATCGGCCTTCTGGATCACTTCGAAGTCTTGCGCGTATACCGCGAGGATCGCGTCGCTGGCCTCGCGCGCGATGGCGCAGACCTCGTCCAGGCACGCGCTGGCCGGCCGCGCCGTCACGCGGGCTGGTAGCGGCCGGCGAGGTACTCGCGGGCCATGAACAGGGCGGCGATGGAACGCCCTTCGGTAACGTCATCGCGGGCGAGCAGTTCGTGCAGCTTGTCCATGCGCCAGGGCACCACCTCGAGCTCTTCGGGCTCATCACCCTGCAGGCGCTCGGCGTACAGATCCTCTGCGAGGACCACGTGCGCCAGGTGGGTCATGTACGAGGGTGACAGCGAGAGCGTGCCGAGGATCTTCAGCTTGCGCGCCCCGTAACCCACTTCTTCCTTCAGCTCACGGTTCGCGCCCTGCTCGGTGGTTTCATCGCGATCGAGCCGGCCCTTCGGCACGCCGAGTTCGTAGCGATCGACGCCGACGCCGTATTCGCGCACCAGTAGCACGGTCTCCGGATCGCGCATCGCGACGATCAGCACCGCGCCGAAGCCGCTGCCCTTGAGGCGCTCGTAGGTGCGGCGCTCGCCGTTGGAAAACTCGAGGTCCACCTGCTCCGCCTTGCGGAGCGGGCTATCGGGTGCATCGCGTGTCGCGAGGATGGTAGGGCGCTTGTTCATCGGTCGATTGTAACGCCGCGGAACCGTTCGAGCGCCTCGGCGTGGATCGCGGGCGTGCCGGCCAGGATTCCGCGCGTCTCCAGCCCCACGGGGCCGCCATCGAGCTCGGTGAATACGCCACCGGCTTCGCGCACGATCACGGCCAGCGGCGCGATGTCGAGGATGTTCACGTCGGATTCGATGACGAGATCGACCCCGCCACGCGCCAGCAGGTGGTAATGGCAGAAATCGCCATAGCCGCGGATGCGGTTGCTGTCGCGGATCATCTGGCCGAGGACGTCCCAGCGCGCGTCGGTGGTGAGCGTCTTCACGTTGCCCGTGGAGATCGACGCCTGCGCGAAGGCGCTGGTATCCGCCACCTGCACGCGCTCGCCGTCGAGCCATGCACCGCGGCCCTTCACCGCCCACATGCGCTCGCCGTAGATGGGCGCGGAGGAGACGCCCAGGACGAGTTCGCCATGGTGCATCAGTGCGATCTGGGTCGAGAAGAACGGCGTGCGGCGTACGAAACTCTTGGTACCGTCGAGCGGATCCACCAGCCACAGCCATTCGCGGCTGATGTCGTCCGCGCCGTATTCCTCGCCGTAGATCCCCGCCTCGGGCATCGCACGCGCCAGGATTTCGCGGATGGCCAGCTCACTCTCGCGGTCGGCGACCGTCACCGGCGTGTCATCGCCCTTGGTGATCACGTCGACGCCGGCGCGCCAGTAGTGCTGGATGATCTCCGCCGCGGCACCGGCGGCGTCGCGGGCGGCGGACAGGGCTTTGTCGAGAATATCGGTCATGGCGTGGCGGCCGGTGCGAGCCCGGCCTTGCGGGCCAGGGAAACGGAGCCTTCCGGCCGCACGGGGCCGAAGCGGGCGATGAGGTGGGTCAGCGCGGTGTCACGGATGCGCGGTACGAGCGCGCCATCCAGCCGCCAGCCAAGCGGCAACGCGGCGACGCGCGCATCGACAGCGAGCGAACCTTCACCGTCGTCGGCCAGCGTGGCCCGCAGCAGGCCGGCTTCCGAGTGCGCCTTGAAGGCCAGCCCACCCAGGGTGACGTGGCCCTCGGGCGTTTTCACGGCGGCCGCGCGCCAGTTCACGTCGGCATCCAGCGAGAGCGGCCAGTTGCCCTGCAGGTCAGCCTGCGGGACCTTGCCCTCGACCACGCCGACGGGCACCAGGTCACGGGGCAGGCCGGGCCCGGACAGGGCCGCGGCGTCGAGACGGAAGGCGACATCGCGCCACTGGACGCGGTCGGCCTGCGTGCGCTCCATATGGCCGTCGAAACGGCCGGCACGGCCATCGAAGTGAAGGTCCAGGTGGGTACGGCCGAGGATCACGTCGCGCCCCAGCTTCCAGGTCACGGCGCCCAGGTCGAGCCCGTCTCGGGTCATGACGCGCCCCGCGCGGCCATCCCACACGGTGCCTGATAGGTCATCCAGCACGAGGCCGCGGGCGCGCTGCGCCACATACGGCACCGCGACGCTGGCGGGCAGGAACCAGTAGAAGACGCCGGCGGCAAGCACCAGCACAAGGACGAGCAGGCCGATCCGGCGTAACCACTTCAATCCATCACCTCTTGGCAAAGCTTGAGGACGCAGGGGTAGCGGGCGATCATGGGCGGATGAACAACGCCCTTTTCGCCGCCCAGGCGACCGACGCGCTGGTCCAGCGCGACCTCTCCGTCCTCTGGCACCCGTGCACCCAGATGCACGACCACGAAACCCTGCCCATGGTACCCGTCGCGCGCGGTGAAGGGGCATGGCTGGTGGGCACGGATGGCCGCCGTTACCTCGATGCCGTGAGCTCGTGGTGGACCAACCTGTTCGGCCATGCCGAGCCGCGCATCGGCGCGGCGCTGAAAGACCAGCTCGACCGGCTGGAGCATGTGATCTTCGCCGGCTTCACCCACCAGCCCGCGCTGGAACTGGCCGAGGAACTGGTCAGGATCACGCCGCCGGGGCTGGAGCGGGTGTTCCTGGCAGACAACGGCTCCGCGGCGATCGAAGTGGCGCTGAAGATGAGCTTCCACTACTGGCTCAACCGCGGGCACGGCGAGAAGACCCGCTTCATCGCCCTCACCGGCAGCTACCACGGCGAAACGCTGGGCGCGCTGTCGGTGAGTGACGTGGCGCTGTACCGCAAGACCTATGCGCCGCTGCTGCTCACACCGGAGCTCGCACCCTCGCCGGATACCTACGAAGGCGAACCTGGGGAGACGCCGGCGGAGATCGCGACGCGCCGCCTTGGCGAGATGCGCGCGATCCTCGAACGCCATGCGCACGAAACCTGTGCGGTGATCGTCGAGCCGCTGGTGCAGTGCGCGGGTGGCATGCGCATGTACGACCCCTCGTATCTCACCGGGCTTCGCGCGCTGTGCGATGAGTTCGGCGTGCACTTCATAGCCGACGAGATCGCCGTGGGCTTCGGCCGCACCGGCACGTTGTTCGCGTGCGAGCAGGCCGGGGTGTCGCCGGACTTCATGTGCCTTTCCAAGGGCCTCACCGGTGGCTTCCTGCCGCTCTCGGCCGTGGTCACCACGCAGGACGTCTACCAGGCGTTCTACGCGGAATACGCGGCGGGCAAGGCCTTCCTGCATTCGCACAGCTACACCGGCAACCCGCTGGCCTGCCGCGCGGCGACGGCCACGCTGCAGATCTTCCGCGAGGATCCCGTGCTGGAACGCAACCGCGTGCTCGCCGCGCACATGGCGTCGCGCATCGCACCGCTGCGCGATCACCCGCACGTGGCGGATGTGCGCCAGACCGGCATGATTGCAGCCATCGAGCTGGTGGCCGACAAGGCCACGCGCGCGCCCTTCCCCGCCCACGAACGCCGCGGGTTGCGCGTCTACCGGCACGGCCTGGAAAACGGTGCGCTGCTTCGCCCGCTCGGGAACATCGTGTACTTCATGCCGCCATACGTCATCCGCGAAGACGAGATCGACTTCATGGTCGATACCGCGATCGCGGGTATCGGCAAGGCCGTCGCCTAGATCCTGGAAAGGCCTACCGGCAGTTCGCCAAGGCGGGCCATCTCGCCCTCGGCGAACATGCCGGGGTTGTCGAGGTAGGCCATGGCGAAGTCGTGGGCATCGGCGCCCCAGAACAGTTCGCCACCGATCGCGAGCGTAGGTACGCCGTAGAGCCTGTCGCGCATGCCCTGCTCGAAATTGGCCTGGAGTTCGGCTTTGACTTCCGGGGCGGAGAGGGCCTCGCGCAGGTCCATGATGCCGAACGATGCCGCGAGCGGCGCGAGGGCCTCGGGCGTATCCGCCGCGCGGCCGTGGGCCCAGATCCACTCATAGATCGCGCCCACGACTTCCACGGTGTTCCCGGCCGCCACGCACAGCCGCAGCGCCGGCAGCGGATTGAACGGGTGGCTTGGCGGAAAGCGCATCGGCATGCCTGCCTGGCGTGCGCGCCAGGTCGCGTAACGGTACGTAAACTCGCGTTTACACGGGATTTCCGCAGGCCCCAGGTGGTTCATCTGCTTCAGCAGCGCACCGAACAGGATCGGCCGCAGCGCCACCTCGCGGCTGGCGGCCAGCTCGCGGATCGCCGGCCACTGCAGCCAGCAGAACGGCGAAACGAAGTCGAAGTACCAGGCGATCGGCATGTAAAGCTCCTACGCGACGCCGTGACGATAGCCCCCTGCGTAGCCCGGTACAATGGATGTTCCGTGACACAAGGCCCACCATGCGCACGATCCGAATCCATGTCGACCAGCCGCTGGCCCCTGGCCAGGAGATCACCTTGCCCAGCCAGGCGGGTGAGCACGTTGCGCGGGTACTGCGCATGCAGGCGGGCGATCCGGTGGTGCTGTTCGCGGGCGATACCGCCGAGGAGTTCGATGCAACGCTGCACAGCGTCGGCAAGCGTGAGGTCGTTGCCCTGGTCGGTGAATGCCGTGCCCTTGCCAACGAGTCGCCGCTTTCGCTGACCCTTGCCCAGGGCGTCGCCCGCGGCGAGAAGATGGACCTGATCGTGCAGAAGGCCAGCGAGCTGGGCATCACGCGCATCGTGCCGCTCATCACCGAGCGTTCCGAAGTGAAGCTGGATGCGGCGCGCGCGGAAAAGCGCCTGCTGCACTGGCGTGCGGTGGCGGCGAGCGCGTGCGAACAGTCGGGGCGCGCCGTGGTGCCGGTGATCGAACCGGCCGTGGCGCTGAACGCGTGGCTGGGTTCGCTGGGGGACGGTGGGCCGATGCGTCTGGCGCTGTTGCCCGAGGGAGACAAGCGCCCTTCCGAGCTGGGCCTTACCGGTTCCGCGATCATCGCTATCGGCCCGGAAGGCGGCTTTGGCGAACGCGACCGCACCGCACTGGCCCAGGCGGCGTTCACCGGGCTGAAGCTCGGCCCGCGCATCCTGCGCACCGAAACGGCGGGCCTTGCCGCCATCGCCATGCTGCAGGCGCTTTTCGGGGACGTCTGAGGCACTACCCGTCGCGTCGTAGGAGCCCACCCTGTGGGCGACGCCGCTCGCGATAACGCCGCAGGGCCTGTCGCGGTGAGGCGAAAGATGTCGCCCACAGGGTGGGCTCCTACGCGGTGGGGTTATAGCGCGGCTGCGATCCTTGCCATCACCTCGTCGGTGAGCAGCGGCACGGCGTCGAGGGCCTTCAGGTTTTCTTCGAGCTGGTGGGGCTTGCTTGCGCCGAGGATCACGGTGGAGACGTGCGGATTTTTCAGGCACCACGCCAGCGAGAGGCGGGGAAGCGGAATACCGAGGTCTTCGGCGATCGGCGCCAGTGCGCGCACTGTCTTCAACGACGCGCCGTCGTTCTCCATCAGCGCATCGCGCAGCCACGCATAGTCAGGGTGGCCCAGGCGCGAGTCATCGGGGATGCCGTCGTTGTACTTCCCGGTGAGCAGGCCGGATGCCAGCGGCGACCAGATGGTGGTGCCCATGCCGTAGTCGCGGTACAACGGCGCGTACTCGCGCTCGACGCGGTCGCGGTGCAGCAGGTTGTACTGCGGCTGCTCCATCGACGGCGCGACGAGATGGTTCTCGCGAGCCACGCGATGCGCTTCCGTGATGAGTTCCGCCGGCCATTCGCTCGTGCCCCAGTAGAGCACCTTGCCCTGCCTGACGAGCGTATCCATCGCCCACACGGTTTCCAGCACCGGCGTCTCCGGGTCGGGGCGGTGGCAGAGATACAGGTCGAGGTAATCCACGCGCAAACGCTCGAGCGCCTGGTGGCAGGCGTCGAAGACGTGCTTGCGGGAGAGGCCGCGCTGCGTCGGCTTCGGGTCGGTGACCGCACCGAAATACACCTTGCTGGAAACGCAGTACGCATCGCGCGGCAGGCGCAGGTCGGCGATCACGTCGCCCATCAGGCGTTCCGCATCGCCGGCGTTATAGGTTTCGGCGTTGTCGAAGAAGTTGATGCCGTTATCGTACGCCAGCGCGATGAGTTCGCGCGCGGCGGAGCGCCCGACCTGGCGGCCGAACGTCACCCACGCGCCATACGACAACGCCGACAGCTTGAGGCCAGTGGCGCCGAGGCGACGGTATTCCATGGTGTTCTCCTAAAGAACGATGAACTGGATGAAGTGCAGGACGATGGCGGCGAAGATGCCGGCGATCACGTCATCGAGCATGACGCCGAGGCCGCCCTTCACCCGCCGGTCGAACCAGGCGATGGGCCAGGGCTTCCACACATCGAACAGGCGGAACAGGATGAAACCCGCGACGACCCACGCGAAGCCGGGCACCATGAGCACCGGCAGCAGCGCGATCCACTGCCCCACGAACTCATCCCACACCAGGCTGCGGTGATCGTCCACGCCGATGATCCGGCCGGCGACGTTACACGCGCGCACGCCAAGGGCGAAGGACACCGCGATAAGCAACAGCCAGCCCCACAGGTCCAGCACCGTGTGCAGCAGCAACCACGGCACGATCGCCGCCAGTGAACCGGCAGTCCCCTGCGCCTTCGGCACCAGCCCGGAGCCGAAACCGGTTGCAAGCCAGCCGGCGGGTGTCGCCATCAGGCGGCGTCGGTCGGCGGGGTCGAGGACGTATTTGGTGCTCATGCGAAGTGGTTCCAGCCGGAGCGGGCCGGCGCATGCGTCTCGCCGCCAGCGCCGATGATGCGCACGCCCGAGCCTTCCACGATGCGGCCGATACGCGTGGCGCCACAGCCGACGCGCGCGAGATCGGCGGCGACTTCATTGGCCTTCTCGGAGGGCACCGTGAAGCACAGCTCATAGTCGTCGCCGCCCGATAGTGCGAAGTCCACGGCATCACCATCGTGGAAGTGCGTGAGCATGGCGGACGAGAACGGCAGCAACGCGGGATCGATCTCCGCCGCCACGCCGCTCTGTTTGCAGATATGACCCAGGTCGGCGACCAGGCCATCGGAGACATCGATGCAGGCGGTCGCGATGCCACGCAGCGCCAGGCCTGCCGCGACGCGCGGCGTGGGCCGGTTCAGGCGTTCGATAAGCCCTGCGTAGGGGGTGGGATCGGCCTCGGCAAGGCAGCGCAGGCCAGCGGCCGCGTCACCCAGCGTACCGGTCACCATCACCGCATCACCGACGCGGGCGCCGTTACGCAGCAGGGCCTGGCCGGGCGTGGTGAAGCCGTGGACGGTCACCGTCACGGTGAGCGGGCCACGCGTCGTATCGCCGCCGATCAATGCCAGGCGAAATGGCGAAGCGAGCTCGGCGAAGCCGCGCGCCAGGCCGTCGATGAAGGCTTCGTCCGGCGTGGGCAAGGTCAGCGCGAGCAACGCCCATGCGGGCGTGGCGGCCATCGACGCGAGGTCGGAGAGATTCACCGCGAGCGCCTTCCAGCCGATGTCGGCCGGCGCGGTGCCCACGGGGAAATGGATGCCCTCGACCAGGGTATCCACGGCGATCGCGAGCTCGCGTCCCGCGGGCACGGCGACGACGGCCGCGTCATCGCCGATGCCGGTCACCACGTCGTCGCGCTGGACGTCGGTGTGCCGGCGGATGCGTTCGATCAGGTCGAATTCCATGCGTGCTCCATCAGCGCGCACGAAACGCGCGGGTGATCAGGATCGCTTCTCGGCCGTACGCCAGTGCGTCGCGAGTTTGTCGAGGACACCGTTCACATAGCTGTGGCCATGGTCGGCGCCGAAGCGCTTGGTGGCTTCCACGGCTTCGTTGATCACCACGCGGTACGGCACGTCGGGACGGTACTTCAGCTCATACGCACCGAGGCGCAGCGCGGCGCGCTCGATCGGATCGATCTGGCTCACGTCACGATCGACGAACGGCTTGATGCCTTCGTCAAGTTCCTTGACGTGCTGTTCCACGCCGCGGAGCAGGTCTTCGAAGTATTCCTGGTCGGCCACCTGCATGTCCTGCTCGTGGCGGAACTGCTCGATGACGCTGCCCATGCGGGCGCCGCCCACCTGCCATGCGTAGAGTGCCTGCAGGGCACGGCGACGCGCGCGGGAACGCGCGGCCAGGTCGATACCGTGCGGAGGAGTGTTAGTCATTTGCCGAGCTTCGTGTAGAGGTTGACCATTTCGATCGCGACCATCGCGGCATCCACGCCCTTGTTGCCGGCCTTGGTGCCTGCACGCTCGATGGCCTGCTCGATGCTGTCGGTGGTGAGCACGCCGAACGAGACCGGCACGCCCGAGGCATACGCGGCCTGGCCGAGGCCCTTGGCGGCTTCACCGGCGACGTAGTCGAAGTGGGGGGTGGAACCGCGGATCACGGCACCCAGGCCGATGACGGCGGCGTACTTGCCGGAGGCGGCGACCTTGTGGGCGGCCTGCGCGATTTCCCATGCGCCCGGCACGCGGATCAGGTCGATCGCGTCGTCCTTCACGCCGTGGCGGACGAGCGCGTCGCGCGCACCTTCGACCAGCGGCTCGACGACAAACGCGTTGAACCGGCCGGCCACGATGGCGAAACGGCCCTTCGGGGTGGCGAAATCGCCTTCGATGATCTTCATGGGTCGGGGAGTCCTGTGGGGCGGATGGCCGCCATGCGGCCGGGTATTTTACGAGGTTTTGGGCCGGGGGTGGCCGCTGAAGGCGAGGCTGGCGCGGCCATCGGCCACGCGGAGCCGGCCGGCGATGCCGAATGGCAGGGTGAACTTGGCCGGGCCGTGGCCGAACGGCAGGCCCTGGACCAGCGGGATGCCCGCCGCCGCGCCGATGCGTTCGAAGGCCACGGAAAGGTCGTAACCGTTGTCGTACTCGGCCACCCGGCAGCTGGTGAAGTCGCCGATCACCAGCGCCTTCTGCCGGCCGAGGACCCCGGCGTGGAGGAGGTGGTAGAGCATGCGCTCCACCCGGTACGGGGGTTCGGCGATATCTTCGACGAAGAGGATGCCGCCCTCGATCCGCGGGAAGAAGTCCGAGCCGACCAGACTGGAAAGCATGGCCAGGTTGCCGCCCCAGACCGTGCCCTCGACCTCGAGGTCGCGGGCGCCGGGTGCGTCCCACGCGGCCTCGCCTCCCCCGCTCCCGACGGTTTGCCAGAAGCTATCCCAGGTCAGCGGATCGAGTGGCTGCGAGCCGAAGTCGGGGCCCAGCATGGGGCCGCCCAGGGTCGCGACGCCACTCCGCGCGAAAAGGGCGCACTGCAGGGCCGTGAAATCGCTGTGCCCGACGAGCGCTACGGGTGCGCCGCCAAGCCGCGCACGGAGCCGGTCGTAGTCCAGCAACGGCAGTACCGGATGGGCCCCATAGCCGCCGCGGATCGACAGGACGATGTCGGGCAACGGTTTCGAGGGGTCGGCGAGGGCGTTCAGGTCGGCGGCACGTTCGGCATCGCTGCCGGCGAAACGGAGCTCGCGGCGCTTCAGCACGTCCTTGCCATGTACCCGGTGCCCCGCCGCTTCGAGGCGTTCGACCCCGATGCGCATGGCTTCGGGGTTGTGGGGGTAACCGGCGGGGGCGATCAGCTGGATATCGTAGGAGACAGGCATGGGCTCAGGTTTAGCTGTCCTGCTCGACCACTTCAAGGCCAAAGCCTGAAATGCCCACGAACTTGCGCGGCGTGCCGATGACCCGCAGGCGCTTCACGCCGAGATCGGCGAGCATCTGCGCGCCCAGACCCAGCTGCCGCCACTCCTGGTCATCCTTCGGTGCCGGCATGGGCTGCTTGTCGCCGCGCAGGCGGCCCAGCAGGGCCTCGGGCGTGTCTGCGCCGGAAAGCACGAGGATCACGCCGCGGCCTTCGTCGGCGATGCGGCGCAGGGCTTCGGTGACGGTCTGGCCAAGGTCGTCGCGCTTCAGGTGCAGCACGTCGGAGAGCGTGTTGCGCACATGCACGCGGGTGAGCACCGGCTCGCCATCGGCGATATCGCCGCGGAACAGGGCGAAATGCAGGCCGCTGCGGATCGCATCGCGATACGCCACGAGGCGGAACGGGCCGAACTCCGTCTCCACGCCTTCCTCGAACACGCGCTCGACGGTCTTTTCCGTTTCGAGCCGGTAACGGATGAGGTCGGCGATGGTGCCGATCTTCAGCCCGTGCTTTGCGGCAAACGCCTCGAGTTCCGGGCGGCGCGCCATGGAGCCATCGTCATGCAGCACTTCGATGATCGCCGCGGCCGGCTCCAGGCCCGCCATCGCGGCGAGGTCACAACCGGCTTCGGTGTGGCCGGCGCGGGTCAGCACGCCACCGGGTTGGGCGGTGAGCGGGAAGACGTGGCCGGGCATGGTGATATCCGCCGGCTTCGCGTCCTTCGCCACGGCCACCTGCACCGTATGCGCGCGGTCGTGCGCGGAAATCCCGGTGGTCACGCCTTCGGCCGCCTCGATCGAGACGGTGAAGTTGGTGTGGTACGGCGAATTGTTGTCCGCGACCATCGGCTTCAGCCCGAGCTGGCGCGTGCGCTGCTCGGTCAGGGTGAGGCATAGCAGGCCGCGTGCTTCGCGCACCATGAAGTTCACGTCTTCGGGCCGCACCTTCTCGGCGGCCATCACGATGTCGCCGTCGTTCTCGCGGTCTTCGTCGTCCACGATGATGACCATGCGGCCCTGGCGCAGGTCTTCGACGATCTCGGGAATGGTGTTGAATGGCATGGTCGTGCGCGTCCCGTCAGGCGAAGCCGTGGTCTTTGAGGAAGTTTTCGTCGAGACGCGGGGCGCCGCCGGCGGAGAGCAGGCGCTCCACGTAGCGCGCCACCACGTCCACTTCGATGTTCACCGTATCGCCGGGGCGTCGCGCCGCGAACGTCGTGTGTTCCACGGTGTGGGGGATAAGGTTCACGCCGAAACGCGTGCCGTCCACCTCGTTCACCGTGAGGCTGGTGCCGTCGATGCAGACCGAACCCTTGTGGGCGATGTAGCGGGCCAGGTCGCGCGGCACCTCGAACGTCCAGCGCTGCGAGCGGCCATCGGGGGTGACCGACACGACCTTGCCGGTGCCGTCCACATGGCCGGAAACCAGGTGGCCGCCGAGGCGATCGGCGAGGCGCAGGGCCTTCTCCAGGTTCACGGCGTCGCCGGCCTTGTGCTTGCCCAGCGAGGTCATGGCGAGCGTCTCGTTGGAGACATCGGCCGCGAAGCTGCTGGCATCGAATTCGATGACCGTGAGGCAGACGCCGGACACGGCGATGCTGTCGCCAAGGGCGACATCGGCCATGTCGAGGGAGGTGGTGTCGACCACGAGGCGGACATCGCCGCCGCGGGGTTCCAGCCGCTTGATGCGGCCTACAGCCTGGATGATGCCGGTGAACATATGGCGTTTCTCGCTAGGTGGGCGAAAAACGTCCCAAGGCGCATGGCGCCACGCGCCCCACGGGGGACGCATGGTGCCGTCTTCTTTCATCCGGACTATGACCGTCGGCTCCGGAGTCTGACCGGATCTGCTGACCTCCCGGCAGGACCGGGAGCGCTCGCGGGCTCGTTTCCTCGCGGAAACCTACCGCCGGTGGGGAATTGCACCCCGCCCTGAAGACGCTTGAATGTGGAGCGGATCATAACATGGGGCTGGCGGGGGCCACTGCAACCCCGGGATTACCGTAGGAGCCCACCCTGTGGGCGACATCCTTCGCCTCACCGCCGCAGGCCTTGTTGCGTTATCGCGAATGGCGTCGCCCACAGGGTGGGCTCCTACCGGGCAACGGTCATGCCGGGTTGAGCACCTGATCCATCACCCAGCTCGTGCGGGCGGCGGTTTCGCCGGTGGAGGGGCACTCCCCTTCTCCCGACAACGCCTGCACCATCGTGGTGATCAGCGGCTGCTGGATGTGTGCGGGGTTTTCGATCGAAAGGTTGTCGACCTTGCCGTCGGCTTCGATCCGGATGGGGCCATCGCCAAAGGTGGCGAAGACCAGCCGGCCACGGTCGCCGACGATCTCGATGCGATCCTCGCGGCGGTCCGCACCGAAGTTCCAGAGGCCCGTGCCCAGCACGCCGTCGCCGAAGGCGAAGGCCATCGCGACGCTGTCCTCGGCGGGGTAGGCGCCGAGCTGGTTACGCGACATGCCGCGCACATCGACCAGCGGGCCGAGCAGGAAATCCAGGATATCGAGCGTGTGGCTGGCGAGGTCGACGAAGATGCCGCCACCGGAGAGCGCAGGCTGCACCCGCCATGGCAGGTTCGCCGGATCCTGGTAGGCCTTTTCGAAAGGGTGGTGCAGCACGACGTTGACGAAGCGCGGCGCGCCGATCGCGCCTTCGCGCAGCAGCCGTGCGATCGTGGTGAAACGGGGCAAGGCGCGACGGTAATACGCGACGAACACGGGTACGTTCGCCGCCCTGCCCGCCTCGACGATATCGAGGCATTCGCGATGGTTCATCGCCATGGGCTTTTCGATGTACACCGGCTTGCCGGCGGCGATCGACTTCAATGCGTACTCGCGATGGCTCGACGGCGGCGTCGCGATGTAGACGGCATCGACGTCCGGATCCGCGATCAGCTCTTCCGCATCGTCGTACCAGCGCGGCACGTCGTGGCGTTGTGCGTAATCGCGTGCCTTGCCGGCATCGCGGCGCATGACGGCCACGAGCGCCGATCCGGGCACCTTCGCAAAGGCAGGCCCGCTCTTCACTTCGGTGACCGCGCCGCAGCCGATGATGCCCCAGCGCACGGTCTTCATGCGGCGGGGCGCATCAGCAGGCGGGTGTCGTCACCGACCTGGCGGCGGTCGATCGTTTCGAGCTTCCACCGCGAGGCCATGTCATCGAGGGGCGGCAGGTGCAGCATCGGCCGCGCCGTGTTCCCGAGCAGGACAGGCGCGATGTAGATCAGCAGTTCGTCCGCCAGGCCTTCGGCGAGCAACGCGCCGCACAGCACTGGGCCGGCTTCGACATGCACCTCGTTCACATCGTGCTGGGCGAGCCAGTGCAGCGCCGCGCGAAGGTCGAGACCCTTGCCGTCCTCACTACGGATCGTCGCGCGCTGCACCGCCTGCAGGTGCGCGGGCACCGTGGCCTCGGCCGCATGCAGCAGCACCGTCGGCGCGCTGCCATCGAGCACATGGTGGCCCGCGGGCGTACGCAGGTGCGTATCGAGGATCGCGCGCAACGGCGGCACGAACGGTTCATCGCCGGGGAGGCGAACGGTGAGCCGCGGGTTATCCGCGAGCACCGTGCCGCTGCCGGAAAGAATGGCCGAGGCGCGCGCGCGCCAGCGCTGGCCATCCGCGCGGGCGGCTTCGCCCGTGATCCATTTCGACGAGCCATCGGCGAGCGCGGTGCGCCCGTCCAGGCTCATCGCCAGTTTCACGCGGACCCATGGGCGGCCGCGCTGGATGCGGCTGAAGAAACCGATGTTGAGTTCGTGCGCCGCATCGCGCATCAGGCCGACCTGCACGCCGATGCCGGCCGCGCGAATCTTCTCGATGCCCTTGCCGTCCACCTGGGTGAACGGATCCTCGTGGGCGATGACGACGCGGCCGACGCCGGCGGCGATCAGCGCGTCGGCGCACGGCGGCGTGCGGCCATGGTGCGCGCACGGCTCCAGCGTGACGTAGGCGGTCGCGCCGCGCGCGGCTTCACCCGCTTCGCGCAGCGCGAACACTTCCGCATGCGGCTCTCCCGCCTTCGGATGCCAGCCCGTGCCCAGCACGGTCTCGCCGCGCGCGATCACGCAACCGACGCGCGGGTTGGGCTGGGTGGTATGCATGCCGCGGGCAGCGAGACGCAACGCATGGGCCATGTGGACATGGTCCATGGCCGGGAAGAACGGGCGGGTCATCAGGGCTTGCGTCCGCGCCGCGCCGCCTCGAGCAGGGGCAGTTGCAGGCCTTCCAGCGACGGAAGGTCACGCTCGAGCTTCTCGATCTCCTCGCGGAACGCGTGGACATCCTCGAACCGCCGGTAGACGGAGGCGAATCGCACGTAGGCCACCTGGTCGAGCGCCTTGAGTTCGCGCATGACCAGCTCACCCACCTGCCGCGACGGCACCTCGCGCTCGCCGCTGCGGCGCAGGTCGTTCATGACCGCACGCGTGGCCGCATCGACCGAATCGCTGGCCACCGGCCGCTTCTGCAACGCACGCTCGAAGCTGACGCGCAGCTTGTGTTCGTCGAAGGGCTCGCGGCGATCGCCGGATTTCACGATCGCCGGGAGCTTCAGTTCCGCGGTTTCGAAGGTATTGAAACGCTCACCACACTGCGGGCACTCGCGCCGCCGACGCACCGTGCCACCGTCCTCGGTAAGCCGGGAATCGATGACGCGGGTGTCTTCATGCTGGCAGAACGGACAATGCATCGATCAGCCGTACACCGGGAACTGCTTGCACTGCGCCGTGACCTTCTCGCGCACGGCCTTGATGACGGCGTCATCGTTCGGCGCGTCGAGCACGTCGCAGATCCAGTTGGCCAGTTCCACCGTGTCCGCTTCCTTGTAGCCGCGGGTGGTGATCGCCGGCGTACCGACGCGCAGGCCCGAGGTCACGAACGGCGAGCGCGGGTCGTTCGGCACGGCGTTCTTGTTCACGGTGATGTGTGCCTTGCCGAGCGCGGCTTCCGCGTCCTTGCCCGTGGTTTCGCGGCCGATCAGGTCGACCAGCATCAGGTGGTTCTCGGTACCGCCGGAGACGACCTTGTAGCCACGGGCGATCAGCGTCTTGGCCATGGCCTTGGCGTTGGCGACCACCTGCTTCTGGTAATCGGTGAACGAAGGCTCCAGCGCTTCCTTGAAGGCCACGGCCTTGGCGGCGATGACGTGCATGAGCGGGCCGCCCTGGATACCGGGGAACACCACCGACTGCAGCTTCTTTTCCAGCTCCTCGCCAAGGCCCTTCGCCACGATGATGCCGCCGCGCGGACCGCGCAGGGTCTTGTGCGTGGTGGAGGTGACGACGTGCGCGTGCGGCACCGGGTTCGGGTACACGCCCGCGGCCACGAGGCCGGCGACGTGGGCCATGTCCACGAACAGGTACGCG